>NZ_JABECQ010000002.1:0-492276 GCF_029285915.1 Sulfitobacter sp. M85
TCTGCTCGTTCTCATCGTCCAGCTTGGGGCTGTACCGATAGCACGTCTCACTGACGTCGAACGCCCGGCACGCCAGCGCAATGCTGACCCCCTTCATCGCCACCGCTTTCACGGCCAACTCTCGGCGCTGAGCTGGCCGTATCATTTTTTTCCGAGCGCTTCCTTCAGGAGGTCATTCTGCATGCTGACGTCGGCATACATGCGCTTCAGTCGGCGGTTCTCCTCGGCCATAGCCTTCATCTCAGTGATGAGGCTGGCGTCCATCCCGCCATACTTCGCCCGCCATTTGTACAGCGTGGCGCTGCTCATGCCATGTTCACGGCACAGCTCGGCAGCAGGCACACCGCCCTCCATCTGGCGCAGTACGGCCATGATCTGGGCCTCGGTAAAACGTGTCTTCTTCATCGGAATCTCCTCGTTCATCCTGCCGAGAAAATTCTACTTCCGCATCCCCTTAAGATCGGGGGGGATTACCTCAGCAGCGCGCCGATGGGCCTGAAATCTTCTCGGAAATGCCGCGCGAGATGCAGCGCCGCGGCTAAAAAGGCGGCCAAAGCGGCGAAAATACGCGCGCTTTGGCCTGGAGGGAGACGGAGAGAGAGAGAGAGAAGAGAGTGGGGCGCGCGGTCAGGAGGTACCGCGTGCCGTGTTTTCAAAAATGCTTTTCATATGGCTGTCGAATTCGTTCCAAGTGATGACAGCCCGGTTGCCCGCATGGCCGTGATAATAGGACCGGCCCGTCGAAGTGGGCAGCCCGGCCCAGATCCGGGCGAGGTTTTCCATGAAACGATGGCGGCTGATCTTGCCCTTCATAAAGGGGGTAAATCCCGCATCTTCGAGCAATAGATCGGCCAGCAGGTCTTGGACCTGTGGGGTGAACCGGTCACTCTTGCTTAGCCCCGCTTCGGCGACGAGCGTTTTCAAGGTGTTGGGGATGAACTGGTAGCGCCCGATGGCATGGGGCTGGCCGGGGGTGGCCTTGATCCAGCGATAGATTTCGCCGATGGTCATGCTTGTGGGGCGCTTGGGCGGCTTGATCCGCGCCCCATGCTGCACCGCGTCATAGCCTTTCGCGCCCGCCTCGGCAGAGGCGATGACATGACGCACCGCCGCCGATGGGCCACCGCGCGGGGGCAGGGTCAGTTTGCGGGGGGCCTGTGCATGTTTGACAGGCGTCTGGATCATGGCCCGGTTGAGGTGGATCCGTGCATCCGAGGCGGAAGGCGACAGGGCGAAGTTCAGGCCGGTGACGGCGATCTTGCGGCTGTCGAAACGGGCGAAATCATTAGCATTTGCCGCGCCGGAGAGGGTGGCGGCGATCAGGCAAAAGGCAGTGCTGGCAGCGAGCTTTTTCATCGGAGTTTCCCATCGGGCTGGAGGTTTGCATTGTCCCTGATCATGCGCCTCTAAAATCGATATTTCATTAATGCGGACAGCTAGTTAGCGTCTCGAAAGGATAGTCGGCCCGGCACTTGGAATAGGCCGGGTCGACTTTGGAGCGACGCCGCGCTCTGAAAGAGAAATGAGCCACGTTCCAGATGCGCTTGGAACGTGGCTCTCCCTCGAGGCTGAGTCTCCCGGTCAGCTTCCGAGGAACTGGTCGAACTGGGTCCAGAGTGAGTTGTCCAACAGCAGGTTGAACCGGAAATAGAACCCTTCGTCATAGAGGCTGCTTTGCCCTGCCACCCGGCCACGGGCCTTGTTGTAGCCGAGCGCCAGAAGGACACCTTCGCGCGGGGTGAAGCCAAATTCGGCGCCGATCCCGTTGGAAGAATTGCCCTCGCTGTCCCACAGATGCGTGGCGTTGAGGCCGAGTTGGAAACGGTCGTCGCCGAATTCGTAGTTCAGACCGCCTTGGATCAACTGCGTGGTGGTATTGGCCCGCGCGCCGGCATTGGTGCCGATCTTCTGGTACTGGCCGGCATATTTGCCGTTGATCCGCAGGTCGGCGTCGATCTCGTAATTCGCGTCGATCGACCACAGATGCGTTTCCGTGCTGGCGTGTTTCTCTTCCAGCCGATGCTCATACCAAGCCAGCACATCCAGGCGCGCGTTATCCTTGGGGCGATAGGCGGCCCCGATACGGGTGCGCATGCGGCGGGAGTCCTCGCCCTCGCGGCGGTCGAGCGCGGCACGGCTGCGGGCCAGAACGGTCAGCTCAGGGGTGACTTTGCCCGCGATGCCGAAGCTGGCGTAATAGGTCTTGCCGCTCTCTTCCCAAGTGGTTTCCAGCTCGGCATCACCGACCCAGTCACCATCCGCCGATTCCCAGCTTGTGCCGATGGCAAAGGAGGTGAGCTCTCCGTCATTGGTTTCAAGGTTGCGTGAATGCTCAAGGTCGGCGCGCAGGTTGGTGCTTTCGTTGAGGTCCCAATCGACCGACAGACCCTGCACCATGGTGGTGTCGCTGGTGCCGCTGGTTTTGGTCATCTCGGTACGGCCAGTGACCCATTCGTTCATCGTATAGGTGAAGCCATAGGCCGCGCGGGTGACCAGAGCGGCGCTGCCGAACTGAAGCTCGATCTCGTTATAGACGCGCCAGCCGTTCTTGGGCTCGTCGTAAAGGCCGAGGGTCAGTTCGGTGGGGGCGTCGCCGCTGAGCGGGGCGCGCAGCTTGGCCTCGATCACGGTGCCGGGGCGGGCCGCTGGGGTCCAATGTGCGCCGAGGATCAGGGCGGTGTCGCTCTCGCTGCCGCTGGCGGTGCGGTCCCGGCTGTACTCAAGGCCGATCTCGCCGCGCAGGGTCTTGCTCAGATGCCGGGAATAGATCGCATCCACGGTCAGCCGCGTGCTGTCGTTGATCCGGTCGCGGGTGTATTCCGCGCCGAAGTCGATGTCGCTGCGCCGGTCGATCTCTTCGCCATAGCTCAGGCGGACCTGCGTGGTGCCGGGGCGCGCCAACCCGCCTTGAGCGTAGAAGTCGCGGCCCGTGTGGATCGCCTCGAAAGCGAAGTGGCGGGTTTCGGTCTTCAGCTCATAGGACAGGCGCGCAGCGTTGCCCTTGTCGCCCATGGCGTTCTCCGACCGGGCCACCTCGGCCTCCCACAGACCGCCTTGGCGGTCTTCGTGCTGGAGATAGGCAGAGTGCATCCGCTGGCGGGCCGCGTTGCCCAAGGGGGCGTCGGCATGGACCGCACGGGCGCCGAGAGAGGTCCGCTCGGACAGGGCATAGTTCACCTCACCGCCATAGAGCCAATAGGCTTCGGCGCTCTCGGCCTCGACCTCATAGGTCACGCGGATCGACACGGGGTTGCCGTCGAGGTCGAACTGGCGCACCGGGCTGTCGAAGGTGATGGTGTTGCGAAAGAAGTCGAGCAGATAGTCGGTGCCGCGCAGCAGGGGCGTGGCCGACAGGATATCGCCGCCGTCTTCGTCCCGCACGAGGATCTCCACCCGCTCGGACCCTTGCACATAGCCGCTCAGGTCAAGGTCATAGGGGCCAGAGACACCGCGCCCGCGGATTTCCTGAATCTGCTGCTCCTGCGCTGTCCGGGCGGCGAAGACGGTGACCGAAACGCGGTCGTTCTCCCAATGGCCCTTGGCGCCGGTGGCGACACGTTGCAATCCGCCCAGTTTCAGCGCGCTGGCCTCGGGCGCGATGGCGATATCGCCGTAGAGCACATAGGAGCGGCCTTTCTCTACCTTCACGAAGAGGTTGGACGAAGATTGCGCATCGGCCCCGCGTTCGGAATTGTCGCCGTAGACGGGGTAGTATTCCTCACCCCGGATGTCGCGGAACAGGCTGTCTTCGGTGTCCCGGTCCGAGCTGTAGCGCAGGGTCAGCAGGGCATCGCCACGGATCACCCCTTTGAGGTAAAGCTCACCTCGGATCCCGGTGGTGGTGTCCTCGAAGGCGCTGATGCGGTCTTCTTCGATAACATTCCCCGCATCGCCGCTCAGCGAAACCGCGCCTTCGATCACACCGATCAGCACACGTTCGTTCAGGTCGGGGGTGAAGGTCACCCGCGCCTCGGCCTCGCCAAAGGAGGAGCGCACGGTGATCAGGTCGGGGCCGGAGGCCTGCGGTGGGATCAGGTTGAAGGTCGCCTCGCCATTGTCGAGATAGGCCTGCACGCCGGGCGCGCTGCTGCGGATGTCGGTCACATCCCAAAGCGACCGGCGAGCGGCGAGGGTCACGGTGCCCGATGCGGGCACCGGGCGGCCCCCGGCGTCAAGCACGCGCACCACGACCGGCACCACCGAGGCGGGATTGGCCGAAGCGGTTTCCGGCATCAGGATCTCGATCCGGGCGGGTTTGCCGGGGGCGGTCAGGCGCAGCTCTTTGCGGACGCGTTCGATGCCGAAACCATCACGGCCCACCAGTGTCAGGACGTTCTCGCCCGAGGCCAGTTTCACGGCCACATATTCCAGCGCCTGCACATTGTTTTTCGCCAGATTGGTGCGTTCGCCCACCCGGTCGCCGCCCAGCTCGCGCCCGTTCACCAGAAGCGACAGCGTGAGATCGGCCTTGCCCTTGATCCGGATGTTCTGCGTGGCGCGGGTGACGGCGGTGTCTTCGGCAAAGTCGACAAAGCCCGGCGCGCTATCGAGGTTCTGGATCATACTGTCGAGTGATTGACGCTGCGCCGAGGCACGGGCGGCTTGCGCGACAGAGGAGGCGTCACGCCCGGCCTCTTCGTTCTGCGCCGCAATCATGCCGGGGGTCAGCTGTGTGGTGGTGGCGATGCCCGCCTCACCGCGCACCGAGCGGGTGCTGCTGCGCTGGCCGTCGATCGGCAGATCGGTTGCGTTCATGCCGGGGGTTTGACTTTTCCCGGCGAAATGGTCGCGGCGTTTGCCAACTTCCTCAAGCGCTTCGGGAGTGCATTGGGCCACGGCGAAGTTCTCGGTCCGCAACTCGCCCTTCTTCAGCGGCACGATGCGCGAGCCACCCCGGCGCAGATCGTTGGTGCGGGTCACCTGCACCGCGGTTCCGGCGGGAAGGGTTTCGGGCTGCACGAGGAAGGCATGGGTCACCGGACGCATGCCGTTGAGCGAATAGGCGCCATTGATATCGGTCACCACGAAGAGCCCTTCCTGGGTCACGATGCGCACGCCGGGAATGCCGGGCTCATCCTCAACGCGGTCGCGCAGACCGTTGCCGTTGCAATCCATGAACACGGCGCCCAGCACGGTGCCTTGGCGTGCAAAGACACCCCCCGAATTGTCGAGCCGGACCATGGCGCGCGCGGTCTGCGATTGTTGCAGCGTCCCGGTGCCCGCTTGGCGGCCCGACAGGATCGCGCTGTTCTCGTTGCGGCCTTCGCGGGCGGCGGCAGAGAATTGCATCACATAGGACAGCTCATGGCTCGACAGCGGCTCAAGCATGCCCAGGTCAAAGCGCAGATCGCCATTGCCGATCTCTTGCGGGTCGTCCAGCGGCTCTCCGTTGAGGGTCACCGTGCCGGGCACGAAGTTCACACCATAGGCGGGCCGGTCGAGGATTTCGCCGCCGATCAGCGCTTGATGCATGTTGTTGGTGAAGCTCAGCGTGTAGGTGACGAATTCACCGTGACCCACGCGGTCGAGGTCGGCGGCTTTGTCCAGCGCCAGCGGCGTGCCATAATTCGGATCAACCGGGATGTCGGAGACGAACAATGCGCCGCCTGCGTGTCTGAACGCGCGGCCCCAACCGGCATCCATCACATTGCGGCCCATACCGGCATAGTCCAGACGCGCGGAGGGGAAGATCCATGCGGGCGCGTCCATCACGGCATAGCGGTAGTCGCCTTCGGGCATTTCGGAGAAGGTGAAAAAGCCGCGCTGGTCGGTCTGGGTGCGGGCCATTTCGTTGCCCGAACGGGCATCGACAAGCGCCACGGCCACGCCGTCAATCGGGGCGTTGGTGACGGAGTTGAACAGGAAGTTGCCGGGGTTGATCATCAGATCGTCCTCAAGCACCGCACTGTCGCAAGACGCCGTCGCGATGAAGCTATCGCCAAAATCGGTGGCCATGACCTGATCCCCGGCAACGGCGGGCGACATTTGCGCCATCGGCAGGGCGGGGGTGAGGAAGACACCGGTGTTGGCCCCGGTCTCGGTCGCGATGATGGTTTCCACATCGCCGGTCAGCATGCTGCGGATGGTCACCGTCGTGCTGTCGACTTCGGCGCTGATGTTGCAGGCGCCCGAGGTGAGGCGCAGGCGGGTGTCGCTGCCCGGCGTGCCATAGGGCTGGTCCGCGCCGGTCTCGGGGTGTTCAAAGACCAAGGTGCCGACCGTCTCTGTATCGCGGTCATAGACCACGGTGTTGGAGGTCAGCAGCAGGGTGCTTTCTTGGTTGTTGTAAAAGGCCGAGGCGGTGTTCTGCACCTCTACCTTGCCCAAGTCGGCAGGCACCCGCACCGAGAAGCTGGGATCGGTCGCATGGCCGACGGCGTAGTCGCCCTCATGAAAGAAGGCCACCGCATCCACGTCATGGGAAAGCCCGGCCGGGGCGACGCTGACGTAGTGGTGGTCAGGCGCGCCGCGCATGTGAACCAGCGCGGTCATGGTGCCCGAATCCTGCACCGCGTGGAACACGGTGTTCAGCGGGATCGCATCGCGCAGCAAGACGCCGGTCCGGGGCGTGCCGTCGATCACGATCGGCTGGCCCTCAATCTCAGGGTAGCCAAAGGCGTCCCGCTCGGAGTCGTTCCGCAGCCGCAGGGTGTAGGTGATGAGCGCGCCCTCGTCATTCTCGGCGACGACCTGCTCTTTCGAGACTTCGAGCCCGCCTTCCTCAACCCGCGAGACGCCCATGGCGTCTTCGGTCAGGCGTTGGCCATCTTCGGTCACGGCAGAGGCGGTCAACATGCTGGCGAATTGGGTGCTTACGGGCGTCTCTGCTGAGATGCGGAACTCATAGATCAGTTGCAGCCGTTCGCCAGCCGCGAGCATGATGGGCGCGGACATGTCGACCGCGCGGTCCTCGGCATCGATCAGGCCGTTGCCATTGAGATCGGGGAAAAGCGATTGGCGCGACATCATTCTGGCGCTGCCTTGCTCGCCGATGCTGACCGATGTGGAAAGCGGCACGTTGCCGCTGTTGATGACGTCGAAATGGTAACGGCCAAAGGCACCGCGGGTCAGCAGAAGGTCGGAGTAGCCGGTCACTTCCAGCCCGGGAACCGCGGCGACTTCGGCCCGTACCGGGTTCGAGAAGACGCGTTCCATGATGCCAAGGGAGGTGTTGAAATAGCTGACTTCTGCCACGTTGCGGATGAAAGACCCACCGGGGGCCGGGGCGGCGGTGGCGGTCTGGGGCAGAAGGCTCAGGCCCAGTGCGGAGGCGCTGATCAGGGCCAGAGCCGAGCGGGCTTTAGACATAAGGAAACTGCGCATCAGCTTGCTCCTGTTGCGATCCCTGGGAAGGGAGTGAAAAATGGGGGAGACGGAAACGGGGGGAGGAGGGGGCGCCCCCGGGAGAGCATCGCTCAGCCCGGGGGCGCCCGAGAGGTCGCTTAGTCGTCGACCCGCACGGTGAACTCTACCCGGGCAAAGCCGCCGGGAAGGATCGTGCCATGCGTGCTCGATACGTTGGTCGAGGTGACGGTGGCCGTGCTGGTGCCCGGGAACAGGCTTTCAGGGCAGGCGCCGCCACAGTCCGTGATCGCGGTATAGGCCGGGGCCGCGTCCGTGATGATCACATTGTCCGCCGCAGAGGCACCTGTGTTCTCGGCTTCGACCATGTAGCGGATGCACTGGCCGGGCTCGACATCAAGACGTGTCTTGGTGAAGGTGCCCACGGTGCCATCGCAGCTCGCGTCGATGTACTGATACTTGCTCAGTGTGACATCGCCCGAGATGATGACCACGCGGTCTTCGACGGCGTTGTTGGTCTGGTCGATATCGGTCCCGACACCGTTCAACGTGTTGTTGATGGTGATGGTGCCGACTTCGGACACACCTTGGGTGGCTGTCGAAGGCGTCTGCACACGGTAGATCAGCGAGATGCTGTCGCCCGGGGCAAGGCCGTTGACACCCGGCGAGACACCGTCGGTCAGGTCATCGAAGTTGTCGATCACCGGTTCGGACGGATCGATCACGCCGTTGCCGTTCTGATCCCAGAAGATCGCACCGGAGAAGTTGGTCAGACCCGATTGCGTGATCGACGCCTCGGTGATGGCCACGTTCCCTTCGTTCGAGATGGTGTGGAGGATGTCCACGATACCACCCGGCGAAGCCTGCGCGCTTTGGTCTTCGATGATCTTCACGTCATAGATTTCATTGACCGTGACTTGGTTGACGATCCGGTCACCTTGGCCCGAGACGGAAGAGACGACCGCGACGTCGACCAGCGTGTCACCCGGCAGGGCGCCATCGGCTGGCGTGATCACGGCGCGGATGGCCTGCGATGCGCCTGCGGGGATGGTGCCGGTGTTCGACACGATCGAGCCGTCGGGCAGCTGGAACTCAACCGTCCAGCCTGCGGGCAGGGCCTGATCCAGCGACAGGTTGAAGCTGTCCGAGGTGGGGCCGTTGTTTTCGACCAGCATCTCGAAGACAACCGGTGCGCCCGGGTCTGTCGACTGGGTGACCCATGGGTTGCCACCGTTCGTCGGTGCCGCGCCATCGCCTTCGGAACCGACGACGGCGTTCTCAAGATCGACCGAAGCCGCAAGAACCGCGCCGGTGAATTCGGCGGTCGACACATCGCTGACGCCGGAGTTGTCCGAGGTCGTTGTGATGACGGCGGTGTAGTTGGTGGTGGCTGTCGGTGCGACATCGGTTGGCAATGTGGCGATCAAGGTCACCTTTGCGCTGTCACCGATACCCAAGGGACCGACAGAGCCGACCACCGGTGTGATACCGTCGGCGCCCACAAAGCGGAAGGTGGTGCCAGCCGGGAAGTCGCCATTGGTCACGTCGAGGGTCAGGCTGTCCGGGCTGTTGGAGAGGTTGGTCAGCACGAATTCCTGACGGATCGTGCCGCCCTGATAGACATCACCGGATTCCGTGACGACATCGTTGTTGGCCGCGTCATCGTCGGTGGCCGAGGCAATCGCCGGGTTGGCCGTGCCGTTGGAGTTGATCGCCGTATCGGCAACCGCAACCGCATATTGGTTGTCCACGGTGACAGAGGCGGTGTTCGATGGCGGGAAGGCCACGCCGTCAACGTCCTGGGTCGCCACGTTGGTAATGATGCCCGCGTTGGCGGTATCCGCGATCACGGCACGGAACGTCACCTCACCCGAGCGGCCAGAACCGACAGAGGAGATCAGGAAGTTGACGTTCTGCGCGTCGTCATAGTCCCAAGCGATGGTCTCGCCAGAGCCGTTTGTCGTGTCGACCACGGTGGAGCCGTTGTTATCGTCCAGCGGTGTGGCGGAGTCAGACCAACGGGCCGAGCCGGGCACATAGGTCAGGCGGCCATCAAGCACGTCCTGCACAGAGTAGTTGTTGGCCGCGGCCAGACCGGTGCTGGAGTAGGTCAGCGTGATCGTTACCGTATCGCCTGCGTCGATGATATTGGGGTTGCCGCCCGAAGCCGGGTCCGCGGTCATCGATTTGACCAACTCGACAATCGCGTCGTTGGAGATTGTCAGCGTGTCTGTGTTGGTGCTCAGCACGGTGCCGTCGAGGGTCGAGGCCGCCGTCACGGTGATCGTGTCGGAACCGGTGGCCGTGGAGGCGACGGAGGCTTCGATCACGATGCCGAACTGCTCACCGGGGGCGAGGGTCGGTGTCTCGGTCAGCGGGGTGACGCTATCGGCCACGCCGTCCATGTTGGCGTCGGGGTAGAAGACCAGCTGCGAGGTGTCGAGCGTGCCGCTGTTGGTCTCAACCGCGGTCAGTGCGAAGGCATCCGGGCCGTTACCATCGTTGGTGATGATGTGCGGCAGGAACGCCTTACCGCCGGGGGCGATGGTTTCGGTGTTGTCGGAGGTCAGGGTGACGCCGGCAACTTGCTGAACGACTGTCTCAACGGTGTTGGAGGTTACCGTGATCGTGTCGCCCGCGGCGTTGGTATAAGTCGCCACGGCTTGGTTGCCGATGACAGAGCCCGCTTCGGGTGCCGCGAAAGCGACAGTGCCGATCACGGCGGTCAGAGCAACGGCGCTTACGGAGCGCAGGAAGGTTGTTTGGTGTTTCACGTTAATATTCCCTAGTTCTATAGTAGTTGGAGAGAGAGTGGAGAGAGAGGCGCCGGGATTAGTTCAGGCGCACGCGGTAGCTGTTGAAGGCGGAATCGCCTGCTTCGAGCGGTTCGGAGAGGGTCCAGCGCACGGCGGCGACAGCCTCTTCAGGAAGCGGCTCTTCGGTCATGTTGCCATCGGCATCGACGACCTTGCGGATGGCGGGAACGGTGGACCATTCCAGCCCTTCCTGTTCGGGGTCCATCTCGGCCTGGACTTCAAAGACCGCGGCGACAGAGGTCACTTCGGCACCCAATGTGATAGAGACGCCCTCAGGGACCGGCGCGGCGATGACGAGCCCTTCCATGGCGCCGTCGGTCATGTTCTGGTGACGCAGCTCATAAGAGATGACTTCGCCCGGGCGGACCGTCTCACGCTCTACGAGGACTTCTTCGCCCTCGGCATTGGTTTCCACCACGCGGAAGGAGAATTCGCTCGTGAGCGCGTCGGCGGCAGCCGCGAAACCAGCGAGCGACAAAGCCGTACTCGTGATGAGTGTCTTGGACAATTGGGAGATATGGATACGCATCTAGTAGTTCCCTTGTTGGCCGGTGAAGAGCCGGCGATTGCAATGAACGGACACGCTCATTGCGTTGTCCTGTTCTCATCTTCGGGGAACCGGATACCGATATCATCTGAGCGAACGGTTAACTCGCTGAGCCTGTGGTCAGGCGCTTAGCCGAAAGGATAGGTGACCCTATCAGGTCGCGCCGCGGCCTATCATTTGGCGCGGAAATCGGGCCGGGCGCGGGCTCCGCAGATGGTTAATTTTGCTGGGAAAAATGGGGCTCCCGAATCTTTGATTCGTCGCGGGCCGCTATAGGCCGAACGCAAAAACGCCCGCACGAGGCGGGCGATTATGGTTTACGCTCAGGGGGAAATCGGGGCGCTACAGCGCACGCGCTGGGCCGATGCCGGGGATGGTTCAGGGGTGTGAAACGGGCCTCAAACGAAGCCCGCGTCGCGCGCAATGATCGCCGCATCGGTACGATTCTTTGCGTCCAGTTTTCGGCAAAGTGTTTTGACATGCAGTTTGATCGTCACTTCCTGCAGATCGAGGTCGCGGGCGATCTCTTTGTTGGACTGCGCGTTCATCAATCCGCGCAGCACCTGGCGCTCTCGCTCGGACAGGGATTTCTCGAAATCCGTTTCTTCGGGATTGTCCTTGCCCGACATGAAGGTGACCGGGGCATAGGTCTCTCCCGCCGCCATGAAACGCACCGCGTTGACCAGTGACTTGGCGGGCAGCGTCTTGGGCAGAAAGCCGATCGCCCCCATTTCGAGCGCCTGTTCGGCAATGAGCCGAGTGGCGGTGCCGGAGATGAGCCCGACCGGGCGACCCTCATTGATATCAAGAACGGTTTGCAGACCCTGCAAGCCCTTCATGCCGGGCATCGTATAATCCAGCAGCACCAGGTCGTAGGGCGGCTCTGATTTGATCTTGTCCAGCGCTCCGGCCAGATCGCTTGCCGCTTCGGTGACGGTGGCCCCATCCGCATCAAGAAACATGGCGATGGTCTCTCGGACCATGTCGTGATCATCGGCAATTAAAATACGCAAAGACATAATAGATCTCCTGAAGCCAAAATGGCCGGCGTTCTCTAATTGGTAGAGTGTGCCCGTTTCAAAGGAAAGATGAAAGCCCAAGGGGAAAGGGGGGCAAAGGCATGCGCCGCTATCCTTTGGTATGGCAATGCGGGGCGCGCGGGGACAGGCGCACCTATCCTTTGGTATAGGGGGGATGCGCTTCTGCGCCTTCGCGCCTGTCATTCGGGCAGGGTATGGTCAGGTCACAACGCCAGATAAGGAAATTTGACATGACCTTTCAGTACCTCAGCAAGACCATCACCGCGGCTGCCCTCTCTCTGGGCCTTGCGTCGGCGGTTGCCGCCCAAGACGAAGAGGCCGTGCTCGAAGTGACGCTGGCCGAGGAAACCCATAGCTTCACCCTCTCGGATCTCAAATCGATGCCTGTCTCAAGCTTTGAAACAACGACGATCTGGACCGATGGCACGCAGGCATTCGAAGGCGTGTCGTTGAAAGACCTCTTTGAGACGCTGAACGTCGAAGAAGGCACCATCACCGCGACGGCGATCAATGACTATGCGGTGGAAATCCCCATGTCCGACGCGGTCGAAGACGGGCCGATCATCGCCTACCATACCAATGGCGAGGAGATGTCGCGCCGGGACAAGGGGCCGCTTTGGGTGGTCTACCCCTATGACAGCGACATCGCCTATCAGACGGAACTGGTCTACAGCCGGTCGATCTGGCAGCTTGACCGAATTAGTGTCGAGTAACTGACAATGGCGCAGAGGGCTTGGATGAACGACGCAGGAAAATTCGGGCCCGCGCGCGCAAGAAGCCGACAGGTCTTGATGCTTATCCTCGTGCTGGGGATGAGCATCGCCGCCTATCTGGCCTATAACGTCTGGGATCGGATTCAAGCGCTCGACAGTGCGCAGCAAGACCATGCTGAATGGGTCTTTACGCAGATCGAGATCGAATTCCTCAAGACCGACCGCGCCTTGGCTGAGGCGAAATCCGCCACGCCCGAAGCGTTGGACGAGTTCCGCAAAAGGTTCGACATCTTCTATAGCCGCGTTCTGTTGGCCGAACGGGTGCGCAACAACGCAAAGGCCAAACCGAAAATCCGTGAGTTGCGGGCCCAGCTGGACGGGTTCCTGCCCGCGATTGACGGGTCCGACGCCGAACTGATCGCGGCATTGGACGATATCGACGCCATGTTGCGCAGCATCGAAGACGTGCCCCGCGAGATTGCCCTCGCCTCCATCGCCATTGCCAGCGAGCTGTCCCAATACGAACGCCATGAGATCGTGCGGCTGATCGAGGTGATGGCGGCGATCGTCTTGATCGTCACCCTTGCCTTGGTCGGGGCGGTCTACCGCCTCTCGCGGCAGGCCAGCCGGTTGAACCGCACATCGCAACTGGTCGAAGAAAACCACCTGCGCCTTGCGACCACCCTTCAGGCATCGCTCGACGCCATCGTCGTCATCAATGAGCGTGGGGAGATCGAAGATTTCAACGGTTCCGCCGAAGAGATCTTTGGCATCACCCATGAGGCGGCGAAGGGCAGGGACTATATCAGCCTTTTGATCCCCCCGGCCGACCGCAGGATGCACCGCGAGCGGCTTGAGAGGTTCCGCATCACCGGCGAGACGGAGGTCGCCGACAAGGGCCGCCGCGAGTTTGAGATGATCGACCACGCCGGGCGCATTTTCCCGGTCGAGATGTCCGTGTCGCAATCGCCGATGGGGCAGGGGTCGCTCTTTATCGCCTATATTCGGGACATCACCGAAAAACGCCTTCGCGAGGCCGAGATCATTGCCGCGCGGGACGAAGCCCTTGACGCCTATCAAGAAAAATCGCGTTTCTTCGCCATGATGAGCCATGAGATGCGTACGCCGCTCAATGGTGTGATCTCGGCCCTGCAACTGCTGCAAGATGACCGGCTTGATGATGAGCAAAAGCGCTATCTCGATGCGGCGATGACCTCGGGCGAGATTTTGTTGGGCCATATCAATGACGTGCTGGCCATTGAACGCAGTGAGGCGGGAACCTATGAACAGGTGCGTCAGACCTGTGACATGACCGTGCTGATGGCGGGAATCATCAATACGATGGACCCTCTGGCAGAGGCCGGGGGCACCCGGCTGCATCTTGATCTGACACAGCTAGACGACAAGGCCATCGTCACGGACCCGCGGGCGATCCAGCAGATTTTGTTGAACCTTTTAAGCAACGCGATCAAGTTCAGCCCCGGCGGCGATGTGACCTTGCGCGGGTGGTTCGCCAAATCCGCCACGGAGGGGGAAGAATTTCACCTTCAGGTCGAAGATGACGGCTCTGGCATTCCGGCGGGGGATATCGACCGTATTTTCGAAGATTTCGTCTCGCTCGACAGCCGCTATGAGCGCCGCACCGGGGGCACCGGTCTGGGGCTTGGGATCGTGCGCCGTCTGGTCAAACGTCTGGGGGGTGAGATCACCTGCGAGTCAACCGTGGGGGAGGGGACATGTTTCACCCTGCGCCTGCCGGTAGAGCTTGCCGATCTGGCCGAGATCAACAGCGATGCGGCCCCCGACCCGCAAAAGCGCGCCGAACCCGCGGCGGCTCAGCGGCTCAACCTTCTGCTGGTGGACGACAATGAGATCAACCGCGAGCTGATCAAGGCGATGCTTGAGAAGATTGGCCATGACGTCACCCTCGCCACCGGCGGGCGCGAGGCGATCGAACTGGCCGGAGACGCGCCCTTCGATGCGATCCTCATGGATATCTCCATGCCCGAGGTGAATGGCATTCAGGCGACCAAGGCGATTCTTTCCGGCGAGGGCCCCAACCGCGAAACGCCGATCATCGCCGTGACCGCCCATGCCATGCCGAAAGAACGGGCGGAGTTCAGCGCCGTCGGGATGTCGGGGTTCATGCAAAAGCCGTTGGATATGAAGGTACTGCGCGCCAAGCTGCGCGAACTTTCGGGGCGCGCGGTAATGCCCGAACAGGCTCTGCCCGAGCGTTTGGCCAGCGCCCAGTCATCGGTACAGGCGAAATCCGCGAAACGGCCCCTGTTGAACGAACAACAAATCGCAGATCTGCTCGACCTGCTGGGCGCGGATAAGCTGCGCGAGCGGGTGGAAAAGCTCGACCAACAAGTCGCGACCGATCTGCCCGACCTGATGGCAGCCGATGCTCTGCCTGACCTACAGGCCCGCGCCCATGCCATGGCCGGGATGTGCGGCATGCTCGGCGCCGACCGGCTGCACGGGCTGCTCAAAGAGATCGAGACCGCCTGCAAGACCGACAAGGGCGAAGAGGCCCGCGCGCTGGCTGAGGCTTTGCCCGCCACCTGCGACGCGACGCTGGCGGCGATGAAGGCGCAGCTTGACCTCTGACAAATCTGCTTGGACGGGGCGGCGGAAACCTATCCTTAAGACTAGTCCGATTATACCCCCGCCCAGATGCAACGATGCGAGGCGCGACCTATAGTTAGTTATGCCCGCCGATAGACGGGTCTGCACGAAGGCGTCATTGACCACACCAATGACCGCGTCCAAGCTGGCAACCGGTTCATTTCGACCGTTTCGCCTGAAAATATGCTTCACGACGCGGGCCTTCTCGGGAGCTGCTGCCCGTTCCCCTACCCCAGGGAGCGGCTCCCTGATAGCTTTGCAGCGATGCGCCCCACCGGTTTTCCCCGTCCCTCCCCTCGGGGGGAAGACCGGGGGCGCATTTGGCGATCTGGCCAGAGCTGTTTCACCTATCCGTAAGTATATCGCGCTATCCGCAGCGGCATCTGCTTTGACCGGACGCACCTTCGCTTTGAGACCGACAATTCGCGATAAATGTCCGGTAGATATTTGTTCGTATTCTCGCTGGGGGCCTCGTTGCGCGGGCTCTCCGGTTCGGACCGAAAGGTGAATTGTGAAACGTCTCTCCAACCGAAAAGCGCTGCGCGGTGTCTCCCTCGCCGTTTGCGCCGCGCTTACCGTCTCCTCCTCTCCCGCGGATGCCGGGGATTTCTCGATCGATTGGTCCACTTTCGATTGGCCCGCAGGCTTTGCCGGGCCTTTGTTGCGGACTCTGTCGGACCAATATGGTTTCGAGATCGACACAACGGTCGAGATCACCGGCAATCTGCGCCCCTATAGCACTGATGCGCAGGGCAATCCGATCTTTACGCCCGACGATGTGAATGTTCTGGGCGGCGGTGTCGATTCGCTTGTCATCGTGGGCGATGCCGCGCCGAATGCGGGGCGGCGCGGCGATGACCGGATCACCGCCAGCGTCTCGGCCAGTTCCGGCGGCGTCGCGTTTCAGGTCGACAACCTTACCGTCGACATCCTCGACATTGACCCCACCGACAACCACAGCACCGGGGACCGCTGCGATTTTGTGACGGCCTTTGGCGATAACGGCAACCCAAGTATCACCACACTGGGGCCGGCACCCACCGTCGTGGTCGGCCCCGGGCCGGGGTCCGGCGACACCGGCCTGCTGAACGGGAACGAGGCGCAATGTCTTTTCATCGACGGCAGCGCCTTCCTCTCCCCTGGCTCGGGCGATGATACCAATGGGTCGATCCGGCTGAGCTACCCCAATGCGACCTCACGGATTGAGCTTTGGTACGACGAAAGTATTGGCGAGGTCCGCAGCTACTACAATCCGGTGACCCTGCCCTATGATGCGGGGGCGCGGGGGATCGGCATCTTCGCCGATGTGAACTTTACCACCGAACAGACAATCAGCCTTGCACGGTTTACCAGCCCGCTCTCCGCGCTTCAGGGCACGACGGTCACCTTTATCTATGAGGTGACCAATACAGGGGAGCTGCCCTTCAACCCGAACCAAGACGTGGTGATCGAAGACAGCCTTGTCGGCACGGTCACCTGTCCGGCCATCACCGCACCTGTGGCCCCGGGCGGCAAGGTGACCTGTACGGCGGAATATACCGTGACGGCGGCGGATGCCCTGTCGGGCGCGGTCGACAGTACGGCCACGGCGGGGATCGGCGCGATCGGCACGCCTTTCGTGTCGCGCCTGCAGTCCAATCCGCAAAACGCCAGCATCGTCGCCAATGTCCTGTCCACCGACACCGGCCCGCAAACCTGTACGCCGCGGTCGGTTTTCGCGCAGCCGCGCACGCAGCTGGCCGGAGCGGGCAGCGCGGCGGCGCTGACGACCTCGGACATCTTCGTCTTTGATAATGTCACCACCGACATCAATGGCAACGATCTGGATGTCGTGTTTCAAGCGACCCAGATCAGCAACGCCACTGCGGTCAATATCGACGGCTCGCTCGAAGCGCGGATGACACCCGCTGACAACGGCTTCGTCACCTACCGTTTGCGCCTGGTCGAAGACGGCAGCGCCACCCCCTCGAACCCCCAAGGGCGGGCGGTCGAGCAAAGCCGTATCAACGGCGTGATCGTTCAACAGACGGATGTGGACAGCCGTGGGACATCGGATGATAGTTCGGATGTGGTCGGCCCGCTGCTCGCGCCCGATGGCATTTCCTATTTCCACACCGCCCCGCTCGCCGGTTTTCCCGCCGGGGGGCAGGCGATCACGATGGACCCCGCCAAGGTGGGTGACCCGACCAATTGGACGGAAGAGCCGAACGAGACCGGTTTCGACAACTATGCCACCTATGAATACGGCACCTTCACCGAGGGGGAGTTCATCCACGGCTATACCGGCAGCTCGCTGAACAACGCGCGGCGCGGCTCGTCGATCCGGCTTTGCGCGGTTGCGAATACCTCGGCCAGCGTGGTGGCGGGCGACGATGACTATACCGCGACGCCGCTCAACAGCCTGCTTGGCGGTACGGCGGGAGAGGTCATGTCCAACGACACGATCAACGGCTTGCCTGCCGCCTTCCCCACCGCGACGCTTGCGGTGCTGACCGAAGCCATACCCCAGAACAGCGGTGATCCGGTGCCCGTGCTGGAAACCCAAGGCGCCGATGCGGGCCGGGTGATCGTCCCGCCGGGGGTGCCCTCGGGCACCTATCTGATCGACTATGAGCTTTGCGACAGCATTGACCCCACGCAATGCGACCGGGCGCAGGTCACGGTCGCTGTTTTCGACGGGCTCGGGGTCGACTTTGGCGATGCGCCGATCTCTTACCTGACCGCCTCGCATGGGGTCAGCGATACGCCGCAGGTCTATCTTGGCGACGTGCCGCCCGATATCGAACTGGTGGCGCAGTCCGATGCTTCGGCCACGGCGGACGACCTGTTGGACAGCAATGACGAAGACGCGGTGGTCTTTCCGGTGATGACCCAAGGGATGATCAGCACGCTCAACATTCCGGTCAAAGGGGCGGGCTACCTTCAGGCGTGGATCGACTTTAATGGCGACGGGGTCTTCGAAGGGTCTTTCGGCGAAAACATCGCCCGCGACCTGCGTGACGACGGCACAGGCTTTGACGATGTGGCAGGCGACGGCGTGATCCAGATCGACGTGACCGTGCCCAGCGATGCCACCACCTCCACCACCTTTGCACGGTTCCGCTACTCCTCCGAAGCCGGGCTGCCGGTGGCGAGCTTTGCCGTCGATGGCGAGATCGAGGATTACTCCCTCATCATCGCCGCCGCCGATCTGGTGGACCGGGGCGACGCGCCTGCCAGCTATGGTGAGCCGCGCCATATCATCGTGCCGGACATCTACCTTGGCGGTGGCCTCCCCGATTCCGAGACCGAGAGCATGTTCAGCGCCAATGCCGATGGTGACGACCTCGACGGGATCGACGACGAGGATTCCATTGCCGAGTTCCCGGTGCTTGAGGCGGGCACCATCGTGCCGCTGACCATTCAGACCCATGAGACCCTCAGCGTGCAACTGGCCCTTGGTCTGCCGGTGACCGAAGGCATTACCAATCTTCAGCTCTGGATCGACTTCAACCAGAACAATGTCTTCGACCCGACCGAACAGGTGGCCATCAACTTTCGCGACGGCGGCTTGGGCGATACGGATGGCGCGTTCAACAACCAGATCAGCCTGAACATTCCCGTGCCGGTCGATGTGGGCAATGGCACCACCTATGCCCGCATCCGCTGGTCGACCTCTAGCGCGCTGACCCAAGACCCCTTCAGCGGTCTGAACTTCGATGGGGAAGTTGAGGATTACCTCGTGACCCTCGTCAATCTGTTGCCGCAGGGCCGGATCGGCGGAACGCTTTATGAGGACGCCGACAGTTCCGGCAGCCGCGACGGGGCCGAAGCCACGCTGCCCGCGGGCATCACCGTGACGCTTTTCGACGATGCAGGCACGCCCGGCGACCGGGCCGATGATACGCAGGTGGCGGTGACCGAAACCGATGCGGCGGGGGCCTATTCCTTCAGCAACCTCGACCCGGCACATGCCTATCTGGTCGAAGTGGATGAGGCCGACCCTGAGATACCGGCGGGCCTCACCCTGACCACGGGAAACCCGATCGCGAGCCTTGCTGTTGATGCGGGCAGCGGCAGCCCGGTAAGTTCTGATTTCGGTTTTGAAACCCTGCCGACTGAGGCCGATTTGGCCCTGACCCAAACCATCCTACGCGCGGCGGACGCCAGCCCCGCGACAGAGGCCACGGTGGAAGAGGCGCTCGACCTCGTGCTGACGGTGACCAACACCGGCCCCGGCAGCCCCTCGGATGTGCGGGTGCTCGATCTCATCCCCGATGGCTTCGCCTATGTCTCGGACGACGCGGCGGCGCAGGGCGATAGCTATGACGCTTCGACCGGTCTGTGGCTGCTTGGCGACGTGCCCTCGGGCAGCAGCCACAGCCTGACCATCCGCGTCACGATGCAGAGCGAAGGCGCCACGGAAAATCAGGCAGAGATCATCGGCGCGTCGCTTTCTGACCCCGACAGCGACCCCGGCACCGGCGCGCTGGTGGATGACCTCGGCGATGGGCTGGTCGATGATGACGAGGCGCTCGCCCGCGTGACCCGGCGTTCCAACGGTCCGGTGCTTTCTGGCGTGGTGTTCTTTGACATCGGCGCGGGGAGCGACGCCTATGACGGGGCCCAGCAGACTGGCGAGGCGGGCACGGACCGCGCCGTGGTCGAGATTTTGGATGCGGGCGGCGCTTTGCTAGTCACGCCCGATCTGGCGGCGGACGGCACATGGCGCGCGGCCTTGCCTGAGGGGTATAGCGGCGCGGTCACCGTGGTGGCCCAGCCCGGCGCGGGTCTGCTCAACGTGTCCGAGGGCGGCGCGGCCTTGCCCGGCGTGGTGAACGGCGATCCCCATGACGGGCGCTTCACCTTCACCCCCGCGGCGGGCACCGCCTACGCCGGGCTCGGCTTCGGCCTTATCGAAGCGGCGCGGCTGAACCAATCGCAGGACAAGACGATCCGGGCCGGGCAGGTCTTGGCGCTGCGGCATGAGTATATCGCCTCGGCCCCCGGAAGCGTGACCTTCAGCGTCACCGCCGAAGCCTCGACTCCCGAAGGGGCCTTCTCGACCGCCCTTTACGAGGATACGGATTGCGACGGTACGCCGGACCAAGCGATCTCCGGTGCGCTGCCCACCGAGGCGGGCGATCTGATCTGTGTCCTTGCACGGGTCACCGTCTCGGGCGCGGCAACGCAGGGATCGACCTATCGCTTCGATCTGGTCGCCGACACCAGCTATGGCTCCAGCGGCCTCGCCCAGCGAAACGTCAACACCGATCGGCTGGTGGTTGAGGCGGCGCAGGGCACGTTGAAACTGACCAAAACCGTCCGCAACGTGACGCGCGGCACGCCCGAAGGGGTCAGCAACGGCGCCGCTGCCGGGGATGTGTTGGAATACCGCATCTATGTCGAAACCGTGGGCACCGTGCCCGCGCGCGACATCGTCGTCTACGACAAGACACCGCCCTACACGGCTTTGGCCGCAGCGGTGCCCAGCCCGGTCACCCTGGCCGATGGGGTGACCTGCACCTTGGACGCGCCATTGGCAAATGCGCCGGGCTACGACGGGGCGCTGCGCTGGTCCTGTACGGGGGCGCTGCAACCCGGCGCGCAGGGCTTCGTCTCCTTCGAGGTCAGCATCCAATAACCACACCCGGGGCCGCTTCGCAGGCGGCCCCGGCGCAGTCCCAACCCATGATCCGATGAACTGACCTGTTGCATCCCCGCCCGCAGCGGCATAACAGGCAATAGTTTACTAAAAGAATCGGATTAAGGGGGCCGCGGTGCTCAGAACGTTGTCATTCATTTGCTTGGCCTTCGGCGCGACCGCCGCCATGGCGCAGGACTTTCCCGTCACCGTTGAACACGCCTTTGGCGAAACCACCATCGAAGAGCGCCCCGAGCGGGTTGCCTCGGTCGGTTGGGCCAATCACGAAGTGCCCTTGGCGCTTGGCATCGTGCCGGTCGGCTTCGCCCGCGCCTCATGGGGGGACGACGATGGCGATGGGCTGCTGCCTTGGGTGATCGAACGGTTGGACGAATTGAACGCCGAGGTGCCCACGCTCTTTGACGAGGGCGATGGCATCGATTTCGAGGCCGTGGCCAGCACCCAGCCCGATGTGATCCTCGCCGCCTATTCCGGCCTGTCGCAGTCGGACTATGAAACGCTCAGCCGCATCGCCCCGGTCGTCGCCTATCCCGAAGCGGCATGGACAACGACATGGCGCGAGATGATCCGCCAGAATGCGGCGGGCCTTGGCATGGCCGAGGAGGGCGAGGCGATGGTCGCCGAGATCGAAGAGCGGATCGCGACCGCCCGCGCGGCGCATCCCGAACTGGCGGGCAAGACCGGTATGTTCGTGACCCACCTTGATCCGCGTGACCTCAGCATCATCGGTTTCTACGCCGCCGCCGACCAGCGGGTGCAATTCCTGACCGACCTCGGCATGGCGACGCCGCAGGCGGTGCGCGAGGCGAGCGAGGCCGGGAAATACTCGGGCCGTGTCAGTGCAGAACGGATCGACCTGTTTGACGATGTAGACGTTGTGGTGACCTATGGCGATCAGGCGCGCTTGGATGAGCTGGCCAAGAACCCGCTGATCGCGCGTTTCCCGGCGGTCGCCCGCGGCTCGGTCGTGCTTTTGGCGAATGATCCGATGGGCACTGCCGCGAACCCGACGCCGCTGTCGATCGACTATGTGCTCGACGATTATCTTGCACGGCTGAGCGCGGCCGCCACACGCGGCGAATAATGCAGGTGCAGCGCCCCCAACGGCTGGCCGGTCTCGCGCTTTTGCTGGGCCTGCTGCTGCTGATGACCGGCCTGTCGCTGACCGTGGGCGCGCGTTCGGTGCCTTGGGCCGAGATCTGGGCGGGCATGACTGGCCGGATCGAGTCCATCGGCGCTGCGGCGGTCGCGGTGCGGATGCCGCGCACGGCGCTGGCCGTTTTGGCGGGCGCGGCGCTTGGCCTTGCGGGGGCGGTGATGCAGGGCATCAGCCGCAATCCGCTGGCCGATCCGGGTATTCTGGGCGTCAATGCGGGCGCGGCGCTTTTCGTCGTGGTGGGCATCGCTTGGTTCGACATCAGCGGCGCGCAGAGTTTTCTGTGGCTCGGCATCGCCGGGGCGGGGTTGACCGCGATTTTCGTCTATCTGATCGGCTCCGCTGGGCAGGGCGGGGCGACACCGCTGAAGCTTACCCTTGCTGGCACAGCAACTTCTGTGGCGGTGTCGGCCTTCATCATCGCGGTGGTCTTGCCGCGCAATGATATCGCGGGCTCTGTGCAATCTTGGCAGGTGGGCGGCATCGGCGGCGCGAGCTTTGAGACGCTTTTGCCCGCCATGCCCTTCGCGCTGGTGGGGCTGGCGCTGAGCCTCGCCTCGGCCCGGGTTCTCAACGCATTGGCCCTGGGCGAAGAACTGGCCACCGGCCTTGGCCAAAGCGTCGCCTTGGGCCGGGTCATGGCGGCGGCGGGGGCGGTGATCCTTTGCGGCACGGCGACGGCGCTTTGCGGGCCAATCGGCTTTGTCGGGCTGGTCGTGCCGCATCTGTGCCGGATGATCGCGGGTGTCGATTACCGGCTGGTGCTGCCGCTCTCGGCCTTGGCGGGGGCCTCCATGCTGGGGCTGTCGGACGTGCTGGGCCGCGTCATCGCCCGCCCGAATGAGTTGGACGTGGGCATCGTCACGGCCTTTGTCGGCGCGCCCTTCTTTATCTGGACGGTGCGCAATCACAGGATGCGTGGGCTATGAGCGATGTGACCATTACCGCACCCCGCCGTTTCCGCCCTGCCGCGACGCGGCGTGTTCAGGTGCTGGTCGCACTGGCCGCGTTCGTTTCCGCGCTTATGCTCCTGACGCTCAGCTGTGGGCGCGGTTGCCTGCCACCGGGCGATGTCTGGGCCGCGCTGACGGGGGCGCCGGGGGCCAATGCCTCATTCGTGGTGACGGATTTACGCCTGCCGCGCGCGGTCATGGGGCTCTTGGCCGGGGCCAGCTTTGGCTTGGGCGGGGTGGCGTTTCAGATCATGCTGCGCAACCCGCTGGCCAGCCCCGATATCATCGGCATCAGCGCCAGCGCAGGTGCGGCGGCGGTCTTTGCCATCGTTATTCTGGCCCTCGACGGTTGGCTGGTGTCGCTTGTGGCGGTCGTGGCGGGGCTTGGGGTCGCGGCGATGATCTGGGCGCTGTCCTCGCGCCGCGGTGCCGCCGGGGCGCGGCTGATCCTGATCGGCATCGGCGTCTCTGCCATGCTCGACAGTGTGACGGCCTATGTCTTGCTTGAAGCGCCCGCATGGGACCGGGCCGAGGCGATGCGCTGGCTGACTGGCAGCCTCAACGGCATGCAGCTTGTCCAAGCGCTGCCCGTGGCGGGGGCGCTGTTGGTCTTCGGCGGGCTCTTGGCCGTTACCGCCCGCGATCTGGAGGTGCTGCGCCTTGGCGATGACACCGCCGAAGCGCTTGGCGTGCGTGCTGACGCCACGCGGCTGCGCGTGACACTGGCCGCCGTCGGCCTTGTGGCCATCGCCACGGCAGCGACCGGGCCGATTGCCTTTGTTGCCTTCCTTGCGGGGCCCATTGCGGCGCGGCTTTTGCCGGGCACGACCGGGTTGCTGTTGGGGGCAGGGCTTGTGGGTGCTTTGCTGGTCATCGCGGGCGATTTCGTGGGGCAGTTCCTGCTGCCCGCCCGCTTGCCCGTGGGGGTCGTCACCGGCGCGGTCGGCGCGCCCTTCCTTTTGTATCTCATCGTTCGCGCCAATAGAAATGGGGGCACGCTATGACCCACGACCACCGTCTTGAAACGCGCGATCTGGGCGCGGGCTATGAAAAGCGCGTGATTTTGGAGGGGGTAACGCTCACCGTCCCGGCGGGGAAGATCACGGCCATCGTGGGCGGGAACGCCTCGGGGAAGTCAACGCTTTTGCGGACGCTGGCGCGGATTTTGCAGCCCAAGTCCGGCGCGGTTCTGCTGGATGGCGAAGCGGTGCACCAAATGAAGTCGCGCAAGCTGGCGCAGGTCATGGGGCTGCTGCCGCAATCGCCCATCGCGCCTGAGGGGATTGCCGTGGCCGATCTTGTCGGGCGTGGGCGGCATCCGCATCAGGGGCTGTTCTCGCGCTGGTCGGCAGAGGATGACCGCGCCGTGGCCCGCGCGCTGGCCGCGACAGGGACCGAGGAACTGGCCGAGCGTGATCTCGACACGCTGTCGGGCGGTCAACGCCAGCGTGTCTGGATCGCCATGGCCTTAGCACAAGAGACCGACCTGTTGCTGCTGGACGAGCCAACGACCTTTCTGGACGTGGCGCATCAGGTCGAGGTGCTGGACCTGCTGGTCGATCTCAACATGGCGCAGGGGACGACGATCGTCATGGTGCTGCATGATCTGAACCTCGCCGCGCGCTATGCCGATCACCTGATCGCCGTGGGCGATGGCGGCATCCGCGCCGAGGGGCCGCCCGCCGAGGTCCTGACCGAGGAATTGGTGAAAACCGTCTTTGGCCTGTCGTGCCGTATCGTCAACGATCCGGTCTCGCAGACCCCCTGCATGGTGCCAATTGGGCGTCACAAGATCGGGCCGCCACGCAAGAATGCCGCGGCCTGAAAATAACTGACTAATTCAGTCAGATTGACTCTGGTCTCCTCCGTATCATAGGGGTAAGGGAATCCCGACAGATTCACTAGGTTATTACGGAGACCGCCATGTCCTCTTCCAAACTCATCCCCCTGCAAATGGGGCGCGGCTCTCTCAAGACGGCGCTGCTGTGCTGCACGGCGCTGGTGCCGGGCACGCTTTACGCGCAAGAAACTTACCAGCTGGATGACGTGATCCTCGAAGCCAGTTCCGAGACGTCCGGCGCGGCGGATGCCGAAACGGTTGTCGCCAGCGAGATCAGCAGCGGCGGCAAACTGTCGGGTGAGATCATCGACATCCCGGCCAGCGTCTCGGTCATCACCAGCCGCGAGATCGAAGCCCGCGGCGCGGATAGCGTGGAGCAGGTGTTGAACTACACAGCCGGTGCCAGCACCGACAGCTATGGCGCAGATGATCGGTTCGACTATTTCATCCTGCGCGGGTTCGAAGCCTATACCTACCGCGATGGGCTGACATTGGGCGCGAACTTCGGATCGGTCCGCGAAGAACCCTTCGCCTATGAGCGGGTCGAAGTGATCCGGGGCGCGTCGTCTTCGACCTTTGGCCTTTCCGATCCCGGTGGCTCGGTCAACTATGTCAGTAAACGCCCCCGCGACGAACGTTTTGGCAGTGTCTACACCTCGGTCGACTCCTATGGCAGCTTGGAAACCGGTGTGGATTTCGGCGACAAGCTGGATGAGGAAGGCACGCTCAGCTACCGTTTCACCGGCCTGCTGCGCAATGGCGAGCTTGAGTATCCCTATTCCGAGAACGATGAGATCTTCGCGATGGGCGGCCTGACATGGCGCTCCTCCGATGCGTCTGAGCTGACCGTGATCGTCGATCACCTCAACCGCGATTCCGTACCCGGCAGCGGCGGTTTCCCGGCGGGCGGCGATTTTGACCGCAGCGATGTGTTCTACGGCGAGCCTGACTACAACTACCGCGGCACCGAGCGGACGACCGTATCGGTTCTGGGCGCGCATGATTTTGGCAACGGGCTGAGCTTTGGCGGCACCCTGCGCTACAGCGACAGCGCCGATGACTTCGGCTATGCCTATGTCAGCGATGGAACCCCGAATGACAGCACGGTGGACCGCGCCTTTTTTGCCAGCGATGGCACGAGCGAGAGCATGATCTCCGATCTGCATCTGACCTATGAGGGGTTCCTCGGCGGGGCCGCCAGCACCACCACGGCGGGGGTCGAATTCTCTTGGTCCGACGAGTCTGACCAACGCTTCTATGGCCCGGCACCGTCGGTTGACCGCGACAACCCGACCTATACGGGCCGTCCGACCAGTGTGCCGATGTTTGCCGATCTTGACACCGAGACGGAGGGCAAGGCGATCTACGCTCAGCAAGAGCTGAACTGGAACGAGCGTTTCATCGCCTCCTTCGGGCTGCGGCACGACTGGATCGACGTGACTGAGACCAACAACCTTGCCGGCACGGTTCAAACCAACGACATCAGCGAGACGACGGGCCGCCTGGGTCTGACCTATAAGATCAAACCCAACCTCTCGGTCTTTGGGAACTACGCACAGTCGGTCGTGCCCGCAGGCTTTGGCGTCGAGCCGGAAGAGGGCGAGCAGTTCGAGCTGGGCACCAAATGGCAGCCCATGGGCACAAACGCGCTGTTGACGGCCTCGGTCTATGACCTGTCGAAAAGCAACATCACCCGCACCAACCCTGCGACCAACCTGCCGGAAACCATTGGTGAGATCGGCGTGCGTGGTATCGATCTGGAAGCCAAGGCCGAGATGGGCGCCTATACTCTCACCGCCGCCTACAGCTATCTGGATGCCGAGATCAAAGAGAACGGCACGGCGGGCAATGTCGGCAACCGCCCCGGACTGGTGCCTGAAAGCGTCGCTTCGATCTGGGCCAGCCGGACTTGGGAAAACCTTGGCCGTGGTGATCTGACAGTCGGTTTGGGCGCACGGTTCAACAGCGGCTACTACTACAGCGACAGCAACGCCACGGGTGAGACAGGCAGTTTTGTCGTGGTCGACGCCGCGGTCAGCTATGATCTGTCCGAGCAGACCACCCTGTCGGCCAATGTCACTAACCTGTTCGACGAAAAGCACACCTCCTTCGGCGGCTCTTACGCTGACTTCTACAGCCCCGGCCGTGAAGTCACCGTGAAGCTGGCCCATAGCTGGTGAGCCTAGAGCGCGGCACTCCCCTCGTGTGCCGCGCTTTTCTTTGCCTCGGGAGGAGCCGCAGATGACCATCGCCAAAGCCAAGACCACCATCCCCATGGATGCCCCGCAGGAGATGCTCTCGCAAATCCTGTCGCATCTTGTCGATGACCACGGCATGGCGTTTCGCGCCAAGGGGCCGACGGGTCATGTGTTTGAGCAAGACGGCTACCGGGTAGAGTTCGATCTTTGCCCGCGTGGGCTGGAGGTCAGCCTGCAAGCCCCCGGCGAAAACGCCATGCAATTCTCGAAAGAGGGCATGGTCCATCATGTGGCGGAGTTTGACCCCGCGCTGGCCGATCGCATCCGCTGGCAGGGTGTGGCGCAAGAGGCCGGAGAAACGCCGCAGAACTTCCGTTTGTTGGAGGTGCTGAACAGCGAAATCCTCTTCGAAGGGATGCAGCGTGTTACCCTGCATTACCCCGACATTGCCGAACTTGCCCCGCAGGGCATCCACCTGCGTCTGATCCTGCCGCGCGATGCCAGCCGCACGCCGGTCTGGCCGGTGATGGGCGCCAATGGGGCGCCGGTTTGGCCCAAGGGTGCGGATGAGTTGCATGCCCGCTATGTCACGCTCAAGAACATCCGCCCCGAGCGCGAAGAGGTCGATATCGACGTGGTTCGCCACGGCTCCGGCCTGATCTCGCAATGGGCCCAGAACGCCCAAGCTGGGCAACGGATCGGCGCAATGGGGCCGGTGGGCATCAGCGCCTTGCCGAAAGCCTCTTCCTATTTCCTTGCCGCCGATGGCACGGGGCTGCCCGCCGTAGCGCAGCTTTTGGCGCGGCTGCCGGAGGATGCGGTGGGCGATGTGGTGGCGGCCCTGCCGCAAGGCGTGTCGTATCGCGACTACCTGCCCAAGACCAAGCTGCGCGTCCATGCCCTGCCGCCCGCCACCTTCGAGGCCGAAGTGCTTGGCCATGCGCAGGCGCTGACGGATGACGGTTTGGGCTATGCCTTTTTCGCCGGAGAGTTCCAGAACGCGCAGCAATTGCGCGGACATTTCAAAACCCATCTCGGCATGGATAAAACCCGCCAGATTTGTACCGCCTACTGGCGGCGGGGCTAAGCGCGGCCTAGTGCCATGGCCCCGCGTCGCGGCGTCTGCCGGTTTTCGGGATGCGGCTGCTGCTGGTTGGGCGGGCGCTGTGTGTTCGCACTGGCGCGGCGTCAGGTGTCATCGCACGCAGGGCCGCGATGCGGTTCTCCGTCGCCGGGTGCGTGGCGAAAAGACTGTCATGTTTATGCGCGTGTAGCGGGTTGATGATGAACATATGCGCCGTGGCCGGGTTGCGCTCTGCCGCGTGATTGTCGATCCGCGCGGCCCCCAAGGCGATCTTCTCAAGCGCCGAGGCGAGCCAGAGCGGATGGCCGCAGATCTCGGCCCCGGCCTTATCGGCGGCATATTCCCGCGTCCGGCTGATCGCCATCTGCACCAGCGCGGCGGCCATGGGGGCGAGGAACATCATCATCAACGTCCCGATCATCCCCATCCGCTCACGCGCGCCGCCGAAGAATAGCGCGAAATTCGCCAGCATCGAAATCGCACCGGCGAAAGTCGCGGTCACGGTCATGATCGCCGTGTCGTGGTTGCGGATATGCGCCAACTCATGCGCTATGACGCCCGCCAGTTCCTCGCGGCTGAGGCTTTGCATCAGCCCTTTCGTCACCGCCACGGCAGCGTTGGCCGGATTGCGCCCGGTGGCGAAGGCGTTGGGCTGGGGCGTGTCGATCAGATAGACTTTGGGCTCGGGGAGGCCCGCATTCCGCGCAAGCTCTGCCGTCATGGCGTAGAGCCCCGCGCGGTCCCCCGGCGAGACGGGCTGCGCATTGTGCATCTTGAGCACCATGCGGTCGGAGTTCCACCAGGTGAAGGCGTTCATCCCCGCCGCCACCACCAGCGCGATCAGCGCACCGCCCGATCCGCCGATCAGATAGCCGACCCCCATGAAAAGCGCGGTCATCGCCGCCATCAGCATCGCTGTCTTTACATAGCCCATCTTGGTCTCTCGCGGTTGTCCTTTGCAAAGAGATATGGGGCAGGTTCAGCGTCGTGCAAGGCAGGCGGGGGGAGGGGACACGGTTCCCCCGCCGGATGTTATGCGGGGATACGGGGGGCCATCACGCAGGCGACGCCCCTCGACACACCGCCACTACTGGCTGGCCATCCCCGCAAGCATCGCCCCCATAGCAACAAGGTGAACCAGCGTGATCGCCCGGTCATTCGAAAGCAGCCCGACGATCAGCCAGCCCAGAACCCCCACCACGAAGAGGTAGAGGTTCCACGGCGTCCAGCCGAAACCTGTGGCGGCATAGCCGAGTATTTGGATCACCGAGGCGATCCATTTGACCCAAAAGGCCAGCCGCTGCGGCGTGGCGGGCGCCAGCACTTCAGACGCCACGGGTCAGCCCGCCGTCGATGCACCAGTTCTGCCCGGTGACATAGGCCCCGCCCTCGGAAGCGAGCCAGCCGATCAGCGATGACACCTCGGCCTCGGTGCCGTAGCGCCCCATGGGAATGCGCACGCGCCGGTCCTCAGTCTCGGGCAGGCTGTCGATAAAGCCGGGCAAGACGTTGTTCATGCGGATGCTCTGGCCCGCATATTGATCGGCGTAGAGTTTGGTGAAACCCGCCAGCCCGGCGCGGAAGACGCCCGAGGTGGGAAAGAGCGGGTCCGGCTCGAAGGTGGCGAAGGTTGAGATATTGATGATCGCACCGCCGCCCTGCGCCGCCATGATCGGCGTTACCAAACGGGTGGGCCGGATCACGTTCATCAGATAGACGTCCATCCCATCGTGCCAATCTGCGTCGCTCATTTCCAGAATGTCGCCCTTCGGCCCATGCCCGGCGGAGTTCACCAGCACATCGACGCGGCCCCAACGGTCCATCGCGCCATCTACCAGCTGCGCCAGTGCGTCTGGCGATTGGTTCGAGCCGGTGATCCCAAAGCCACCCAGTTCGGTGCCGAGCGCCTCTCCCTTGCCGGAAGAAGACAAGACGCCGACCTTAAAGCCGTCTGCCGCCAGTTTGCGGGCCGCGCCCGCGCCCATGCCGCTGCCGCCTGCGGTGATAAGGGCTACTTTTTCTGCTGTCATCGGATATGCTCCATATACTAGGCAGCGATTGCGCTGCGCGGATATGCTGCGTCATTTAGGCGCTGTGATCCCGTGCAGCCAGCCAGATGCTTTGTTGTGTGACTGTAGGAATTCTATCATGTCGAATGAGATGCCTCTGCCGCCCTTGAACGGGCTTCGTGCCTTTGCTGCCGCGGGGCGTCACCTGAATTTCCGGGCCGCGGCGGATGAGTTGGGCGTGACTCAAGGCGCGGTCGCCCAGCAAGTGCGCGGGCTGGAGGATCATCTGGGGCTGCGTCTGTTCCTGCGCGAGCCGCGGGGGCTGGCCTTTACTGACGAGGGGCGCGCCTATCATCTGTCGGTGTCGCGTGCTTTCGAGCAATTGGCGGAGGCGACGGATGCCCTGCGCCACGCCCCGGCGCGGGTGACGATCAGCGTGACGCCGACCTTCGCATCCAAATGGCTGATCCCCCGGCTTTCGGACTTCACCCAAGCGCACCCCGGCATTGATTTGCGCATCACGGCGACAGAGCGGGTGGCGAGTTTTCATGCCGATGGGATCGACCTTGCCGTGCGACAGGCGCGTCCGCCCTTTGGGGCGAGCCTGAGGGCGAACTTGCTTTTCACGCAGGAGGTGGTGGCGGTGTGTTCTCCGGCGCTGCTTGCGGGGGAGGGGGCGGTCGATGCCGCCACACTGGCGCGCATGACCCTGCTTCACGATACCCATGACCTCTGGCCGCGCTTTGCCGAAGAGGCCGTTGGCAGCAGCGTCAAACCGGCCCGCACGCTGCGGTTCAATCAAACGACGCTGAGCCTTGATGCTGCATTGGCGGGGCAGGGGGTGGCGCTGGCAAGCCGCTTTCTGGTGCAGCGCGATCTTGAGGCGGGGCGGCTGCTGCGCCCGGTGCCGCATGTGATGGAAGGCGGGCTGGATTTCTACCTGCTTTCGCCCCGGCAGGGGGTGTCGAGCGCGGCGATCATCGTGCGCGATTGGCTCTGTACGGTGGCCAAGGGCGAGGCGGGTTAATCCTGCGCGCGGGCTTTCAGCCGCAGGAAGCTATCCTCTCCAGCCAGAACGTAGCGCAGCAGCAAAAGCTCCACCTTGGCCGCATCGCGGGCGGTAAAGGCGCGCAGCATGTCGCGGTGCAACTCCACGAGGGTTTCATGCGCGACGGCGTCGCGCAGCGTGGCCATGCGAACGGCCTGAATTTGGGCCATGTAGCGCAGGATCGTGTCGCGCAACTCGATGTTGGGCACCGCCATGATCCAAGTGCGGCGGATGTCTTCGGAGGCGGCATAGAGGCTTTCGATATCGCCGGTTTCCAACGTGCGCTCGGATTGTTCCACCGCGCGGGTCAGGGTGGCGATGTCCTCATCGGTCAGCTGATTGGTGGCCAGCGCCGCGGCGCGCGGTTCCAGCAGGCGGCGCAACTCGAAAATCTCGCAAATCTGGCGCATCGACAGGTTGGGCAGGGTGAAGCCCCGTGTCGTGCTGTCGAGGTAGCCCTCATGCGACAGGCGCATCAGCGCATCGCGTACCGGCATTCGCGAGACGTTGAACTCTTCGGCGACGGCGGTGTCGACAAAGCGGTCGCCATGGCTGATCTCGCCCCGCTGAATGCGCCCGAGGAAGATGTCGTAAATCTGATCTTTCATGTGGCGCTTGGCTGAGCGGGGCATTCCGACCTCTCTGAAAAGTATGCGATTGCAGGCCGAGCATGCGCAGGAAATACGCTTATGGCTAGGTATAAGTTTGCATACTCGTAAAATTCAATTGAATTCGTATACGAAAAATGGCAGCCAATAGGGGAAAGCTTGCCGCGCTGCGCGGGGGTGTTCACAGGGAGCAAAACATGAATCTGAAAAATAATCTGATCGTTGGCCTCACCGTCGCGGCGCTGACGACACTGTCGGGCGTCTCTGCCATGGCGCAGGACGTGCTGAAAATCGGCTCTTACCCGGCGAACCCGCCGTGGGAGTTCAAGAACGAAGCGGGCGCCTTCGAGGGGTTCGAGGTCGACATCATCAATGAGGTCGCCGCCCGGCTTGGCAAGACGACCGAAATCAGCGGCTACGACTTCCGCGCGCTTTTCGTGGCCACCGCCTCGGGCCGGGTGGATGCGGTGATCTCATCGCTCACCATCACCGATGAACGGCTTGAGGCGCAGTCTTTCACGCAGCCCTATTTCTCGGGCGCATTGGGGGTCGGCACCAAGACCGACGCCGGGATTGCCGATCTCGACGGGCTGGAGGGCAAGCGCATCGGTTCCATCGCCACCTCTTTCCCGGAGAACTGGTTGAAAGAACGGGAGGATGAGCTCGGCTTTAAATCCTATTCCAGCTATGACACCACCGCCAATATGCTGACCGATCTGCGCAGTGGCCGGATCGATGCCGCGGTGAATGATATCGTCAGCCTGCGCTACGCCTTTGCCCAGCCGACGATGCAGGGCTTGCAGGTCTCGGTCGAGATTCCGACGGGCGATAAATTCGCGATCATGATGCCCAAGGGCTCTGAGCATCTGGAGGCGGTCAACGGTGCGATCTCTTCGATGAAAGAGGACGGAACCATGGCGGCGCTCTATGAGAAATGGCTCGGCGTGGCCCCTGCCGAGGGCAGCCTTGCGGTGACCCCGCTGCCGGTGCCCACCTCGGCGGACTGATACCTTTGGGCCGCGGGCGGGGCGCTGCTCCGCCTGCGGCCTAAGGCTTGCCCCCTGCGATCAAACTGACGGAATGCGCAATGGAAATCATCGACATCTTCTTCAATCTCGACGTGATGCGCCGCGCTTTCCCGATCTTGATGCGCGGGCTGCTCAACACCATCCTGCTGGGCGCTTCGGCGATTTTCTTTGGCGGCATCCTTGGCGTGCTGGTCTGTCTGGTGCGGCTCTATGCGGCCAAGCCGTTCCGGCTGCTGGCGGTTCTGTATACGGATATCTTCCGCGCCATTCCGGTGCTGGTGGTGCTGATCCTCGTCTACTACGCGCTGCCCTTCGCGGGCATCGTCTTTTCCTCATTCGTGGGGGCGACCATTGCGCTGGCGCTGGTGCTGGCGGCCTATACGGCAGAGGTCGTGCGTGCCGGGATCGAAGCCGTACCGCGCGGGCAGTTCGAAGCCTGCGATGCGCTTGGCCTGTCCTTCTTTACCACCATGCGCAAGGTGATCCTGCCGCAGGCGTTTCGGATGATGATCCCGCCGCTTGCCTCCTATGCGGTGGCGATCATGAAAGACACTTCGCTCGCTTCGGTCGTGGCGATGGATGATTTGCTGAAACAGGCCACCGACGCGCAGGCGCTTTTCGCCAATCCGACGCCGCTGCTGCTGGCCGCGCTGATCTACATCGCGATCCTTTGGCCGATGGTCCGTTTCACCGGCTGGCTAGAGCAGCATTACAAGCGCGGCTACCGCTGAGCCGAAGCGGCCCCGTCCCCCACAAAATTACCGTCCCGCGCGCCTGCGCGGCCAACACCCTACGGAGATTACAATGTCCACAGAAACAGGAACGGGCGACGCCTATCTCCTCTATCACTCCATCGGGCAATACCCCGGCAAACATGCGGATATGCTGGCCGGGCTCACCGATTTCACCGATGCATGGGCCGCGCCCAACGGCGACCAATGGGCCGATGTCTTGCCCAAACGCCAGCAGTTCATTGACCTCTGGGCCGAGTTGATCGGCGCGCCGAAGGGCACCGTCACCACGACAGAGAGCGTCACCACCGGGCTGATGGCCGTCATCGGTGCGCTGCCCGAAGGCACCCTGCGCGGCAAGAAGGTCTTGGTGGCCGAGGATGGTTTCCCCTCTCTGCACTTCCTGCTTACCGGCCTGTCGAAGCGTTTTGGTTTCACGTTGAACACTGTGCCGATCCGGCAAGGGGGGCACTGGGTCGAGGCCGAAGACATCATCGCCCATTGGGACGAGGAGGTGGCGCTGGCCCTGCTGACTTGGGTCAGCTCGACGACGTCGCACCGGTTGGACATCCCGCAATTGGTGGCGCATGGCCGCAAGATGGGATCGCTCATCGGGGTGGATATGACGCAGGCCGTGGGGCTGCTGCCCTATGACGTGACCGCGCCGCGCGTCGATTTCGCCCTGTCGACCAGCCTCAAATGGATGTGCGGCACGCCGGGGGCGGGGATCGTCTATATGGATGCCGAACTGATCCCGCAGTGCCAGCCCGAGATGCGCGGCTGGTTCTCGCAAGGCAATCCGTTCTCATGGGATCTCGACGCTTTCGAATTCGCGCCTGACATTCGGCGGCTCGACAGTGGCACGCCCTCAACCGTTCCTGCGGTGGCCAGCCTGCCGGCGATGAAATGGCGCATGGGGCAGAACACCGAAGTCTTGGCGGCGCATAACCGCAAGCTGACCGCGCAGCTACAGGCGGGGCTTGAGGGGATGGGCCTGACCCTCGCCAGCCCGGCGGACCCGGACCAGCGGGGCGGCAGTCTCATGGTGGTTCTGCCCGATCACATCGACGCGGCGGATGTGGTGGCGCAATTGGCGGCGCTGGAGATTTACGTCGACAACCGCAGCCAGACCCTGCGCATGTCGCCGGGGGTGCTGACCACCGCCGCCGGGATTGACCGCACGCTGCACGCGCTTCGGGCTTTTCTGACCTGAAGCTCGCCGGGGCCGCGATGCGCCGTCAGGAGGCGGCCATCGCATCCGGCCGCCCTTCGAGCGGCGGGAAGTCTACGAAAAAGGTCGTGCCTTCGCCCTCGGCGGTTTCAAAGCGAATTTCCCCAAGGTGCTGGTCGACAATGGCTTTGACGATGCTCATCCCCAGCCCATGCCCCTCTTTGACCCGGTAGCTGGAGCCGCGGGAAAACCGTTCGAAAAGAACCGGTTGCAGTTCCAAAGGCAGGCCGCTTCCGTGGTCTTTGACCCAGAACCCGGTGCCATCTTCCGAAAGGCCAAGCTGAACCGTGCCGCCTTCGTCCGAGGCTTTGATCGCGTTGGACAGCAGGTTTGACAACAGCCGCGTGAGCCGCCCTTCGTGCAGCCGCAACAGCGGTGTGGGGGCCTCGGAGGGGGTCATTTCCAAGCCAACGCCGCGCTCTTTCGCGTAGGAGACCAAGGTCTCCGAGGCTTGGGCCAAGAGCGGTGCCAAGGCGCGCTCGGAAAACCCCGATTGATCCGGTCTGCGCAGGGTTTCGACATCCAGAATATCCCCCACCATCTGATCGATCGCCCGCGCGTTGCGCATCGCAAGCTGCAACAGTTTGCGCTTTTGCGGCGGCAGGTCGTCCGGGTTCAACTCAAGCAGGCGCAGCGCCCCGGTCAGCGCGGTCAGCGGGGTTTTCATCTCATGGCTGACGGTGGCGATAAGCTGGTCCTTGGCGCGTTCAAACTCGCGCTGCTCACTGACGTCGCGCACCACGCCGAGATAGCCCAGATGCTCACCGCGGTCAGTCTCGACCTTGGCGGTGGCGACTTGCCCCTCGAAAGTAGAGCCATCGGCGCGGCGGCAGGCGACGGTAAAGCCGCTTTCCTTGCTGGCCGTGCCAGCATTCGAAAGCTCTTCGCCCATTCGTTCGTAGCTGCCGAGGGTCTCGTAAAGAACCGCCGTCTGCCGCCCCAGAAGCGCGTCGGGGGTGTAGCCGAACAGTGTTTCAACCGCCGGGTTCACCAAGGCCACGCGGCGGTTGGGATCGGCCATGATGATGGCCTCGGGCACGGCATCGACCATCGCCTTGAGCAGCCCGCGCTGTTCGCGCAGCGCGCGGCGCTCGGATTGCCGCGAGAGCTCGCTGCTCAGCCAGCGGGCGAGGAACTGGACGAATTGGGTCTGCGCCTTGCTGAACGGGGCAGGGCGCGGGGCGGTGCCGGAAAAGTTCAACGTCCCAAAGAGCGCATCGCTGATTTTCAGCGGTGCCCCAATGTAGCTTTCCAGCCCAAAGTTCTCATAGCAGGGGTGGGCCGAAATCTCTTGCTGGCGCGCGTGGTGAAAAGAGGTCACATCGTCGTTGCCAAGCGTATGCAGGCAATAGGTGCCATTGATGTCGAAGGTGCTGCCGGGGGCGGGTGCCCAATCGGGCCCATGGACATAGACGCATTCATAGACCGGGTGATCCACGCGGGAGACGATGCCAAGTTCGAGGTCGAGCGCCTCTGTGCCCAGTTGCAAAAGCTTGGCGATCTTGTCTTCGACAGAGAGGTCAGGTTCGACAGCAAGCATATAGAGTTGCCGCAGCGGATCGTCGAAATCCGCCAGAGCGTTGTAAAAGTCGTTCATATTTGCCTCTGTCGTGGTCTTTGCATCTGTCTTGGCGCGTGGGCAGATGTTCACCCAAGGTATCCCCCTCGGGCACCGCTGCCAATGCCGCAACGACTAAATTGGGGCAAGAACAAGACTTTTCACCCCGGTAAGCAGACGGATGCCGATTGGCAGAGACGGCGTGCGCCACTTTGCAAAGCGGTGGCCATCGTAAATCCAGCAGCTATGGTACGGCCAACGAGGGTTGCGAAGAGGGGAGATTTGACCATGCGATTGATGCGATACGGGGCGCGGGACGGCGCGAAGACGCCGGTGGTGCTGGATGCGGGAGGGCAGCCGCGAGACGTCAGCGCCCTTGTGCCGGACTTCACACCCGAGACGATCCCGACGTTGCGCGACGTGTTGGAGGGCGTCGATCTGGAAGGGCTGCCGCTGGCCCAGATCCAAGGCCAGCGCATCGCCGCACCGGTCAGCCAGCCGCGCAACATCTGGGGCGTCGGGTTGAACTATTCCGACCATGCGGCGGAGTCGGGCATGGAGGTGCCGCGCGAGCCGATCCTGTTCAACAAGGCCAGCCGCACCTATTGTGGGCCGAACGATCCGCTTCTCTATTCTAAAAAGATGAGCAAACTTGATTGGGAGGTCGAGTTGGGCGTGGTAATCGGGCGTACCACCTTGAACGTCAGCCGCGATCAGGCGTTGGATCATGTGCTGGGCTATTGCGTCGTCAACGACGTGTCCGAGCGCGCGTGGCAGGCCGAGCGGGGCGGGCAATGGGTCAAGGGCAAGAGCTTTCCCAACTTTTGCCCGACAGGGCCAGTGCTCGTGACGGGGGATGAGCTGGGCGATCCGGGCAAGCTGTCCCTTTGGACCGAGATCAATGGCGAGCGGCTGCAAGACGGCTCTACCGAAAAGATGATCTTCGATGTGGCGACGATTGTCTCCTACATGTCCGAATTCATCCAGTTGGAGCCGGGCGACCTGATCTGCACGGGCACCCCGCCGGGCGTGGGCATGGGGCTGAAACCGCAACGCTATCTCAGCCCCGGCGACCGGGTTCGGCTGGGTGTGCAAGGGCTGGGTGAGCAGGAGCAAGTGGTGGAGCACCTGCCCGCGCGGTGAGCCGCGATATCGAAGAGCCGAGGCGCGGCGCTCAGGCCACTTCGGCCTCCCGCGCTTCGGCGGCGGCGAGGGCAATGGCAGGGCGCAGGGGCAGGGTCAGCAAAAAGCTACTGCCCTTGCCCATGATGCTGGTGGCGACAAGGCTACCGCCATGGGCGGTGGCGATGTCGCGCGAAATGGCAAGGCCCAGCCCGGTGCCGCCAAAGCGCCGGGTGGCGGTGGAATCGACCTGATGGAAGGGTTCGAAAACGCGCTCCAGTTCATCTTCGGGGATGCCGATGCCGGAATCCGTCACGCGGAATTCCACCACCTCCCCCCGAATGCGGCAGGTCAGCGAAATGGTCCCTTCGTCGGAGAATTTCGTCGCATTGCTCAGCAGGTTGATCAACACCTGCTGAATGCGTTTGCCATCCGCCAGCATCACGCCGCTGGCCGATTTCACTTTTAACTCCAGCCCTTTGTCTTCGACCATCGGGCGCAGCTGATCTGCGGTCGGGGTGACGATATCGTCGATCTGCACCGGCTCCATCGCGATGGACAGGCTGCCCGCGTCGATCTTGGCAAAGTCGAGCACCTCGTTGATCAGGGTCAGCAGGTGATTGCCTGACCGCTCGACCGTTTGCATGATGTCGCCCAGTTTGGCCATCGTCGCCGAAAGCTTGGGAGAGAGCGTTTCGCGGGTCTGGGGGTTGGCCTCGATTGCGGTGCATAGGTCACGCGCCGCCGGGGTCCGGTCGAAATGCCGCGCAAGGCGGACATGGCCCAGAATGACGGTCAGCGGCGTGCGCAACTCATGGCTCAGCACGCCCATGAAATCGGTCTTGGCCTTGTTCGCGTCCTCGGCGGTCAAAAGCGCCTTTTTCAGATCGGTCACGTCGATCCGCAGACCCACGACGCTGCCGTCTTCCATCCGCCGGTCCGACGTGCGGATGATGCGGCCATCGGGCATGCGCTGCTCGGTCTCGAAGGCGCCGTTTTCTCGCTTTTCCAGCCAGATGCGGATCCATTCCTCTTCCTTGCCGATGGCATCGGGGACCATGCCGCGGCGAATGCTGTCCCGCACGATCTGTTCATAGGTCGAGCCGGGCTTCACCACGTCGCTATAGCCATGAATCTCGCGGTATTTTTCGTTGCAAAGCACCAAAGTGCCCTTGGCGTCATACATGACGAAACCGTGGTCCAAGGCTTCGACACCGGTGCGCAGCCGTTCTTCGGCAAGTTTGCGGTTGTCGGCCAGCCGCATGATATACCACGCGAAAATCGTAACGCCGAGCGCGCCTTGCAGACGCAAGAGCCAGTTCAGCCAGAAGTCCGGGCGGTGCTCTGGCCAGCCGCCTTTGACCGTGGCGGCCAGTTGCCAAGTGCCGAAGGCAAAGCTGAAGTCGAGCTTGATCGGGTCGACCAAGGTCAGTTCGGGGTCGCCGATGATGGTCTGTTCGACCTCTCCCTCTGGCGTCAACTCGCGGATGGCCAGATCGTATTTCTCGGTCAGTTCGGGGATTTGCAACCGGGTGACGAGGGCGTCGTAATCCACCACCATCGAAAGGATGCCCCAAGGCGTGTCCGGCGCGGCATTGGTGCCGGTTGAATCAAAGATCGGATGTCGCAGGATCAACCCGCGCCCGCCCTGTACCAGATCGACCGGGCCGGTCACCAGCCCCTCACCGCTTTGCAAAGCCTGTTCGACTTTCGGCAATTGCGCCGCGTTCTGGCGGTAGTCCAGCCCCAGCACGCCGCGATTGGCCTCATAGGGGTGGACGATGGTGACAACGAGGTCGGGGGCCACGGCGAGGTTGATGACATCCGGGTTCTCGGCCATGAACTCTGCCGCGCGGGCGCTGAATTCGGATTGGGTGATCGTCGGGTTCTCGCTGATGACGGTGGCCAATTCGCGCAGTTTCAGGATCTGCTCGAAGATATCCGCGCGGATCCGTTCGCGGACTTCGATCAACTCCAAGGTGGTGTCGAGCTCCAGATCCTGCATGTAGGTCTGATAGGACAGCGTCTCGATCCGATGGCCAAAGCCAAGGACAACGGCGCAGAGCGCGACCAGCACGACAATCCGTTTCGCACGCTGAGACAGCGCATTTCTGATCTTTTCCATGCCGGCTTTGCCCAAAATGGTCCCTGTCCTCCACGCTCCGGCCTTCTGAGGGCCGGATACGCCCCGGGGGCATTAGACCGCACAGTTCTTTGTTGACGCAAGGAAAATACCCGGATGCATGCAAATGTCGGGGCGGTAGCGTCAATTTTGCATAAATCGCGCCTATGAGGGTGCGGATTGTCCCAGCAATTCAACCAGAACACGACGCAGCAGGGCAATATCTTGGGGGTTGGACATGCTGGGGGCATGGCCGCAGCCGGGGAATTCGGTCATGCCGGGGCGGGGGCCGCTTTGCGTCATGCGCCTTGCGGCCTCGGGTTGCAGCAGGTCCGACTGCGCGCCGCGCAGCAGATGGGTGGGCGTGCGGGTCCGTGACCAACGGTCCCATGTCGACAACTCATGCGCCGAGGCGGTGAATTGCACGGTGATGCGCGGATCATAATGCAGGGTCAGCCCTCCATCCCCACGGCGCCGCAGTGACGACCGCGCCATGCGCTGCCAATAGGCATCTGCCGCCGGGCCGAAGGGGGCGTAGGTCTGGCGCAGCCAGGCTTCTCCTTCCGCGAAACTGTCGAAGGCGGGCAGGCTGCCCACATAGGAGAGGATGCGCTGCACCGCCGCCTCGGGCAGTTCGGGGCTGATGTCGTTCACCACCAAGGCGTTGACCCGCTGCGCCTCGGGGCTTGAGGCCACATGCATCCCGATCATGCCGCCCAAAGAGGTGCCGAACCACGCGGCGCGGTCGATCTGAAAGTGATCCAAAAGCCCCGTCGCGATTTGCGCGTAATGTTCGACGGAATATTCCACCTCAGGGTCTCGCGCCCAACTCGACCTTCCGCGCCCGATCATATCGGGACAGAGCACATGGAAATCCCGCGACAGGGCGGCGGCGGCCTCATCGAAATCGCGCCCGGTGCGGGCCAGACCGTGCAGCATTAGCACTGCAGGCTTCTTACGATCACCCCATTCGGCGACATGCACCTCATGGCCCATTACGGGGACAAAGTGGAACTGGGGGGCGGTCATTGGCGCGTGCCTTTCCGGGTCAGCATGGGCATAGCGCGGGTGATGCCACCCGCGCCCTTGCCCCCTGCCAGCCGTACCCGCGCGACCGCGGCCCGCGCGATCATGGCGCGTCCGCCATGCGCTTGCGTGTTAGCATCGCGTCCTCCCTGCACGGGCCAGCGCCGTGTTGCGCCGCCTCCTCCCGTCGACTAGCTTGCGGTTTCAGCATCGGAAATAGAGTTAAACGGAGCAAGATGGTGGAAATACGTACCGACGATTGCTTTGCGCAGGGGCGCTTTGAAGAGCTTGCCTTTGTTCATGCGCCCGTCGGGCTTGTGGTGACCGAGAACCGCTGCATCCGCGACTGCAACAACGCCTTCGCGGCGATGTTCGGCTATGCGCGCGGCGATCTGCGCGACCAGCTTTTCGCCATTCTCTACCCCTCGGATGAAGAGTTCGTAAACATCCGCGACCGCGGCGTGGACCAGCTGCGCAAGACCAATACCTATTGGGACGAGCGCATCATGGCACGGCGGGACGGCAGCCTGTTCTGGTGCCGGGTGCGCGGCCATTCCTTCACCCCCGAACGCCCGCTCGACCGTGCGGTCTGGAGCTTTGCGGACCTTTCTGCCGAACGGCCCTATTTGCCCCTGACCCGGCGCGAGCGCGAGATCCTGAGCCATCTGGCAGAGGGGCTGACCAGCAAGCAAATCGCGCTCAACCTCGATATCTCGCACCGGACGGTAGAGGTCTATCGCGCGAAATTGCTCAAGAAATTCGGGGTCAGCAATACGTCGGGCCTGTTTCATTCGTTGGGCGGGATCGACAGTGACCATGTGGTGTCCAACAGTACGAAGTGAGCGGTCTCGGCGCTTAGCCCGCGTCATTCCATTCATCACCCTGTTCGGCGCTCTGTGGGGGCGGGGCCGCGGCAGGCTGCGCTTCACCGTCGGATTTGCCCGCTTTCTCAGCGGCTTCGGCCATCGCGTCGGCCCGAGCGTAGAGGCTGTGGATCTCAATCAGATCGGCCTGCGTGGGCGTCTTGCTTTCTGCCTTTGCGTCAGAGGGCTTCGAGGGTGGGGTTTCACTATCTGTCACTGCAAAATCCGCGTTTTGACCATGTATCACACGGCCAATTCCGTGGGGTGAGCACAAGCTACCGGCCTGAAATTGCGCCGCCAATTGGGCAAAGCCCCAGCGGGGTCAGGGTTCTCCCCTATAGGCAGGAACAAGCTGCTGAAATTAGGGCAGATATTTTCACGAATTTATGGCGCGCCGTCGTATACCCGTTTTGCGAGGCGGTTTAATCGGCCCTTGTCAGGGTTTCCCCCAATAGACAGGGGAGCCGAAAAAGCAGACCTTTTGAGGGAAAGTAGAGGTGCGCATGAGCTTGGTCGCGGCGTTCACATTGATCGCGCTGTGCGGGATCGTCTTGTCCGGCGTGATGATCGCCAAGCAGATCGGCGATGCGATCAACCGTTTCGCCGTGGGGGGCGCGGTTGCGGTCTTGGCGCTCTATATCGTCGTGGTATTGGCATCGGCCCCGCGCGGCGGCGCCTATGGCGACCCGATCGAACTGGTCTTTGCGGTGGCGGCGCTTGCGGTGCTGGTGGCACAGGTCTGGCGCGTGATGCGCAACCGGCGCAAGCTGCAAAACACCGCCAACACCGATGAGACACGGCGCAGATTGCCCGACTTCCTCGATCATTTGCCGGTGCAGGCGGCCTTTCTCACGCCCAATATGACCTATGCTTTCGTCAATGACGCCTATAGCGCGTCCTTCGGCAGGCCAGCGGATGAGATCGTGGGCAAACACCTGTCGCAGATCGTCCCGCCGGACCTGTTGGAGGAGATTTCGGACAACCTTGAGAAGGCCTTGGCCGGGCGGCAGGTCACATGGCATTTCGATTTCTCGCGCCCCGTGCTGGACCGCACCCAGGGGGCGGCGGTCTATCAGCCGCTGGCCGACCGGGGGCAGGTGGTGGGGGTGCTGGTCATGATCATGGACCGCTCCGCCGTGCAGGACGCAGTGCATGAGGCAGAGGTCAGCGCGGCGCAACATGCGCTTGCGGCAGAGGTGGCGGGGATCGGCTATCTGGAGTGGGATCAGCAGGGCGCGCTGGTCGATGCCTCGCCCGAGGTGGAAGCGCTTTTGGGTCGCGACGCGCAAGACCTGCGCGAGATGTGGCAGCAAGGGCAGAGTTTCGTGGAGCCGCGCAGCCGCGCCACGATCCGGAACAACCTGCATATGGTCCATATGGCAGGCAGCCGTCCGCGCGATGTGGTGGAGAACGTCAAGTTTCTTGCCGCCAGCGGACGCCAGATTGAAGCGCGCGCCTGCATTCGCCGTTTGGACCGGGGCCGTCATGTGCATCTGCTGGCCGCGATCCAAGATGTGACGGATCAGCAGAACGTGCTGACAGAACTGGTGGAAAGCGAAACCCGCTTTCGCGACTTCACCGAAAGCGCGACCGATTGGGTCTGGGAGATGGACGCCGAAGGGCGTTTCACCTTTCTGTCTGGCGGGGGCCGTCAGACCGACAGCGAAACCCCGATCTTCGATCTGGGCAAGACCCTTGCCGAAGCCGATGTGGCGAAAGACCAAGGGGATTACGACCTGCTGAAACAACGCTTCGCCGCGCGAGAAGCCTTTCGCGATCTGCGATTGTTCTTGCCCTTGGGCAAGGAGCGGACACGGCAGATCGACATGTCAGGCAAACCTTTCTTCGATGCCCAAGCGGAACTGGCAGGCTATCGCGGCACCTGTTTCGACATGACCGAAATCGCCACCGCCGAGACCGAGCGCAAAAGCGCATTGGAGGCTCTGGCGCTGGCTTTCGAGAATATCTCGACCATGGTGGCGCTCTTCGACAGCAGCGACCGTCTGGTCTATTGCAACGAGGAATATCGCGCGACCTATGCCGGGATGGAGGGCGATATCATCGGGAAACATTTCGATGAACTGCTCGCCCATTTCACCCAGACCGGCAAATTGGCGACGACCACCGAAGGCAAGTTCCGCTGGAGCGCGCAGCGGCGCGACCGGCGCAACGCCCCGGCCAAGTTCTTTCGCGCGCGGACATCGACGGGCCGTTGGCTAGAAGTGACGGATTACCCCGTGGCCGCGGGCGGGCTTTTGACCATCGCTTCCGACATCAGCGAAAAGGTCGAGCGCGAAGAGCGGCTGCACCGGCATGAAACGGCGCTGCAACTGCTCAACCGGCGCGAAACGCTGGGCCAGATGACCGCCGCCATCGCCCATGAATTGAACCAGCCTTTAGCCGCTATTCACAATTTTGCCGCAGGCTGCGTGCTGCGTGCCAAGAACGACCAGCTTGAGAGAGAGGATATGATCGCCGTGCTCAACAATATGCAAAGCCAATCTGAACGGGCCAGCGCCATCCTGCGCTCCATGTCGAACTATCTGCATAGCGACGATGCCGACCGCAATGCGGTCCGCTTTGACGAGATCCTCCGCTCGGTGCAACTGCTGATCCAGCCCGAAAGCTCGGCCACCGGGGTCACCGTGGCCATCAACGATCAATGTGGCGAAGTCGCCCTGCATTGCGCGCGGATCGAGATCGAGCAGCTGTTGATCAACCTCATCAAGAACGGCATCGACGCCTGTCGCGAGGCGGAGCGTGAGGATGCCGAAGTGTCGGTCACCGCGCGCTGCGAAGCCGGTGAGATCGTGATCGACGTGGCCGACGCGGGACGCGGCTTTGCCCCGGACATGCCCGCACAGACCGCTTTCAGCGCCTTCCGCTCGACCAAGGACAAGGGGCTTGGCGTGGGGCTGGCGATTTGCGAAACGATCGTTCTGTCCCATGGCGGAACGATCGCCGTGACGAAATCCGATGCCGAGGGCGCCTGCCTGACCGTGCGTCTGCCGTTGGAGGCGCAAAAGTAGAATGTCGGAAGAGGGGATCGTTTACGTCGTCGATGATGACGCCGCGGTGCGGGAGTCGCTGGTGTGGTTGCTGGGCTCTGTCGGGCTGCGCGCCATTCCCTTTGCATCGGCGGCAGCGTTCCTCGATAGCTATGAGGACAGCGGTTGCTGCTGCCTTGTGAGCGACGTGCGGATGCCGGGGATGAGCGGTTTGGAGTTGCAAAAGGCGCTGAACGCGCGGGGGATCAAACTGCCGCTGATCCTGATGACGGCCTTCGGCGATGTCTCTACCGCCGTGACGGCGATGAAGGCGGGGGCGGTGGATTTCATCGAAAAACCCTTTAACAACCAAAACATGCTCGACCTGATTAACGCCGCCCTTCAGTCCGATGCGGCCCGGCGCAAGAGCAAGGCGGCAGAGGTCGAAAATGCGCAGCTTCTGGCCCGGCTCACCCCGCAGGAGCATCGGGTGTTCGAGCGTGTGGCGGCAGGGCTGTTGAACCGTGAGATCGGCAGCGAGATGGACATCTCTATCAAGACGGTCGAGGTGCACCGCGCGCGGGTGATGCGCAAGCTTGAGGCGAATTCCGTGGCGGAACTGGTGCGGTTCCATATGCACAATGCGCCATCAGGCGAAGGTGATGGCGGCGAGGGGACATAAAAAGCCCCGGCAGTGCAGGACCACCGGGGCAGGCTGCCCAGCCCCCGGCGAGGGCGAAGGGCTGGGGGCTTCCCGGCGGCATGAGGAGCGCCGGGAAGGCGTGGATCACGCCGGCTTGGGTTCCAGCGCGCCCACGGTCACGTCGAGGGTCTGTTCAGACCCTTTGCGCAGCACGACGACCTCTGCCGCGCTCTCGGGCGTGGTGGTGGCCACCGCACGGGTCAGGTCGCGCAGATCGTTCACCTCTGTGTCGCCGAAGGACAGGATGATGTCGCCCTTCTTGAGGCCCGCTTTGGCGGCGGGGCTGTCCTCGGTGATCGCTTCGATCACGGCGCCGCGCGGCTCGTCATAGCCCAGCACATTGGCGACCTCGGGGGTCATGGGCCGGATTTGCACGCCCAGCCAGCCCCGCTCGACCGACCCGTCATCGGCCAGATCGGCGACGATGGTCTGCACCAGATCCGAGGGCACCGAGAAGCCGATGCCGACCGACCCGCCCCCGGGGCTCAGGATTGCGGTGTTCACACCCACGACCTCGCCCTCGTTGTTAAAGAGCGGCCCGCCCGAGTTGCCGCGGTTGATCGCCGCGTCGGTCTGGATGAAGTCATCGAAGGGGCCTGCCTGAATGTCGCGCGACAGGGCCGAGACGATGCCCGAAGTGACTGTGCCGCCAAGGCCGAAGGGGTTGCCCACGGCCACGACCTCATCCCCCACGCGCAGGGTTTTCGAGGTGCCGAAGTCCACTTTGGGCAGGTCCACATCCGCGGCAACCTTTAGCAGCGCGATGTCGGTCATCGCGTCACTGCCCACTACTTCGGCGTCGAACTTACGGCCATCGGCGAGTTTCACGGTCACTGTCTCGGCACCTGCGACGACGTGGTGGTTGGTCACGATCTGGCCGTCCTCGGAGATGATAAAGCCCGAACCCAGACCCTGACGCGGGGCGGGGGCGGCGCCATCCTGACCGGGCAGCATGTGCTCGAACCGGCGGCGCAGTTCCTCGGGCATGCCGGGGGGCAGCTGTTGCTGGGCCACGGCCTGCTGCTGCTTGCCGGTCACTTCGATGAAGACGACGGCCGGGGAGACGGCCTCGACCAGGTCGGCATAGCCGCCCGGCGGAACCGCAAGCGCGGCCGAGGGGGCCAGCGCCAGCATCGGCGTGGCGGCCATCGCGGCGCTCAGCGCAAGGGCGGCGGCGCGGGGGGCTTTTGAAAGAGTCTTGGTCATTGCATGCTCCTTGCTGTGCATTCGGTCGTTCCGGGAGCCTATCTGGACCTGCGGTTTTACAGTGCCTTGCCGTGCCCTATACAAATTTGTGAGATTGCCGCCTCTGGGCTGCACGGGCGGCGAATTTGGTATAATTCATCGGCAATCCTACATGAGGACACGATGAAACTGCTTGTTGTCGAAGACGATACCACCACCAGCACCTATATCGTGCGTGGCCTGCGCGAGGAGGGGCATGCGGTGGATGTGGTGGCCGATGGCCGCGACGGGTTGGTGCAGGCCACCACCGGGCAATATGACGTGCTGATCCTCGACCGGATGCTGCCTGAGTTGGATGGGCTGACGCTGCTGAAAACCCTACGCGGGGCGGGCAATACCACGCCGGTGCTGCTGCTGACGGCGATGGGCGCGGTGGAGGACCGGATCGACGGGCTCAATGCCGGGGCGGATGACTATCTGGTCAAACCCTTCGCCTTCGGAGAGCTTTCGGCGCGGGTCAACGCACTGGCCCGCCGCCCGCAGGCGCTGGAGCAGGAGACGGTCCTGCGCGCGGGCGACCTGACCATGGACCTCATCAGCCGCCGGGTGACGCGGGCGGGCCAAGAGATCGACCTGTTGCCGCGCGAGTTTGCCTTGCTCGAGCATCTCTTGCGCCGCAAGGGCAGGGTGCAGACCCGCACCATGCTCTTGGAGGCGGTCTGGGACATTTCCTTTGACCCGATGACCAACGTGGTGGAGACCCATATCAGCCGGTTGCGCGCCAAGGTCGACCGGCCCTTTGATAGCGAACTCATCCAGACCGTGCGTGGCGCTGGCTATAGGATCGACGCATGAGGGCGCGGCTGGCGGGGCTCTGGCGGTCGATGCCGCTGCGTCTGGCGCTTTTGCTGGTGCTTTTGTTCACCATCGTCAGCCTGCTCAGCCTCGCGGCCAGCTATGCGGTCACCCAACGGTCGTTCGAGCAAGCGATCCGCGCCGATCTAGCGCAGGACATGGCAGGCTTTCGTGCCGCCCCCGGCGCCGCCGCGCTCGCGCGGCTGGTCGAGGCGGAATCGCGGGAGACCGACCCGAACCGCCTGATCCTCAGCTACATCGGTCCCAACGGGCGCATTTACGGCAACGGGGCCATCGCGCGGGATAACGAGGGCTATCACATCGTCTCGATCGGTGCGGCGCGGGCGGAGTATCGGGGTGTTTACCTGACCCTGACCGACACGCTCTATGGCGGGCTTTTGACCATCGCGCGCAGCCGGGCCGAGATCACGGCCCTGCGCGAGGTTTTCGTCAATATTCTGCTGGTAAGCCTGCTGCCCACGGTCCTGATCGCGCTGTCGGGCGGGCTGATCCTTGCCCGCCGCTCCAAACGCCATGTGGAGGTGATCCGTGCCACGCTAGATCGGCTGACGACAGGGGATCTGGCCGCAAGGGTCGCGCCGGGGCCGCGCTGGTCGGATGACCTGCTGCGCATCGGTGAGGCGGTGAACCAGATGGCCCGGGCGCAGGAAACCTCTGTCGCGGCGCTGCGGCAGGTCTCTCTCGATATCGCGCATGATCTGAAGACCCCGATTCAGCGTGTCTCTGTCCATCTTGACGATCTGGACCGGGCCGAGGCTGCGGGCGCGGACCCCGCCGAACCGCTGGCCCGTGCCCGGGCCGAGTTGGAGGGCATTGCCGCGATCTTTCAATCGCTATTGCAATTGGCGCAGGTGGAGCAGGGCGAGGCCCGCGCCCATTTCGCCTCCGTCGACCTCACCGCGCTTTGCCGCACTATGGTCGAGCTTTACGAGCCTGCAGCAGGGGAGCAGGGCAAACGCCTGCTTTGCGATCTGCCCGAACCCCCTGTTCATGTCACCGGTGACCGCGCGCTTTTGGGGCAATTGCTGGCCAATCTGATCGAAAACGCCCTGCGCCATTCCGGGGATGCCGAGGCGGTAGAGGTCGCGCTGAAGCAGGCGGCGGGGCAGGTCACGCTCACGGTGGCGGACGGCGGTCCCGGCATTCCGGCAGAGGACCGCGACAAAGTGTTGCAGCGCCTCTACCGGCTTGATCGCAGCCGGGGCACGCCGGGTCATGGGCTGGGTCTGGCGCTGGTCGATGGGGTGGCGAAACTCCATGGGGCAAGGCTGGAGCTTGCCGACAACGCGCCGGGGCTGCGCGTCGTGGTGGCGTTCGACAGCTAGAACGCGGGCCAAGCACTGCGGCAATTTAGCCTGTGCCGCTCCCGCCGCCGGGTCCTATATAGGTCAGGAAACAATACGCGGGGGCTTCATATGCTCGACGGTTACACCGCCGAAATCCTAGCGCGGGTGCAGTTTGCATTCACGGTTTCGTTCCACATCATCTTCCCGGCTTTCTCGATCGGGTTGGCGAGCTTTCTGGCCGTGCTCAACGCGCTCTGGCTGTGGAAACGCGAAGAGACCTATCTGAAGCTCTTCAACTACTGGAAGAAAATCTTCGCGGTGGCCTTTGGCATGGGGGTCGTCTCGGGCATCGTCATGTCCTACCAGATCGGCACCAACTGGTCGGTCTTCTCTGACAAGGCGGGGCCTGTGGTCGGGCCGTTGATGGCCTATGAGGTGCTCTCGGCCTTTTTCCTTGAGGCGGGCTTTTTGGGCATCATGCTTTTTGGCCGCAAACGGGTGGGCGACGGGCTGCATATGTTCGCCACAGCGCTGGTCGCGCTTGGCACGCTGGCCTCGGCCACATGGATCCTGTCGGTGAACTCGTGGATGCAGACGCCTGCGGGCTTTGCCATCAATGACGTGGGCCAATTCGTGCCCGAGGATTGGTGGGCGATCGTGTTCAACCCGTCCTTCCCCTACCGTTTGCTGCATATGGTGCTTGCGGCCTATCTGACCACGGCGTTGGTCGTCGGCGGGGTCGGGGGCCTGCACCTGTTGCGCGACCGCGCGGATGCGGCGGCGCGGCGGATGTTCTCCATGGCGATGTGGATGCTCTTGCTGGTCACACCGCTCCAAATCCTTGCAGGCGATATGCACGGGCTGAACACGCTGGAGCATCAGCCCGCCAAGGTCATGGCGATGGAGGGGCATTACGACAGCCACCCAGAGGGCGCGCCGCTGATCCTCTTTGGTATCCCGAACCCCGAGGAAAAGCGCATCGACTACGCGGTAGAAATTCCCAAACTGTCGTCGCTGATCCTCAAGCACGATCTGAACGCGCCGCTCGACGGGCTGGATACGATCCCAGACGCGGATGAGCCGCCGGTGGCCATCGTCTTTTGGTCTTTCCGCATCATGATCGCGCTTGGCTTTGCGATGCTGGGGCTGGGGCTTTGGGCGGCCTTCGCGCGGCTGCGCGGGCGGCTTTACGATGCGCCGATGCTGCACCGGCTGGCGCTGCTGATGGGCCCCACCGGCTTTGTCGCGGTGCTGGCGGGCTGGATCACGACCGAGGTCGGGCGGCAGCCCTTCACCGTCTACGGGCTGTTGCGGACCTCGGAAAGCCTCGCCCCGATTGAGGCGCCGGCGGTCGCGACCTCCCTGATCGCTTTCATTGTGGTGTATTTCTTCGTCTTCGGCGCGGGCACTTGGTATATTCTGGCGATGATGCGCAAGCCGGTTGTCGGTCATGTGCTGGAGGATGAACGCGACGACGTTCAGGGGGACGACGCGCAAGACGGGGCGGCGCAGAACGACCCGGCGCGCGGCGAGGGGCCGATCCTTGCTGTCGGCGAAGAGGCGGCGGTCAGAGACAAGACCGCGCATAACAAGGGCGAGGAGAGCTGAGATGTTTGGACTTGAACTTTCGTTCATCTGGGCCGGGATCATCGCCGCAGCGGTGTTGATCTACGTCATCCTCGATGGCTTCGATCTGGGTGTTGGGCTGCTCTTTCCGATGACCAAGGATGAGGGCGAGCGCAATGTGATGATGAACTCGGTTGCGCCGATCTGGGACGGCAATGAGACGTGGCTAGTCTTGGGCGGCGGCGGGCTCTTCGCCGTTTTTCCGCTGGCCTATGCGGTGGTGATGCCCGCGCTTTACATGCCGATCATCCTGATGCTGCTGGGCCTCATCTTCCGCGGCGTTGCCTTCGAGTACCGCTGGCGCACGAAACGCTGGAAACCGCTGTGGGACATGGCGTTCTTCGGCGGCTCGCTGGTGGCTTCCTTCTGTCAGGGCATCGCCTTGGGCGCGCTGGTGCAGGGGATCGAGATCGAAGGCCGCGCCTATGCGGGCGGCTGGTGGGATTGGCTCACGCCCTTCTCGATCCTGACCGGTGTGGCGGTGACCACGGGCTATGCGCTCTTGGGCGCCACATGGCTCAACATGAAGCTTGAAGGCCGCATCCAAGCGCATATGCGCCGCCTTGCATGGCCGTTGGCGGTGGCGACACTGGTCTTCATGGGGCTGGTCAGCCTTTGGACGCCCTTCACCGATGCGGTCTATTTCGAACGCTGGTTCGCGTGGCCCACCGCGCTCTTCAGCGGCATCGTGCCTCTGCTGGTGGCGCTTGCGGCCTTCGGCATGCTGCGCGGGTTGCAACGCCGCGGCGACAAGCAGCCGTTCTTCTGCGCGCTGGCGCTTTTCGTGCTGGGCTTTATCGGCATCGGGATCAGTTTCTACCCCCATATGGTCCCGCCGAGCCTGACCATTGCAGAGGCTGCCGCCCCGGATGAGAGCCTGATGTTCGCGCTGGTCGGCACCTTGGTGCTGCTGCCACTGATCCTGAGCTACACCGCCTATGCCTATTGGGTGTTCCGCGGCAAAATCGACCCCGAGGAGGGCTATCACTGATGCGCCATTGGCTGAAACGCGCGGGCTGGTTCGTGGCGCTTTGGCTGGCCAGCGTCGCCCTGCTGGCGGTGGTGGCCTATGGCATCCGGCTGGTGATCATGCCCGGCTGACGCAGCGGCGCGGGCCACGGGTCTTGCCAAGCGCGCTGGCTTCTGGCCTCTTCGGGCCAAAGCAGCACGAAAGGACAGCCCGATGCGCGCCATGCAAGTCACCGCCTATGACGAACCGCTCACCCTGCAAGAGCTTGAGATGCCGATGCCGGGGCAGGGCGAGGTGCTGGTTCAGGTCGAGACCTGCGGGCTGAACTTTGGCGATCTGTTGATCATCAAAGGCACCTATCAGGAAAAACCGCCGCTGCCCTTCACGCTGGGGATGGAGATGGCGGGCAGGATCACCGCTCTGGGCGCGGGGGTGGATCACCTGAAGGTCGGCCAGCGCGTGGCGGCCTATACCGGGTTTGACGGTCTGGCCGAATATGCCGCCATTCCGGCAGCCGTCTGCGTGCCGATCCCCGAAGAGATGACAGCGGTCGATGCGGCGGCCTTTCTGATCGCCTATGGCACCAGCCATGTGGCGCTGGATTATAAGGCGCGGTTGCAGCCGGGCGAGCGGCTGCTGGTCTTGGGCGCGTCGGGCGGCATCGGGCTGACGGCGGTGGAACTGGGCAAGCTGATGGGGGCCGAGGTGATCGCCGTGGCGCGCGGCGAAGACAAGCTCGCCGTCTGCAAGAAGGCGGGCGCCGATCACCTGATTAATTCCGAGACCGACGACATCCGCGCCATCGTCAAGGAATTGGGCGGGGCCGATGTGGTCTATGATCCCGTCGGCGGCGATCAGTTCAAAGCCGCCATGCGCGCCTGCAACCCCGAAGCGCGGCTGATCCCCTTGGGCTTTGCCAGCGGCGAGGTGCCGCAGATCCCGGCCAATATCCTGCTGGTCAAGAACCTCACCGTTTTGGGCTTTTACTGGGGCGGCTATGCCAAGATCAAACCTTCGGTGCTGACCGACAGTTTCGCCGAGCTGATCAAATGGTATGTCGCGGGCAAGCTGAAACCCCATGTCAGCAACGTGATGCCGCTGGAACAGGCGAATGAGGCGCTGGCCCTGCTGCGCGACCGCAAGGCGACCGGCAAAGTGGTGGTCGAGGTGGCGGCTTAAGCCCGCCGCCCGCCCTGCAAACGGGTCACGCGCAGCGCCTTTTGGCGCTCGCGTAGATAGACGAACAGACCCGAGGCGAGGATCAGCGCGATCCCGACCCAGACCTCCCAGACCGGGAGGTCGCCAAAGATCACGAAACCCCAGAACACCGCCAGCGGCAGGCCGATATATTCGAACGGGGCGACGGTGGCGGCATCCCCCAGCCGGTAGGCTTGGCTCAGGCAATAGCCGATCAGCGCGATGTTCAACCCAATGCCGAGGAAGGTGAGGTAATCCTCACGGGCAGGCCAAATCCACGCGCGCAGCAGGAACTGGAGCGAGGCACTGCTGCCCTCATCCACGAACCGCCCATCGCCCGCGATCAGGAAAAACCCCAGCGACACGGCGACAAAGGCGGCTTGGATATAGACCATCAGCGCCGAGGCTTTGGAGTTCACCCCAAGCTTGCGGGTCATCAATTGGTTCAACGCATAGGTCAGCGCCGCCAGCACCGGCAGCAGCAGCACCCAGCGGGAGACTTCGAGCGTCGCGGTGCTGGCCCAAGGGCGCATCATGATCACAACGCCGATGAACCCCACGATCACCGCGCCAAGGCGCAGCGGGCCGACCTTTTCACCCAGAAGCGGGATCGACAGCACCGTGATGAAGAGGGGGGCTGCAAAGAACAGCGCCGTTGCCTCGGCCAACGGCAGGACCGAGAGCGCCAAAAAGAACGACATGTTCGAAATCACGATGAGCAGCCCGCGCAGCAGATGCAGCCCCGGCTGCTGCGTTTTAAGCAGGTGAAATCCGCCTTCGAGTTTGACCAGCACCAGCCCCAGCAGAATCCCAATGGCCGAGCGGGTAAAGACGATCTGATGCAGCGGATAGCCGCCCGACAGACGTTTGATCAGCATGTCATTGACCGAAATCGCGGCGACGCCGAGAAGGATCAGCCCGATCGCCAGTCCGGCGCGGTTATGGGAACTACTTGTCATGGCAAAGACCTATCAGCCCGGCGCGTAAGGTCCAGCGCTTTGACATTGGTTTGCGCAGAATTCCCCGCTAGACTGTTGCGATACGCCTAAGGGAGAGCCAGCCATGCAGATGTCCGACACCCGCCAGATCGCCGCCACCCCCGCCGAGGTTTACGCGGCATTGCTCGACCCGGATATGCTGCAAACCTGCGTGCCCGGCGCACAAGACGTCTCAGGCTCGGTCGAAGAGGGTTATGTCGCCACGGTGGTGCAAAAGGTCGGCCCGGTGAAGGCGACGTTCAAGGGCCATGTCACGCTCTCTGATTTGGTGCCGAATGAGGCGCTGACGATCACCGGCGAGGGCAAGGGCGGCGCCGCCGGTTTCGCCAAGGGCGGTGCTGAAGTGCGGCTGGTTGAGAAGGACGGCGGCACCGAGCTGAGCTATGATGTCGAGGCCAAGGTCGGTGGCAAGCTGGCGCAGCTTGGCAGCCGGATCATCGACGGTTTCGCCAAGAAAATGGCGGATCAGTTTTTCGACAACCTGCAATCCTCGCTCGAAGGTCCGGCAGAGGAGGGCACAGAGGCGTCGGCCACCGAAGAAGACGCGCCTGCCAAAAAGGGCTGGTTCGGTCGCGCCAAGACCTGAAGGCATCTGTTCAGCCGGTGCAAAGCCGGTTAGGTTGCGCGCCTTACCAAAGCGGAGACGACCATGCCGACAATCGTGGATATTCAGAACCTGCGTAAATCCTACGCGGGCGGTTTCGAGGCGCTCAAAGGGGTCAACTTGCAGATCGAGAAGGGCGAGATTCTCGCGCTTCTGGGTTCGAACGGGGCGGGGAAGACGACGCTCATTTCGACCATCTGCGGCATCACCACCGCGACCAGCGGCAAGGTGACCGTCGGCGGCCATGACATTCGGGATGATTTCCGCGCGGCCCGTTCCATGATCGGGCTGGTCCCGCAGGAGATCAATCTCGAACCCTTTGAGAAGGTCATCAACACCGTGCGCTTCTCGCGCGGGCTGTTTGGCCGTCCGGCGGATGAGGCGGTGCTGGAGAAAATCCTGCGGCAACTCTCGCTCTGGGATAAGAAAGACAGCCAAATCCGCGAGCTTTCGGGCGGGATGAAACGCCGCGTGCTGATCGCCAAGGCGCTGGCGCATGACCCGAAGGTGCTGTTTCTGGATGAGCCGACCGCAGGCGTCGATGTGGAACTGCGCAAGGACATGTGGGAGATCGTGGCGGGGCTGAAAGCCTCGGGCGTGACGATCATCCTGACCACCCATTATATCGAAGAGGCCGAGGCCATCGCCGACCGGATTGGCGTCATCGCCAAGGGCGAATTGCTGCTGGTCGAAGAGAAACACGCGCTGATGGCGCGCATGGGCAAGAAGCAACTCGAAGTCCAACTGACCGAGCCGATCACCGAAGTGCCGCCGGCGCTGCAATCGCCAGATGTGGAATTGTCCGCCGATGGGCAATCGCTGATCTACACCTATGACACCAATGCCGAGCGGACCGGCATCACCAAACTGCTCTCCAAGGTCGCGGAAAGCGGTCTGGTGCTGCAAGACGTGGCGACACGGCAAAGCAGTTTGGAAGATATCTTTGTCGATCTGCTCAAGGAGGATGCGGCATGAACTGGACCGCGATCAAAGCCATCTACGCTTTTGAAATGGCGCGTTTCTTTCGCACCATCACGCAAAGCATCATCTCGCCGGTGCTGTCGACCTCGCTTTACTTCGTGGTCTTCGGCGCCGCCATCGGCAGCCGCATCGATGAGGTCGAGGGCGTGAGCTACGGCGCCTTCATCGTGCCGGGGCTGATCATGCTCAGCGTCATCACGCAGTCGATCTCCAACGCCTCTTTCGGGATTTATTTCCCGAAGTTCATCGGCACGGTTTACGAGTTGCTTTCGGCGCCGATCAACTTCTTCGAGATCGTCATCGGCTATGTCGGCGCGGCGGCGACCAAGGCGCTCTTTATCGGCACGATCATCCTGATCACGGCCTTCTTCTTTGTCGACATCACGATCCAGCATCCCATCGCCATGGTGGCCTTCCTGATCCTGACCTGTATCAGCTTCGCGCTTATGGGCTTTATCATCGGCATCTGGGCGGGCAATTTCGAGCAGTTGCAACTGGTCCCGCTCTTGATCGTCACGCCGTTGGTCTTCCTTGGCGGGTCTTTCTACTCAATCTCGATGCTGCCGCCCGTCTGGCAGGTGATCTCGCACTTCAACCCGGTGGTCTATCTGATCTCGGGCTTCCGCTGGGCGTTTTTCGGCGCGGCGGATGTGCCGATCATCACCAGCCTTGCCGCCATCGCGCTGTTTACGGCGCTTTGCCTCGGCGTGATCTGGTGGATTTTCCGCACCGGCTGGCGTCTTCGGGCCTGAGCCTACGAAACTTGGGCGTCCGCCTTGTTTGCGCGGGGTGGGCGTTCTACATGAAGGGCATGAGAATTCGGCTGCCCTTCCTGAAATCCCCGCCCAGCGTTTCCGTAATCCGGCTTTCCGGCATGATCGGCGCGCAGGGCCGCGCGGTGTTGAACGATGCCACCATGGGTCCGGTCATCGAAAAGGCTTTTGCCAAGGGCAAGCCTGCCGCTGTCGCCTTAGAGATCAACTCCCCCGGTGGCAGCCCGGTGCAGTCGTCGTTGATCGGCGCGCGCATCCGGCGCCTGTCCGAAGAAAAGAACATTCCCGTCATCGCCTTCGTCGAAGATGTAGCCGCTTCGGGCGGCTATTGGCTGACGGCGGCGGCAGATGAGATCTACGCGGACCCAAGCTCGGTCGTCGGCTCCATCGGGGTGATCTCGGCCTCCTTCGGGGTGCATGAGTTCATCCGCGAGCATGGGGTCGAGCGGCGCGTTTATACGGCGGGGCAGAGCAAATCCATGCTCGATCCGTTCCGTCCCGAAAACCCTGAGGATGTTGCGCGGCTTAAAACCATGCTCGAAGATATCCACGAGAATTTCATCGACCATGTAAAGACCCGCCGCGCGGGCAAGCTGCCCGAGGGGCAAGACCTGTTTACCGGGGAAATCTGGCTGGCGAAACGCGCTGCCGAACTGGGGCTGATCGACGGGATCGGCCATCTGAAACCACTGCTGAAAAAGCGCTTTGGCGATAAGGTCAGGCTGCGCCGCTATGGCGTGAAACGCGGGCTGTTGTCGCGTTTTGGCGTTCAGATGATGCAGGACGCGGTGCAGGGCATAGAGGAACGCGCGGCCTTCGCGCGGTTTGGACTCTAGCCCATGGTTTTCAAGATCGTCCTGCTGTTTCTGGTGGCCATGGGCCTCATGGCTTGGTTTGGAAAAATGCATTGGCTGGGGGGCAGGCGCCTGACCCGGTCCAAATGCCGTGACTGCGGACGTTACCGCATTGGCAAAGGCGATTGTGCCTGTAAGGGAGGGCGTTGATGCTGATGCCATGGCTACTTTCGGGGCTTGGCCTCGTGATCCTGCTGTTTGCGGGGGATGCGCTGGTGAAAGGGGCGGTGAACCTGTCGCTGCGCCTTGGCGTGCCTGCGTTGATCGTCAGCCTGACCATCGTGGCCTTTGGCACTTCGGCGCCGGAGTTGCTGATCTCGGTCAAGGCGATTTTGGACGGGGTGCCGGGGCTGGCGCTTGGTAATGTCGTGGGGTCGAATACGGCCAATATCTTGATGGTGCTGGGCATTCCGGCGCTTTTGGCGACGATGCACACCTCGGAATGCAGCACCCGCAAGACCTATAACCAGATGATAGCGGCTTCGCTCTTGTTCATCGCGCTGGCCTTCCGCGGCGTCTTTGACTGGATCGCCGGGCTGATCCTGCTCGCCGGTCTGGCCTATATGCTTTTCGACGCTTTCCGCGATGCCAAGGACCACCGCCACGCCTGCCGCAGCGGCGCGGCAGAGGATGAGGAAGAGCCCGAAGGCGCGGACCCCGATATGGCGGGCTGGCAGATCGCGATGTTCCTGATCCTCGGGCTGATCGGCCTGCCCTTGGGGGCGAGCCTTTTGGTGGATAACGCTACGATCATCGCCCAGACCTATGGGGTCAGTGACACGGTGATCGGCCTGACGCTGGTGGCCGTGGGCACGTCGCTGCCTGAGCTTGCGACCACGGTGATGGCGGCGCTGCGCCGTCAGGCGGATGTAGCGCTTGGCAATGTGATCGGCTCCAACATGTTCAACCTGCTGGCGATCATCGGCATTGCGAGCCTTGTCGGTCCGATCTCGGTCGACGAAGCTTTCTTGCGGATCGACCTTTGGGTGATGTTGGGCGCGTCGCTTTTGCTGATCCCCTTCGTCTATCTGGGCCGCGATATCACCCGGCTTTGGGGCGTGGCGCTGAGCGCGCTTTATGGGCTTTATTTGTTTATCATCCTGATCTGAGGAGGGCGGCAGATGCGGCGGGCATTGGTGACCGGAGCCGGGCAACGTCTGGGCCGCGCCATGGCGCTCTACCTCGGGCAGCGCGGCTTTGATGTGGCGGTGCATTTTGCCACCTCGCAAAGCGGGGCTGAGGCGACCGTCGCCCAGATTGCGGCCTTGGGCCGCCGCGCTGTGGCCCTGCAAGCTGACCTTCTCGACGATGCCGAAGCCGAAGCGCTTTTGCCCCGCGCGGCGGATGCGCTCGGCGGGCCGATCACCTGCCTTGTGAACAACGCTTCGATTTTTGAGCAGGACGATATCACCAGCGCGACGCGCGAAAGCTGGGATCGCCATATGGGCAGCAACCTGCGCGCGCCCTTCGTTTTGACGCAGGCGATGGCAGGGCAGGGGCTGACCCCCGATGCCGACGCCGGCGGAGAGCCGCGTGCCAGCGGTTTGATCGTCAATATGCTGGACCAGCGGGTGCGCAACCTGACGCCGGAATTCACCACCTATACGATCGCCAAAATGGGCCTTTGGGCGATGACGCGCACCAGTGCGCAGGCGCTGGCCCCCGCGATCCGCGTGAATGGCATCGGGCCCGGCCCGACCCTGCAAGGCCCGCATCAAGACCCCGATGACTTTGCCGCGCAGCGCCGCGGCACGGTTCTTGGCCGCGGCGCGAACCCCGAGGATATCACGGCGGCACTGGGGTATTTCATCGATTCGCCGGGGGTCACGGGGCAGCTTATCTGCACCGATGGCGGAGAGCATTTGCAATGGGAAACAAGCCCTAAAAGCCCCCGAAACTGACGCGCATGCGGGAAGTTTTGCACGTCCTTAACCTATGTAACCAAAGTGTTACCGAAACCCTTTTGTTTTCAGAGGCTTGTTTCATGGTAAACAAAAGAATGAACGAAATCAGGATATTATGGGCGCGCCTAAAAAATAGGCAAATCAGCGAACCATGTTAAAAACAAAGAGAAATCCAAGATGCCCAGAAGTTATCGGCAGAGTTATCCACATGTTTGGTGGACATGTTAAAGCTTGCCCCCATTGCCGTCCTATTGCAGCGAAGCACGAGAATCAGCGCCTGAGATGACCACGCCCAACGACAGCCCTCCGCCGCAAGGCCGCAAGGTGATTCAGGCCTATCTGAAGTCGCTCGATTCCTCGCCTGGCGTCTACCGGATGCTCGATGCGGAGAGCCGCGTGCTTTACGTCGGCAAGGCGCGGAACCTGCGGGCGCGGGTGTCATCCTACGCGCGGCCAACGGGGCATTCGGCGCGGATCTCGCGGATGATCGCGAACACCGCCTCGATGATGTTTCTGACCACCAAGACAGAGACCGAGGCGCTGCTGCTTGAACAGAACCTGATCAAGCAGCTTAAGCCCAAGTTCAACGTGCTCCTGCGCGACGACAAGAGCTTTCCCAATATCCTTGTCACCGCCGATCACGACTACCCGCAGATCAAGAAACACCGCGGCGCGAAAAAGGAGAAGGGCAGCTACTACGGCCCCTTTGCCAGCGCGGGCGCGGTGAACCGGACGCTGAACCAATTGCAACGGGTGTTCCTGTTGCGGGACTGTTCCAACGCGATGTTCGACAGCCGCACGCGGCCCTGTTTGCAGCATCAGATCAAACGCTGCTCCGCCCCCTGTGTCGGCAAAATCTCGGCCGAGGATTATCGCGAGACCGTGCGCGATGCGGAGCGGTTTCTCAGCGGCAAATCGACGGATATTCAGGGCCGTTTGGCGCGGGACATGGAAGAGGCGTCAGAGGCGATGGAGTTCGAACGCGCCGCCGCCCTGCGCGACCGGATCAAGGCGCTGACGCAGGTTCAGACCGCCCAAGGCATCAACCCGCAGGGGGTGAACGAGGCCGACATTATCGCGCTGCACATGGAAAGCGGTCAGGCCTGCGTGCAGGTCTTCTTTATCCGCGCCAACCAGAACTGGGGCAACCATGACTACTACCCTCGGATCGGCAGCGAGATCGACGCCGCCGAGGTGCTGGAGGCCTTCATCGGCCAGTTCTACGACACCCGAGAGCCGCCCCGGCAGTTGATCCTCAGCAATGAGATCGAGAACCCAGATCTGATGGCCGAGGCGCTGAGCGGCAAGCTGGGCCGTAAGGTCGAACTGTTGGTGCCGAAACGGGGTGAGAAGGCCGAACTGGTCGACGGTGCCCTGCGCAATGCCCGCGAAAGCCTCGCCCGCAAGATGGCTGAGACGGCCACGCAGACCAAGCTGTTGCAGGGGCTGGCCGATGCCTTCGACCTGCCCAAGCCGCCGCAGCGGATCGAGGTTTACGACAACTCGCATATCCAAGGCACCAATGCCGTCGGCGCGATGATCGTGGCGGGGCCGGAAGGCATGATGAAAAACCAGTACCGCAAGTTCAACATCCGCGGCGATGACCTGACCCCGGGCGATGACTTCGGCATGATGAAAGAGGTGCTGCACCGCCGCTTCAAACGGCTCATCAAAGAGGACCCGGACCGCAGCCGCGGCCTTTGGCCCGATCTGCTGCTGATCGACGGCGGCGCGGGGCAGGTGAGCGCCGTGGCCTCCATCATGGCGCAGCATGGGGTTGAGGATATTCCCATGGTCGGCGTGGCCAAGGGCATTGACCGCGACGCGGGCAAGGAAGAGTTCCACCGCGTCGGCAAGCGCCCCATGGCGCTGCGCCACAACGATCCGGTGCTTTATTTCGTGCAGCGCCTGCGGGATGAGGCGCACCGTTTCGCCATCGGCACCCACCGTGCCAAACGGGCCAAGGGGGTCAGCGCCACACCCCTCGACGATGTGCCGGGCGTCGGCGCTGCGCGCAAGCGTGCGCTGCTGGCGCATTTCGGTTCGGCCAAGGCGGTAAGCCGCGCGAACCTCAGCGATCTCAAGGCGGTTGAGGGCGTATCGGATGCGCTGGCCGAGACGATCTACGGCTATTTCCATGAAAAAGGATAGGGCGGGCGGCCCCGTGCTGCCGACAGCTCGTGGACGGGGCGGTTTCGTCCTTTCAGCCACGAACGGCGCAAGATAGGATAACGTCATGAAATGGAATTTGCCCAATATCCTGACCCTGCTCAGGCTGGTCGCGGCCCCCGGTGTGGCGGTCATGTTTCTCTATTTTACGCGCCCCTATGCCGATTGGTTCGCCCTGCTGCTCTTTGTCGGGGCGGCGGTGACGGATTGGTTCGATGGCTACCTTGCCCGCGCTTGGGCGCAGGAAACCAAACTCGGCGCCATGCTCGACCCGATTGCCGACAAGGCGATGGTCGTGATCGCGCTGATGGTGATCGTCGCCTTCTCAAGCTGGTCGCCATGGCTGGTGCTGCCCGCCACGCTGATCTTGTTTCGTGAGGTCTTTGTCTCGGGCCTGCGGGAGTATTTGGGCGATGTCGCCGGCACGTTGAAGGTGACTCAACTGGCCAAGTGGAAGACGACATTGCAGATGATCGCCATCGCCGTGCTGTTTTCGCAAGGCGTGTTCGAGCATTACCTCGGGATGAGCGTTTTCGGCATGGACCAGCAGATGATCGAAGCGATCCTTGATGGCGAGGTCGAAGATCATCTCGGGCTGGGCTGGAAACTCGCCGGGATGGAATGGGCCGGGCTGCTGGGGCTGGCGCTCTTGTGGGTCGCCGCCGTGCTGACCGCCATCACCGGCTTTGACTATCTGCGCAAGGCGCTGCCGCACCTGAAGGAGCCACGCTAATGGATGTTTTGTATTTCGCATGGGTCCGCGAACGCATCGGCCTGCCCCGCGAACGGGTCGAGAGCCAAGCTGCCACGGTGGCCGAATTGGTCGAAGAATTGCGGGGCCGGGAGGAGCGCTACGAAGTTGCCTTTTCCGACCTTTCCGCGCTGCGGGTCGCCGTTGATCAGGAACTGACCGATTTCGACGCCCCGCTGCAAGGCGCGCGCGAGGTGGCCTTCTTCCCTCCGATGACCGGGGGCTGAGCGATGCGCGTTTTGGTGCAGGAAGCGCCCTTTGATCTGGGTGAGGAAGCCGCGCGCTTTGCCAAGGGCGAGGGGAGCAGCGGCGCGATCGTGACCTTTACAGGCGTGGTGCGCGACAATGACGCGGGCACGCTCAGCGCGATGGAAGTCGAACATTACCCCGGTATGACCGAAAAGGCCCTGCGTGAGATTGCCGAGCAGGCGATGGGACGGTTCGATCTGCAGGATGCGCTGGTCATCCACCGCTACGGGCGTCTGGTGCCGGGGGAGCAGATCATGATGGTCGCCACCGCCGCGCGGCACCGCCGCCATGCCTTTGAGGCGGCGGAGTTCCTGATGGATTACCTCAAATCCCGCGCGCCCTTTTGGAAGCGCGAAATCACGGCAGAGGGGGACACTTGGGTCGCCGCGAAAGACGAAGACGAGGCGGCGTTGCAGCGTTGGTGAGCCTTCGGCTCAGGCGAAACGCCCGCCTTTTTCGATGACTTCGATCTGGTAGCCATCGGGGTCTGCCACGAAAAAGAACTTCGCCACTGTCTCTCCGGCGGGGCGGAAATCAACGATCTCGCGCGGGGTGGCACCGGCCTTGATCGCGGTCTCGCGCGCCGCTTCAAGGTCGTCGACCACAAAGGCCAGATGGCCATAGCCGTCGCCCAGATCGTAAGGGGTCTCGCGGTCCTTGTTGACGGTCAATTCCAGTTCGAAGGCGCCCGTGGCGTCGCGCAGGTAGATCAGGGTGAAACTGTCGAAATCCAGCCGGTCCGCGATTTTCAGCCCGAACACGTCTTCGTAGAATTTCACCGATGCCGCCTCATCAAAGACGCGGATCATGGAGTGGGCGAGTTTGGCCATGGCAGGGCTCCGAAGGTCTGGGGTTAGGCTTTCTGACGTTCGATATAGGCGCGCATTTCCTCGGCCTCATGGCGCGCGTCGCGCAGCCCGTCCATCGCGGCGCGCAACTCGGCCTCGGTCTGGGCGAGTTGGTTGGTCAACTCGGCCTCGCGCTGTTGCAGATAGGTGATGGCCTGATCGCGGGTTTCCTCGGCCTCGTGCAGCTCTTGGCTCATCCGGTCCAGCTGGGCCACATCATCAGCGGCTACGCGGGTAAAGCGGTTCAGCAGCCAATTGGCGAACCATCCCATGCAGAAGGCCACGAAAAGAATGATGGCTGTTGCCAGGACAAACTCAGTTCTGCTCATCACCGCTGCCTTCTTCGGTTTCGTCGGATTCCCCGATCTCTTCTGCCGTGGTATCGCCCGTTTCTTCAGCAGATTCCAGCGCTGTTTCGTCCTCGGGGGTCTCGGCCTCGGGCTGGATCAGGCGGAATTCGATGCGGCGGTTGGCTTCGCGACCCTCTTCGGTCTTGTTGTCTGCGATGGGGTTTTCCTCGCCATAGCCTTTGGCCACGAAGGAGGAGGTCAGCACCCGGCGCGCGCGCAATTCGTTCAGAACCGATTCCGCGCGGCTTTGCGACAGTGACAGGTTCATCGATTCGCGGCCCTGACTATCGGTGTAGCCCTGAATCTCTAGCCGGATGTCGCCGCAGTTTTTGAGCACTTCGGCGATATCGTCCATCGTCCCAAGCGCGGAGGCGTCGATCGTGGCGCTGCCCGGCTCAAAGGTGATCTTGCCAATTTTCAGGATCTCGCGAATTTCGGCTTCGCATTCTTCAGGCGTCGGCAGACCCGCGATGGGGTCGAGCTTTTCTTGATAGGTGATATCGATGCTGTAATCCGCCCCTTCGCCCAGCTTATCGGCCAAAAGCGAGGCGACGGTGGTGTTGGCGTCCTTGTTGCCGGTGTTACCCATCACCTCAAGCCGGTCCGGGGTGACTTTGACAGAGCCATTGGCGAGGGAGGCCATGGCCTCAAGCCCGGTCAGAACGCGGGTGGCCCAATCGCCCGGCAGGGTCTCGTCCAGCCGCGCGGCGGTATAGACGTTGGCCGAGCCGAAATGCGATTTCGCGTAGCTGTCGGCCAGATCGCGCAGCCCCTCGGTCGAAAGTCGTCCGCGCAGTTGCACCTGCCCCTCGGGCGAGAGGGTCGCGGTGAATTCGGGCGGGCCTGCTTCTGGGTCTTCGACCTCGGGCAGTTTCGCGGTCAGGGCAAAGACATCGGGAAGCGCGTTTTCCAATTCGCCCACCACGCGGTCGAATGTGGTGGACTCGGTGCCGGGCGCGGCCAGCAGGGTGATGTCCGCATCGGCGAAAGAGATGCTGCCTTGGCCCAAACGGCGCAGCGCGTCGATGGTCAGCGCCACGGCGCGGCCCCAGTTCGGGCTGGGCACGCCCAGACCGATGGTGCAATCGGCGCTCTCAGGCGCGCCGGCGGTGATGCCCGCTTTCAAGATACGGTCGGCGGCGGCTTCGGTATCGGCAGAGCAGGCATCGAAACGCGCGCCTTCCGCGTCGATCTCAAACCGCAGGGTGAAGGGCGTGATCACCGGGCGCGGGGCCGCGATGTCCAGTCGCAGCCGCAGGCTGGGCGGGGCGGCGCGTTGCAGTTTACGTTCCATCTGCGCCTTGGCGGCGGCGCTGTCGGCGATGGCGGTGATGGTCACCCGCCCCGCATCAACCGAGGCTTTGGCCCGGGGCAGGTCGGCCATCGCCTGCACGGCAAAGCTCAGCGCGTCTTCCCAGCCTTCGGGGGCGGGATAATCTGCGGATTCCAGAAGGTCGGTCACCGAGGCGTCGCCCGCCATGTCGCCAAAGGCGTCGATCACCGCCTCGCGGTCGGTGCTGGTGGGGATCAGGCCGATGATCGAGATGCCCGCGTCATTGCGCAGCACCTCGGCAGAGAAACGCGGCGGGGCGATGCCGGATTGGGCCTCGACCTCCATCTCGTCGATGACGCGGGCGGCGTCGACCACGGTGCCTGCGGTCGACAGGGCGCGAAAGCGGACGGCCTCGGTCGGCGCGATCCCGGCGAGGGTGACCTGCAAGCCATCGGCCTGCACTTCGGCCCATGTCATGCCCTGCGCGTCCAGCGCGTCACGGACGCCGATTTCCGAGGTGTCTTCGATCAGTTGCACCGAAAAGCTCGCCGCCACCAGAGAGACCACCGCTGCGGCTGCAAAGGTCAGGGCGATCGTGAAAATGGCGGAGAGGCGCATGGGCGGACTTCTGATTGTTAAGCTTGCGACTTGATACGCGCGTCCTGCCGGGGGTGCAATCAGGCCAGCAAGCTTGCCGCGAAAAACAACAGCGGGATCATGCCGGTATCGCGGTTGGCCCGGAAGAGCTGCAAAAGCTTGGCATTGTCCTTGGTATCCAGCCCGCGCAGCTGCCATGCCATATGCCATCCCATTGCCCAAGGCCCGCCAAGGGCCAGCGCCAGCGCCAGCACCGAGGCTTGGGGCAGCCCGGCATAGATCACGGCAATCCCCATCAGCCCCACTGTGGCCATCAGGAAGCGCCGCAGCCATTTGCCGGAATTCTCACCAAAGAGCCGGGCGGTGGATTTCACACCGATCAGCGCGTCATCTTCGGCATCCTGATGGGCATAGATCGTGTCATAAAACAGCGTCCAAGCGATGCCCGCGAAGTAGAGCACCACGGCGGGCGCGTGCAGCGTGCCTGCATGGGCCGTCCAAGCCAGCATGGCGCCCCAGTTAAAGGCGAGGCCCAGAAAGACCTGCGGCCACCAAGTGAAGCGTTTGGCAAAGGGGTAGACCGCCACCGGCAAGAGCGCCAGCACGCCCATCGCGATGGCCGCTTGATTGAATGACAGCAAGATCAGCAGCGCCAGCAGCATCTGCCCCACCATCCACGCTAGCGCCTGTTTCACCGTCACCGCGCCCGAAGGGATGGGCCGCAGCCGGGTGCGGGCGACCTTCCCGTCGATATGCCGGTCGGTGATGTCGTTCCACGTGCAACCCGCGCCGCGCATCAGGAAAGCGCCGATGCCGCAGCCCGCGAAGATCCACAGATCCTCCCACCGCGGCGACTGGTCGAAGAGAATCGCAAGGCTCAGCCCCCACCAGCAGGGCAGCAGCAACAGCCATGTGCCGATGGGCCGATCCGCGCGGCTCAGCCGCAGGTAGGGGCGGAGCCCCGCCGGGGCGTGACGGTCGACCCAATTGTCGGCCACCGCATCGGCAACAGGCGCATCGGGCGTAGCATCTGGCGAAGGCGGCTGGTTGTGCATATATCTGGCCCTATGAACGCGAAAATCAGATTGTATGTAGATCAGCCCTTGGGGCAGGGGCAAACGGTTCCTTTGGCGCGCGAGCAGGCGCATTACCTCTTTGGGGTGATGCGGCTCACGGTTGGGGCCGGGGTGCTTTTGTTCAACGGGCGCGATGGCGAATGGCTGGCCGAGGTCGCCGAGGCGGGCAAGCGCGGCGGGGTGCTGACCTGTGTCGAACAGACCCGCCCCTTGCAAATGCCGCCGGATCTGTGGCTGCTCTTTGCCCCGATCAAAAAGACCCGCACCGACTTCATCGTCGAGAAAGCGGCTGAGATGGGGGCCGCGCGCATCCTGCCGGTGATGACCGAATTTACCAACGCAGGCCGCGTGCAGCGGCCGCGCCTACAGGCCCATGCGGTCGAGGCGGCAGAGCAATGCGGCGGCACCTATGTTCCGGAAGTCGCCGAGGCCGAGAAGCTGGGGCGGCTGCTGGACCAGTGGGACAGCAGCCGGCAGATCATGTTCTGCGATGAGGCTTTGGCCGGGGAAAGCGGCGCGCTGCCGCCGGATGCGCAGGGGCCATGGGCCATCCTGATCGGCCCCGAGGGCGGCTTTTCCGAGGGCGAGCGCAAACGGCTGCATGGTTTCGATCACGCCCATGCGGTCACGCTCGGCCCGCGCATCCTGCGGGCCGATACGGCGGCCGTGGCGGCGATGACCATGTGGCAGCAGGCTTTGGGAGATTGGTGATGCGAATGGTGGCCCGATGAGTTTCCTGCGCCAAGGCGCCCGCGATCAGCTTTGGCGCTGGCGCGAGGCGATCGTCGGCGGCGGGCTGATGGGCCTTGGCCTTTGGCTGGTCGCGGGCCCCGGTTTCTTGCTGGCGGTGCCCGGCTATGCGGCGCTGGCGGGCGGTGCCGCGCTGATCTGGCTTGGCGTGCAACGCGCGCGCTTTCGCGGGCAGGGCGATGGCGCGGGCGCGGTGCAGGTCGTCGAAGGGCAGATTACCTATTTCGGCCCGCTGACCGGTGGCACGGTGGCGCTGCGCGAATTGCAGCGGCTCAGCCTCGACCGGCAGATGTTTCCGGCCCATTGGCGGCTTGAGCCGCGCGACGATGAGACGCCCCTGTTGATCCCGGTGAACGCCGCAGGCTCCGAGGCGCTGTTTGATGCTTTCGCTGCCCTGCCGGGGCTACGCACCGAGAGGATGCTCTTTGAGCTACGCAAGACCCGCCATGACGCCGTTGTGATCTGGGAGCGCGCGCCGCTGCGCCCGGCGCATGTCTTGCTGCATTGACAGCCCCGTCAAATCCGCCCATCCCTGCTAGACGCGACGCCACGTCGACAACTTAGAAGACACCCAAGACGATCCTTCAAAACGGAGCCCTCGCATATGTCCATTCCTCAATCCGGCGGCGGCCCGATCGAACATCACGACCAGATGGCGCAGTATCTGGCGGACGGCTGCAAGCCGCGCGAGCAGTGGCGCATCGGCACCGAGCATGAGAAGTTCGGCTATTGCAAGGACACGCTCAAACCGCTCCCCTATGAGGGGGAACGCTCGATCCGGGTGATGCTGGAAGGGCTGCGCGACCGCCACAATTGGTCCCCTGTCGAAGAGGGTGGCAAGCTGATCGGGCTTGAGAAAGACGGGGCCAACATCAGCCTTGAGCCGGGCGGCCAGTTGGAACTCTCGGGCGCCCCTGTCGAGACCATTCACGAGACCTGCGATGAGGTGAACACCCACCTGCGCGAGGTGAAAGACGTGGCGGATGAGATCGGCGTCGGTTTCATCGGTCTGGGGGCCGCGCCCGAATGGTCGCATGAGCAGATGGATCTGATGCCCAAGGGCCGTTACAAGCTGATGGACGGCTATATGCAAAAGGTCGGCACCATGGGCACCACCATGATGCGCCGCACCTGTACCGTTCAGGTCAACCTCGACTTCGCGAGCGAGGCCGACATGGTGCAGAAGATGCGCGTCGCCGTGGCGATGCAGCCCATCGCCAATGCGCTTTTCGCCAATTCGCCCTTTCTCGACGGCAAGCCCAACGGCGTGAAATCCACCCGCGGTCTGGTCTGGCGCCATCTCGATGACGCGCGTACGGGCATGATCCCCTTCGTTTTTGATGAGGGCTTCGGCTTTGAGGCTTGGGTGCAATACGCGCTCGATGTGCCGATGTATTTCGTCTACCGCGACGGCAAATATATCGACGCGCTCGGCCAGTCCTTCCGCGACTTTTTGAAAGGCGAGTTGCCCGCTCTGCCCGGCGAGAAGCCGACGCTGAGCGATTGGGCCGACCACCTGACCACGCTCTTCCCCGAGGCGCGGGTCAAGAAGTTCATCGAAATGCGCGGGGCCGATGGCGGCCCGTGGCGGCGGCTCTGTGCCCTGCCGGCCTTCTGGGTCGGGTTGATGTATGACCAAAGCGCGCTGGATGGCGCGTGGGATCTGGTCAAAGGCTGGGATGCCGAGACACGGGAAGAATTGCGCATCGCCGCCTCCACCCACGGCCTTCAGGCCGAGGTGGGCGGGCTTAAGATGCATGATCTGGCGCGCGAGGCCGTGGCCCTATCAGAGGCGGGGCTGAAAGCCCGCGCCCGTCCCGGTGCCGGTGGGCTGGTGCCGGATGAGACGCATTTCCTCAACGCCCTGCGCGACAGCATCGAGACGGGCCGTGTGCCTGCTGACGATCTCTTGGCGGATTACCACGGGCCATGGAACGGCGATCTGAGCCGTATCTACGCGGAATATTCCTACTGAAGGGTAAAGAGGCTGATGCCGCCCTCGGGCGGTGTCAGCCTTTTTGGCCGATGCGCGATTCCGTGCCTGCGCGGATCCGGCGGATATTGTCGCGGTGCCGCCAAAAGATCAGCAAAGTCAGGGCGATGCCCAAAAGCAGCATTTCCCCGTAGCCAAGGAAGACCAGCAGGAAGGTCGAGCTTGCTGCCGCCGCCAGTGCGGAAAGCGACGAAATGCGCGAGAGTGCCGCCGTCGCCAGCCAGACCGCACAGCAGGCCAGCCCGACGGGCCAAGCGAGCGCCAGCATGAGGCCCAGAAAGGTCGCCACACCCTTGCCGCCGCGAAAGCCCAGCCAGACCGGGTAGCAATGGCCGATCATCGCACCAAGCGCCGCCGCCTGCGCCGCATCTTCGCCCGCGAAGGCGCGGGCCAGCAGCACCGCCACGGCCCCCTTGGCCCCGTCCAGCAGCAGGGTCAGCGCCGCCGCCTTCTTGTTGCCGGTGCGCAGCACGTTGGTCGCGCCGATATTGCCCGATCCAATGCTGCGCAGATTGCCCAGCCCCATCAGCCGTGCCAGCAACATGCCAAAGGCGATGGAGCCGATGACATAGCCTGCCAGCGCCCAGAAGAGGATCAATTCAACGGAAGTCTCGATTGGGGGCATCAATTCGCCTCGTAAACGCAGGAGCCTGCTACATAAGTTGCCACGACCTTACCCTGCATCCGCATCCCATCAAAGGGTGTGTTGCGGGATTTCGACCGCAGCGTCGCGCGGTCCAACACGAAGGGCGCGTCGGGGTTGAACAGCACCATATCCGCAGGCGCCCCCACGGCGATCCGCCCGCCGGGCAGGCCGAGGCGTTTGGCCGGGTTCAGCGACAGTGCGCGCCAGAGCGTGGGCAGGTCCATCATCTCGGCATGGACCAGACGCATCGCGGCGGGCAGCAGCGTCTCCAGCCCCACCGCGCCGCTGGCGGCCTCCTCGAAGGGCAGGCGTTTGCTCTCTTCGTCCTGCGGGGTGTGCATGGAACAGATGATGTCGATCAGGCCGCTGGCCACGGCTTCGACCACGGCAAGGCGGTCTTCCTCATCACGCAGCGGCGGCTTCACCTTGAAGAAGGTGCGGTAGTCGGCCACGTCGAGTGCGTTCAGCGTGAGGTGGTGAATGCCGACACCGGCGGTGATGTCGAGCCCGTTGCGCTTGGCGCGTTCCAGCGCGGGCAGGGCGCGGGCGGTGGTGATCTGATCCGCGTGATACCGCGCCCCGGTCATCTCAATGAGGGCGATGTCACGGTCCAGCCCCATCCGCTCGGCCATGGGCGAGACGGCAGGCAAGCCGCGCAGTGAGGCGAACTTGCCAGAGGTGACGGTCGCCCCCTTGCTCAGCCCCGGATCCTGTGGGTGGGCGATGACCAGCGCTCCGAGGCTGCGGGCATAAGTGAGCGCGCGGGAGAAGACCTTGGTATCCGTCACCACGCGGTCGCAATCGGTAAAGGCGGCGGCCCCGGCGTCCATCAGAAAACCGATCTCGGTCATCTCGCGCCCTTCGCGGCCTTTGGTGAGCGCGGCCATCGGGACCACATTCACCGGGGCGGCTTCATTGGCGCGGCGGGTGACAAATTCCAGCGTCTCGGGGCTGTCGATGGCCGGATCGGTGTCCGGGCGCGTGACCATGGTGGTCACCCCGCCCGCTGCTGCCGCCAACCCGGCAGAACGGTAGCTTTCCTTGTGCCGCTCGCCCGGTTCGCAAACTTTGACGCCGATGTCGACGATACCGGGGGCGAGGATATGGCCGCCGCAATCGACCAGTTCCGCGCCCTCGGGCGCTGTGGCCTCATCGGCCAGCACCTCGGCAATCACCCCGTTGCGCACCAGAACCGCAGCAGGCTCAAGCGTGCCAGCCTGAGGGTCGAGAAGGCGCAGATTGGTGAAGAACTGGGTCATGGGCGGGCCTTTGGTGCGATAGCGGATGCGCCGCTGTCATGCCCCAAATCGCCCCCCAAACCAAGCGGTCTTTTGGGCGCGGGCGCGGCGCACGCGCCGCTAGCCGCCAATCCAAATCATCAGCCCGACCACGCCAAAGGCCACCAAAAGGGCGACCATGGCGATACGGCCAGACATTTTCGGATCGTGTTCAGGTTCTTGCATGGGCCAGATGTAGCCCGCCAGCACCAAGGGTGCCAGCGGTTTTCGCGCTTAGGCCAGCAGCCACCAGATGATGAGCAGGATCAGCACGGCCACTGCGACGATCACCATGGTCTTGCCGCCGCCGCCCTTGGCGGGCTCGGAAGGGGCGACGCGGGGGATGCCGGTGTAGGGCTGGGCGGCTTCGGCCTCCATCGCCTGCACCGGCGTGTCGGGGCCGCCTTCGGTATAGGTGCCGATATGGGTCAGCGCCGGGATCGGAGCCAGTTGCAGCGACTGCCCGGCAAAGGCGCGGGAGTAGACGATCATCACCCAACCATCGAGCGCGGCAAGCTTGCTGCGGTCCGTCTCGATCTGGTCGGGGTTCACGCCATTGCCGTCGCGCAGATAGCCCGCAAGCCCCAGTTGATCGAGGTCGGCCACCCGGAAGACCTCTGTATAGGCTGCGTCGATCCGATCGACCCCGAGGGCCGCGGCCTGTGCGGTCTCATCATCGCGCATCGCCCGCGCCTCGGCATCCGAGAGCGAGAGGGCATAGACGCGAACCTTGCCAGCTTCTTGCGGGGCGACTTCTGTATGGGGCATGACGGCTTCCTTTGACTGTTCTCAGGAAAACGCCGCTTGGCCCGTCGGGGTTCCGGTCAGGCCGCGCCGGGTTGGGCGGCGATGTGGTTGCGCGCCAGCAGGTCCATCGCGGCCATGCGCACGGCGACGCCCATCTCGACCTGATCCTGAATGACGGAACGGTTGATGTCGTCGGCCAAAGTGCCGTCAATCTCCACCCCGCGGTTCATCGGGCCGGGGTGCATGACGATGGCGTCGGGGCTGGCATGGGCGAGCTTTTCGGCATCCAGCCCATAGCGGTGGTAATACTCGCGCTCCGACGGGATAAAGCCGCCATCCATCCGCTCTTTCTGAAGCCGCAGCATCATCACCACATCGACACCTTCGAGCCCCTTTTTCATATCGTCGAAGACCTCGACCCCAAACTGGTCGATCTGGCTGGGCATCAGGGTCGGCGGGCCGACAAGGCGGATGCGGTTTTCCATCTTGCCCAGCAAGAGGATGTTCGACCGCGCCACACGGCTATGCGCGATGTCGCCGCAGATGGCGATGCTGAGCCGGTGCAGCCGCCCCTTGGCGCGGCGGATCGTCAGCGCGTCCAAGAGCGCCTGCGTGGGATGCTCATGCCGCCCGTCGCCCGCGTTGAGCACGGCGCAATTCACCTTTTGGGCCAGCAGGTCCACCGCGCCGGATTGCGGGTGGCGGACGACCAGCAGATCGGGGTGCATGGCATTCAGCGTCATCGCCGTGTCGATCAGCGTCTCACCCTTTTTGATCGAACTGGCCTGCATCGCCATATTCATCACATCCGCGCCAAGGCGTTTGCCTGCGATCTCGAAACTCGCCTGCGTGCGGGTGGAGTTTTCAAAGAACATGTTGATCTGGGTCAGCCCGCGCAGCGCGTCGGAATGTTTGTTCGGCTGGCGGTTCCGGTCGGCATAGGTGTCGGCCAAGTCCAGAAGGGTGGTAATGTCGGATTGCGAGAGCTGCTCGATGCCAAGCAGGTGGCGATGGGCGAATGACATGGTGGCGATCCCTTCTGCTGTTGCCGCCTTATAGGCGCGGGGGGCTTGGCGCGTAAAGCGCAGCGATAGGGCATTTCGCCTCTCGCCCACAGGGCGTAAGCTGCGGGTCATGGAATCATTCGATTATCATCAGGCGGCAGAGATGCTGGCGTGGCAGGTCGAGCTTGGCGCGACCGAGGCGATCTGCGATGCGCCGGTCAACCGCTATGAGGTGCCCGCAAGCCCGCCCAAGGCCAGCGCCAAGGCGACCAAGGGGCCGCAGCCCCTGCAAGCGGCAGAGACGCCCGACCCGGTGGCGCTGGCCCGCCGCGCCGCGCAGTCCGCGCAGACATTGGAAGAGCTGCGCGCCGCGATCCAAGGGTTCGAGCATTGCGAGCTGCACAAGGGCGCACGCAATCTGGTCTTTGCCGATGGGGTGCCTGGCGCGCCGCTGATGATCTTGGGCGAATCCCCCGACCGCGACGAAGACCGCGCGGGTAAGCCCTTCGTGGGGCGTGCGGGTCAGATGCTCGACCGGATGCTGGCGGCGATCGACATGGGGCGCGACCGCAATGTCTATCTGTCGAATATCTTGCCGTGGCGCACGCCGCAGGGGCGCGACCCGAAGCCTGATGAGATTGCGATGATGCGCCCCTTTGTGCAGCGTCATATCGAATTGGCCAAGCCCAAGGTGCTGGTGCTCTTTGGCAATTGGTCTTGCCAATCGCTTTTGGAGAAACGCAGCATCATGCGCCTGCGCGGCAATTGGACCAAGGCCGCCGATCTTTCTTGCATGCCGATGGTGCATCCCGGCTACCTGCTGCGCAATCCCGAGGCCAAGCGCGAGGCTTGGGCCGATTTGCTTAGCGTTCAGGCCAAGCTGCGCGATGGTTGATGCGCTGACCCTTCTGGCCTTCGTGCCCGTCGCCTTGGCGCTGAACCTCACGCCAGGGGCGGATATGATGTTCTGCCTTGGGCAGGGGCTGCGCTCGGGCCCGCGGGCTGCATTAGCGGCGAGCGGGGGGATTTCGGCGGGCGTGCTGGTGCATGTGGCTTTGGCCGGGTTGGGGCTGGGCGCGGTCGTCGCGGCGCTGCCTTGGGCGCTGGACATGATCCGCTGGCTCGGCGTGGCCTATCTGCTCTGGCTTGCGGTGCAAACGCTGCGGCAGGCTGGAAAGCCGCGCGATACGACGCCCGGCATGGGCGGCTGGCGCGCCTTCAATACCGGTTTCGCAGTCAACCTGACGAACCCCAAGGTGATCCTTTTCGTGCTGGCCTTCCTGCCGCAATTCGTGGTGCCCGAGGCCGGGCCGGTCTTGGCGCAGTTCCTGACCTTTGGTGCGGTGCTGGCTCTGGGCGGTTTCGTCATCAACGGCGCGGTCGGGGTCTTTGCCGCCGGGATCGGACGGCGGCTGGCGGGCGGTGGGCGGCTGCTCGGCTGGATCAGCAGCGGTATTTTCGTGGCTTTGGCCGCGCGTTTGGCAATGATGGAGCGGACATGAGCAGGATCGACGACAGCCGGGAGTTCATCCCCGTAAGAATCGCCGTGCTGACCGTCTCGGACAGCCGCAGTTTGGCCGAGGATCGGTCGGGCGACGTGTTGGTCGCGCGGATCGAAGCGGCGGGCCATGTGCTGGCCGCCCGCGAGATCGTGACCGACGACCGCCCCGCCATCGCGGCGCAACTTCGCGACTGGTGCGCGGACCCTGAGATTGACGTGGTGATCAGCACCGGCGGCACCGGTCTCACCGGGCGCGATGTGACGGTCGAGGCGCACCGCGATGTCTATGAGAAAGAGATCGACGCTTTCGGCACGGTTTTCACCATGATCTCGATGGAGAAGATCGGCACCAGCGCGGTGCAAAGCCGCGCGACGGGCGGCGTGGCGCTGGGGACGTATCTGTTCGCGCTGCCGGGCAGTCCGGGTGCCTGTAAAGATGCGTGGGACGGCATCCTGCTGAAACAGTTGGACTACCGCCACATGCCCTGCAACTTCGTTGAGATCATGCCGCGGCTGGACGAGCATCAGCGCCGCAAGTAGCGCGCAGGTTTAGCCCGAGGTGCAGCCCGTGACCTCGACCGCGTGGTTCTTGCCGATCACCGTGATCCGAATGGCGGAGCGGTCGAGCGCCAGCGCGGTGCCGTTCTCGGCGATCATCTCACCGCTGGCGACAAGCGTATTGCCCGAGCGCTGGCTCACGGTCTCGCTCATCCACATGTTGGGATTGCCGGGTTCGATCACCACGGTCTCCTTACCCCCGGCAGAGGGCAGGGCCAGCCGGGTTTCGATCTCCAGCCCACGCGCGGTGGGGCGCAGACTACAATGGGCGCTTTTCAGACCAGCTTCGGCCCCGGAATAGGGCCGCGCGGCAAAGGCGGCGGCGATGGCCGGGGTGGGCTTGCTGTCGCGGGTGTCGAGCAGGGCGCGCAGGTGGATGGTCTGTGGCAGGCAGATGTCGCTGCAGACGCCAAGGTCGATGCTGGTGTCTAATGTCACCGGCGCACCGGCGCGGCGCGGGGTGATGGTCAGCGGCAGGATCACCTCGCGGGCATAGCCGATGGAGTTCACCCCGCCTTGGTCAAAGACCTTGGGCGCGGGCCATGTGATCTGCACATCGCGCAGGTTGTTCGAGCCGGACCAATCGAACTCCGGCGGGATGCCTGCATCACCGGGGCTGCGCCAATAGGTCTTCCAACCCGGTGCCATGCGCAGCCGGATCGCCGCCACCCGCCGCCCGTCGGCCTGTTGCCAACCAGTGAGCAGATCACCCTGCAACGGCGTGCCGACACCGTCCTGTGCGGCGGCAGGCAGGGCAAGGGCGAGGCAGGAAAGAACGGCGGAGAAGAGGCGCGATATATTCATGCGGTCTTGATGCGGTATCCATCCGCGCCTGCCAAGTCACATTTGCATCATCCATGTTTCGCTGATGCGGCGGACGGTAGGGCGCCTCTCTTGTTTTGTGGGGCGCAAGCGGCCATGTTTAAAGAAAGGTTACCTTCAGGAGGTGGGCGTTGACGGGTCAGACGATGGAACTGACGGGCAAGCTGCTGGTCGCGATGCCGGGCATGGGCGATCCGCGTTTCGCGCATTCGGTGATCTATCTTTCCGCGCATTCCGAACAGGGGGCGATGGGGTTGATCGTGAACAAACCCGCCCCGAAACTGCGCCTGTCGGATGTGCTGGATCAACTGGTCGAAGACACACCGCCGCAGGCCAAATCGCTGGCCGTGCATTTCGGCGGGCCGGTCGAGACGGGGCGCGGCTTTGTGCTGCATTCCGACGAATACCGCTCGGCCATCGAGACGCTGCGCGTGGGCGATGGCATCGCCCTGACAACCACCCGCGACATCCTCGAAGACATCGCCACCGGCAAGGGCCCGGCGCAGGCGCAGTTGATGCTGGGCTATGCGGGCTGGGGTCCGGGGCAGTTGGAGGGTGAGATCGCCCAGAACGGATGGCTGACCTGCGAAGCCTCGCCCGAGGTGATCTTCGACCTGCCGGATCCCGAGAAATGGGGCGCGGCGCTCAAGACGCTGGGGATCGACCCCTTGGGGCTGTCGGCCTCAGCCGGGCACGCCTAACGCGGTGCTGCGGCGCGGGCCAATCGGTCGTTGATCGCACGGCCCAGCCCGTGATCGGGGATCGGGGCCACGGCGATGGTCTGACCGGTGGCGTCCAACTGGTGCAGGTGGTCGAACAGTTTCGCCGCCGCCTCGGTTAGATCGCCGGAGGGGGAGAGGTTGAGGTCGCAGATCATCTCGCCAAACCCAAGCAGCACTTCACCCGGCCCCGCCGTTCGCGCATTCAGCCGCACCGCCGCGCCGGGCGCGTAATGCGAGGCGAGCTGCCCCGGCGCGATGATCTCGGCCCCATCGACAACGTCCAGCCTCTGGCCAAGTGCGGCCTCGATCGCCTCGCTCGGCAGGCCGCCTGCGCGCAGCAGAGCGGGGTGGGGGCCGGTCAGGCCGATGATCGTGCTTTCCAACCCAACGGGGCAGGCACCGTCGTCCAGCACCGCTGCGATCTTACCGTCGAGGCCCGCCCGCACATGATCCGCCGTGGTCGCGCTGATCTTGCCCGAGGGGTTGGCCGAGGGCGCGGCGACCGGACCGCCGAGCGCCTGCAAGACCTGCCGCATGGCGGAATGGGCGGGCACCCGCACCGCAAGGCTCGGCAGCCCCGCCGTGACCAGCGACGACAGCCCGCTGTCGGGTTTCAGCGGCAGGACCAGCGTGAGCGCGCCGGGCCAAAAGGTCTGCGCCAGCCGGTCGGCCTGCTCGGTCCAGTCGACATAGCGTTTGGCGGTGTCGATATCCGGCAGATGCACGATCAGCGGGTTGAAACTGGGTCGCCCCTTGGCGGCATAGATGCCCGCGACAGCCTCGCCATTGCGGGCATCCGCGCCCAGGCCGTAAACCGTCTCCGTCGGCAGGGCGACCAGCGCGCCGTCTTGCAGCAGGCGTGCCGCGCGGGCAATGCCTTGGGGCGTGGCGGTCAGGGTCTCGGTCGGCTGGGTCATCGGGTGTTTCGGCCTGTCGGATCATGCAGCATCCCGTGACGCCGCGTTTGGGTTGCGGGGGGCGGCCTGGCATTTCATGCTGGCGGCAACATAAACCAGCCTTTATCAGGGCCATGTCAGGCTTGCCAGAACAAGCGCGCCTTTCAGGAGGATATGATATGCCGTACCGCGCCGCCGTGGATGACTACCGTTTTCTGATCGAGGACGTGTTGGATTTCGCAACGCTTCGCAGCACCGACCGTTTCGCTGAGGCCAGTGAAGACGTCACCGGCGCGATCCTGTCAGAGGCCGGACGGCTTTGCGATGACGTGTTGGCGCCGCTGCAACGGGGCGGGGATTTGCACCCTGCCAAGCTGGAAAACGGCGTCGTGCGCACCTCTCCCGGATTTGCCGAAGGTTTCGCCGCGATTGCGGAAGGCGGCTGGATCGGCATGTCGGCGGACCCGGAGTTTGGCGGCATGGGCCTGCCGATGACCCTGACCAGCGCGGTCAACGAGATGATGAGCGGCGCTTGCCTGTCGCTGCAACTCGCCCCCCTGATGAGCCAAGGCCAGATCGAAGCGCTGGAGCACCATGCCTCGGACGCGATCAAGGAATTGTACCTGCCCAAACTGATCTCGGGCGAATGGACCGGCACGATGAACCTGACGGAGCCGCAGGCCGGTTCGGACGTAGGCGCGCTGAGCAGCCGGGCCGAAGACAATGGCGACGGGACTTATGCGGTCTCTGGTCAGAAGATCTACATTTCTTGGGGCGACAATGATTTTGCAGGCAATGTCTGCCATCTGGTTCTTGCGCGACTGCCGGGTGCACCTGCGGGGACCAAGGGGATCAGCCTCTTCCTTGTCCCGAAATTCATCCCTGACGAGAATGGCGAGCCGGGCCAGCGCAATGGCGTGAATGTGGTCAGCCTGGAGCATAAGATGGGCCTGCACGGCTCGCCCACCGCGGTGATGCAATATGACAAGGCCACCGGCTGGCTGGTGGGCCGCGAGGGCGGCGGTATGGCGGCGATGTTCACCATGATGAACAACGCGCGCCTTGGTGTCGGCGAACAGGGCATCGGTGCGGCCGAAGGGGCCTATCAACTGGCGCTGGACTACGCGCTGGAGCGCAAGCAGGGCCGTTCCCCGGTCGAGGGCGGCACCGGCACCATCGTGGATCACGCCGATGTGCGCCGGATGCTTTTGAGCATGAAGGCCGATATCTTTGCCTCCCGCGCGATTGCGCTGAGCTGTGCCTATGCCAGTGATATGGCGCGCGCCGGGCAGGGGGATGAATGGGCTGCCCGGGCCGCGTTCCTCACCCCGATCACCAAGGCATTCGGCACCGATGTGGGCATAGGCGTCGCCGAGATGGGTGTGCAGATGCATGGCGGCATGGGCTTTATCGAAGAAACCGGCGCGGCGCAGTTCAGCCGCGATGTGCGCGTGACCGCGATCTACGAGGGCACCAACGGCATTCAGGCGATGGACCTTGTGGGCCGCAAGATGATGGACGGCGGCGAGGCGGCGAACCGGCTCTTGGATGAGATCGAAGCTCATGCCGAATCCGCCCGCGGCCCTTTCCCGCGCATGGCCGATGCGGTCTGGCAGGCGAGCGAGACCCTGCGCGAGGCGACCGAGTGGATGACCGCGCAGAAGGACATGAACGCCCGTTTCGCCGGTGCCGTCCCCTATCTGCGCGCCTTCGCCCGCGTGATGGGCGGGCATCTGCATCTGCAAGCCGCCATGGCCGAGAAGGCCGCCGGCGCAGGCGATGCGCGGGCCAAGCTGGCGCGGTTCTATATCCAACGTCTCTTGCCCGAGCATCAGGGCCTGCTGGCCCATGCGCAGGCCGGGGCGGAAGACCTCTATGCGCTTGATGTCGAAGACCTGAGAAGCTGATGACAGAGCAGGCCACCCTCTCCACCGCTTCGCCAAAAACGCCCAAGGGGCTGCGCTATCCTTGGGAGGTGCCGCCCGCCGAGGGGGAGGCGATCGAGGTGGCGCCGGGGGTGCTTTGGTTCCGCCTGCCGCTGCCGATGAAGCTCGATCACGTCAACGTCTATGCCTTGGACGAGGGCGATAGCTGGACGGTGATCGACACGGGCTTTGCCTCGCGCCGGGCCAAGGAAATTTGGCGCGGGCTGATGACAGGGCCGCTTGGCGGCAAGCCGATCTCGCGCGTGGTCGTCACCCATCACCACCCCGATCACGTTGGCCTTGCCGGGTGGTTGCAGACCGAATTCGGGGCGGAACTGGTCACCACACGCACGGCATGGCTGACGGCGCGGATGCTGACGTTGGATGTTCAGGAGGTGCCGGTCGCCGAAGCCCTCGCGTTCTACCGCAAGGCGGGGATGGCAGCGGCGCTCTATGACAAACGCGCCAACGAACGGCCTTTCAATTTCGCCGATGTGGTGGCCCCACTGCCGCTGGGGTTCACGCGGATCCGGCAGGGCGATGTAATCCGCATGGGCGGGCGCGATTGGGAGGTGCATATCGGCAATGGCCACGCCCCCGAACACGCGACCTTTTGGAGCCGTGACGACAATCTGGTGATCGCGGGGGATCAGATCCTGCCCTCCATCAGCCCCAACATCGGCGTCTACCCGACCGAGCCGATGGCCGACCCCATCGGCGAATGGCTGGAGGCTTGCGAGAGTTTCGTCCCCTTGGCGCGGGAGGATCATCTGGTGCTTGGCGGGCACAAGCTGCCCTTCACCGGCCTGCCGACGCGGCTAAAGCAACTGATTGAGAACCACCACAGCGCCCTGCGCAGGCTTCTGGCCTATATCGACACGCCGAAATCGGCCTCGGAATGTTTCGCGCCGCTGTTTAAGCGCAGCATCGGCGAGGCGGAATATGGCCTCGCGCTGGTTGAAGCCGTCGCCCATCTGAGCCACCTTTACCAAGCCGGAGAGGCCACGCGCAGCTTGCGCGCGGCGGATGGCGCATGGGTGTATCAGCGCAAGGGGTGAGCGATGGGCGATGAGGTGAAAACGGCAGCCGAGGCCTATGAGGCTGCGGCATTACCGCGCATGCATGAGGTGCATACGGGCACCGATCAGCCCAAGTCGGGCGATCAACCCCTGCCCAAATCGGTGACCGACAAGCCGGTGAAACAGAAATCCCCCGCGCAATGGGCCTATGAGCGGGTCGTGCTCTACCTCAAGAATTTCGAGGAAAAGCTCGACAACGACCACGAGGCGGCGATCGGCTTTGCCGGGGGCGATGCCGGGGTGCTGCGGATCGAAGGCATGGGGTATTTCGACCCCGATATCATCACCTTTTACGGCGTCGATCCGGCAGGGGCGCGGGCTCAACTGGTGCAGCATGTGGGGCAGTTGAACGTGATGCTGCGGGCCCTGCCGAAAAAGGTGCCCGATGCCGCGCCGCAACGGATCGGCTTTCGACTGGTTGCCGATCTGGAAGACGACGAAACCTGAGAGACTCTATAACGTGCGGGGAAGTGTAAGATTCCCCTATAGCGCGTGGTTCTGCGCAAAGCTAGTATGGTTTTCTGCGCATCAATCCCCCGTGACAGGGTGATGCGAATAGGTTAATCAGCGCCAACAAATTGTCTTAGGGAGACGAAAATGGCTGAACATGAACACGGCAGCATGAATTACGAAGAGCAGCAAAAGACCTTTGACGGATTCATGTCCTTCGTGACACGCGGCACCGTTGTCATCCTCGCGATCCTTGTTCTGTTGGCGATCTTTGCCGGTTGATCACGTCCTATCCCTAGGCGCGAGGGTAACGGTTTGAGAACTCTCTTAGCGTCGATTGCACTTATTGGCGTTCTGGCTGGCTGTTCGGTGGATCAAAGCCCCGATAGCCCGCCCGACGTTGTGGCGCGTGCAGCCTACCGCGCGCCCGAGCCGCCGTCCCTCACATTGATGACCATGGTGAACAACCGCACCGGCAGCGGCGGCCATAGCGCGCTGATGGTGAACGGCTCGCAGCGGGTGATCTTTGACCCCGCGGGGTCGTTTCGGGATGCGCGGATGGCCGAGCGGGGCGATGTGCTCTACGGGGTGACGCCTGCCTGGTTGCAAGCCTATAAATCCGCCCATGCGCGCAGCACCTTTCATGTGGTCAGTCAGGAAATCCCCGTCAGCCCCGGGGTGGCCGAACGCGCGCTTGAACTGGTGACCGCCCATGGCGCGGTGCCCGGTGCCTTTTGCGCCAATGCCACCAGCGGCATTCTCAGCCAGTTGCCGGGGTTTCAAAGCATTGGGTCGACCTACTATCCCGTCAAGCTGCAAGAGCGGTTCGAGGCCCTGCCCGGCGTCACCACGACAAAATATTACGAAGACGATGAGGGCGATGTGATCGACGCCCTGCGCGCGGCGCAACTGGCCCAACAGTAGCGCCCGCGCTTACCCCACCAGATAGAGCATCCCATAAAGCGCCGCGGCCCCCGACAGGATCGCGGCGAGGACGTTCTTGGTCACCAGCCCCACGCCCAATGTCACCGCCGCCGCGGTAACGCGCGGCAGATCGAATTGCCCCCCGGTGGCCGAAGGCCAGATCACCTGCGGAGCCACCAGCGCGGGCAGAATCGCCACAGCGGTATAGCGCAGATGCCGCAAAAGCCATGCGGGCATCTGTTTGTTGCCGACCAATCCGGTAAAGACAAAGCGCAGGAAAAAGCTGCCCAGCCCGAGGCCGATGATCACGACCCAAAGTGCGGTTCTATCGATCATCATGCCATGCTCCCCGGTTTGCGCCGTTCCATCCACGCCTCGACCTGCGCGCCGGTGATCATGCCCGCGAGCCCCGCGATGATCAGCCCAAGCGCATAGGGCACCTCGACGGCGAAAAGGCTCACGACCACCGCCACGACCGCCGCCGCCACATGGGCCAGCGTGCGGAACATCGGCGCGATCATGGCAAGGAAGGTGATCGGGATGGCGAAGTCCAGCGCCCAGCTATCCGGCACGCTGGAGCCGACCATCGCGCCGATCAGCGTGAAGATATACCAAAGCGGCACCACCGGCGTCACGGTCCCAAAGAAATAGGCCATGCGCTGCGGCACCGTCATCTGAGGGTCGCGCTCATATTGCGTCATCGCGGCGACATAGGATTGATCGACCGTCATATAGGCCGCCAGCGCCCGCTGCCACAGTGGCGCGCCGCCGATCCACGGGGTGAGAGAGGCCGAATACATCGCCATGCGCAGGTTCACCGCCAGTGCAGAGGCGAGGATGATCGCCGTGGGCACGTCTTCTTGCAGCAGTTGCAGCGCCGTGAACTGCGCGGCCCCGGCGATCACCACGATCGAAAAGGTCAGCGTTTCGAACACGTTCAACCCGGCCTCGGTCGCCAATAGGCCAAAGAGCGAGGCGAAGGGGATGATCACCAGCACGAAGGGCAGCGCGTCGACGATCCCTTTGCGATAGGCGGATTTGGTGGTGGTGATGGCCATGGCGAACTCTTAAATATAATGTCAAAGGCTTAGACCTAACCGCAGGGGGATACAATTGGCCCGAGACAATGAACTTAGCAATTATCTGATCGCCCCGGATCCGACTGCTGTTCGGCTGACGCGCAGCGTCTCTGGCGTGGATCACACCGGGGCCGAGGTGGCGATCAATGTGGTCGAAGAGCGCCCCCTGACGATATTCCTCAACCGGCAAGAGATCGTGACCGCCATGACCATTGGCGATTACCCAGCCTATCTGGCGCTTGGGTTTCTGCGCAATCAGGGGATGCTGCGCCCGGACGAAGAGATCACCGGTGTCGATTACGACGAAGAGCTTGAGACCGTCGTCGTCCGCACCAAACGGGCCACCGATTACGAAGACAAGATGCAGCGCAAGACCCGCACCAGCGGCTGCGCCGTGGGCACCGTCTTTGGCGATATGATGGAGGGGCTGGCGGAGGTGAGCTTGCCCGATACGCCGGTGCGCACCTCGGACCTCTATGCGCTGGCGGCCAAGATCAACCGCACGCCGAGCCTCTATCTGGAGGCCGGGGCGATCCACGGCACGGTGCTTTGCCAAGGCGACCGGCCTTTGGTCTATATGGAGGATGTGGGCCGTCACAACGCGGTCGACAAAATCGCGGGTTGGATGCTTTCCGAAGGGGTCGGGGCCGAGGATAAGGTGCTTTATACCACCGGGCGGCTGACCTCTGAGATGGTGATCAAGACGGCGATGATGGGCATTCCGGTGCTGGCGTCCCGCTCGGGCTTTACCGCTTGGGGGGTGGAGATCGCCCAGCAGGTGAACCTGACCCTGATTGGGCGGATGCGCGGGCAGCGCTTTACCTGTCTGGCCGGGGAGGGGCGGTTGATCCGCGATGCGGATCCGGCCAGCGTGGCCGAAGAGCCGCGCAAAAGCGGGCGCAAGGGCGCGAAGGAATAAAGCGATGAAACAACCACTTGGCGTCATTCTGGCGGGCGGGCAGGCGACTCGTATGGGCGGCGGTGACAAGGGCTTGCTGCCGCTGGGGCAGGGCACGCTGCTATCCTCGGTGATCGACCGGCTGGAGCCGCAGGTCGCGGGACTTGCGCTCAATGCCAATGGCGATGCGGCGCGCTTTGCGGATCTGGGCCTGCCGGTGCTGGCGGATAGTATCGAGGGTTTCGCCGGGCCGCTTGCGGGCGTGCTGGCCGGGCTCGACTGGGCCGCCGAACAGGGGGCCGATACGATTGTGACCGCCGCTGCCGATACGCCTTTCTTCCCCTGTGATCTGGTTCCCCGTCTGCTACTCGCCGCTGATGATATGGCCCATCCGCTCGCCTTGGCCGCGACGCCGGATGCCAAACGCGGCACGGCGCGGCATCCGACCTTTGGCCTCTGGCCCGTGGCGCTGCGCGACGATCTGCGCAGCGCTTTGGCGGGCGGGCTGCGCAAGGTGGTGCTCTGGACCGAACAGCACGATGGGCGCGAGGCGCTGTTCCCCGATGAGGCCGCTTTCTTCAACGTGAACACGCCCGAGGATTTGGCGAAAGCAGAGGCGATGGCATGAGGGTTTACGGTGTCGTCGGTTGGAAGAACGCGGGCAAGACCGGATTGATGGAGCGGTTGGTGGCCGAGATCACCGGGCGCGGCTTCACCGTCTCGACCGTCAAACATGCGCATCACACTTTCGACGTGGACCACCCCGGCAAGGACAGCCACCGCCACCGCGTCGCGGGCGCGCGCGAGGTGCTGCTGGCCTCCGGCGCGCGCTTTGCCTTGATGCATGAGTTGCGCGGGGCCGAAGAGCCACCGCTCGACGCGCATCTGGCGCGGCTTTCGCCTGTCGATCTGGTGCTGATCGAAGGCTACAAACGCGATGGCCATCCCAAGGTCGAAGCGCACCGGGCCGAGACCGGAAACGCGCTGATCGCGCCGGATGACCCGACGGTGCGGGCGGTGGCCAGCGACGTGGCGCTTGAGATGGACCGGCCTGTTTTTGACCTGAACGACACCCGTGCGATTGCCGATTTCATCCTGCGCGAAGTGGGGCTGATCGCCGTCCCGGTGGCGCCCGTCAGCACCGCGCCGCCGCCCCTGCGCAACGACTGTTTTGCCCTGCCCCCCGGCGTCCATTGGACCCCGGTGAATGAAGCGCTGGACCTGCTGCGTGCGCGGCTTCACGCGGTGACAGGGGCCGAGCCATGCCCCGCCGCCGATGCCGGGGGACGCATCTTGGCCGAAGATGTGACCGCCATCCGCGCCAATCCGCCGCTGCCCAATACGGCGGTCGATGGCTATGGCTTTGCCGGAGGACGGGGCGAGGGGCTGCAGGAAATGCCGCTGGTGCCGGGCCGCGCGGCGGCGGGCGACCGCCCCGGTGCGGTGCCTGCGGGGCAAGCGATCCGTGTGCTGACCGGTGCGGCACTGCCCGAAGGCGTCGATACCGTCATTTTGCAAGAGGATGTGACCGCTGAGGAGGGCGTGCTGCGCTTTCACGGGCCGGTCAAACAGGGGGCCAACACCCGCAAGGCAGGGGAGGATGTGCAGGCGGGCGACGTGATCCTCGCCGCGGGCACGCGCATCGGCCCGGCGGAACTGGCGCTTCTGGCTGCCGCCGGGGTGGCGGAGGTGTCTTTGCGCAAAAGGCTCAAGGTCGGCGTGATCTCAACCGGGGACGAATTGGTCGAGATGGGCGCGGCGGCCCGCGACGGGCAGATTTACGACGCCAACCGCCCGATGCTTTTGCAACTTGCCACCGGTTTTGGCCATGAGGCGGTCGATCTGGGCCGCGTGGCCGACGACCGCGCCGCGCTGCGCGCGCGGCTTGACGCGGCGGCAGGGCAGGTCGATGTGATCCTCACCAGTGGCGGCGCATCGGCGGGGGACGAAGACCACGTCTCGGCCCTGCTGACCGAAGCGGGGGCGATGCAGCTTTGGCGGATCGCGGTGAAACCGGGGCGGCCCTTGGCGCTTGGAATGTGGCAGGGGGTGCCGGTCTTTGGCCTGCCGGGCAATCCGGTGGCGGCGATGGTCTGTTCGCTGATCTTCGCCCGGCCCGCCATGGCGCTGTTGGCCGGGGGCGGCTGGCAAGAGCCGCAGGGTTTCGACGTGCCTGCCGCCTTCGAGAAGCGCAAAAAGGCCGGGCGGCGGGAATACCTGCGCGCGCGGATGCGCGATGGCCGGGCCGAGGTCTTTGCCTCCGAAGGGTCGGGGCGCATCAGCGGGCTCAGTTGGGCCGAAGGGCTGGTCGAATTGGACGAGGCCGCCCGCGACATCGCGCCGGGCGATACCGTCCGTTTCATCCCCTACGGCAGTTTTACCGGCTAGGGCCGCGCGTCAATCGAAGGTGCCCGCGCAGCGGCCCAACAGCATGAAGGCGCGGGCGGTGCGGGTATCGGCCAGCATCGAGATTTCCTCATCCGTGGCCTGTTTTTCGAATTCCGCAAAGGTCCGGTCAAAGCGGCGCAGGAAGTGATGCGCGGCGTCGCGGAAGATCGGGTCTTGCCGCATCCGCGCATTGGCCAGCGCCAGCGAGGAGCGATCCCGAATGCCGCCCAAAGGCGCGATGGTCCGGCCCCGCGCGCCGCTGGCGAATTGCCGCCAGACTTCGGGGCGGGCGCGGTCGGGGCGCAGGTCGTCCATATAGATGCCGTCTTGGCTTAGCAGGGTCAGCACATCCTGCGCGGCCTGTACAAGCTGCGCGGCAGACCGGTCTTTCAACGCGCGGCGCAGGGCGTCGAAACCGGCCTGATCCTCCGCCGTTTCGGGGAAGTTGAGGGCGCGGGTGAAATCCTCGGCAGAGAGCGGCTGCGCGCTGTCGCCCGCCTGCGTGCCAAGGGCCAGCGTCGGCTGCTCTTCTGCGGCGGGCGGTGTCGGCGCGGGGGCCGGATCGACGGGGCGCGATGGTGCATCGCGGCCCTGAAGTCCGGCCAGCGCAATCTCGGTCTTGCGGACGCTGGCGGCGAGTTCATCGAGCTTGCGGGCAATGCTGCCCTCGCCCGCCGGTTTGTTGCCCTGCTGTTGCGAGATATAGGAATGCCGGATCGCGTCGATCGCGGCTTGCAGACGTTGGCTTTCCTCACGCATGACCCGCCCGGCGCGGGCGGCGGTGGCCCCGACCCAGATCATCGCGACGGGCATGATCACCACCAGCAGGATCAATAGCCCGCGCAGCCCGCTGTCGGGCGTGCCCTCGGGCACCTCGGCGGGGATGAAGGTGAAATAGATCGCCGTGCCAAGCAGCCAGAGCGCCGAAAGCGCGCCCGCGATGACCTCGATCTCGGTGATGCTATTGGCCTTGGGCCGGTCGTAAATGCCCATCGGCGTGGGCCGTGCCGCGCCGGTCCCGCCGCGCGGGGCGCGGGGGACTTGCTCTGGGGATGCGGAAGCGTCGGGCTCTGCCATGTCAGCTTTCCCGTTCAAGCGTAGACGATCTTGAGAACCTCATAGGATTTCTGCCCGCCGGGGGTGCGCACCTCGACGGAATCACCCTCTTCCTTGCCGATCAGCGCGCGCGCGATAGGGGATTTGATGTTCAAAAGACCCTTTTCGATATTGGCCTCATATTCGCCAACGATCTGATAGGTTTTCTCTTCGTCCGTGTCCTCATCGACCAGCGTCACCGTGGCGCCGAATTTGATCGAGCCCGACAGTTTCTTGGGGTCGATCACATCGGCGAGCGAGATCACGCCCTCAAGCTCTTTGATGCGGCCTTCGATGAAAGACTGTTTTTCCTTGGCGGAATGATACTCGGCATTTTCCGACAGGTCACCATGTTCACGCGCCTCAGCGATGGCCTTGATGATGGCGGGGCGTTCAACCGTTTTAAGCTGCTTGAGTTCGACTTCGAGCGCGGTGTGACCGTCGCGGGTCATCGGGATTTTTTCCATGGCGGTGTGCCTACATAATGAGGGCCGCACCCGGGTTTTCGCCGGGGGGCGGCCAATTGCGTGTTAACTTGGCAGATACCTGACCCAAACTGCCCGCCAATTGCAAGGGGCTAACGGCCCCGGGATCGGCGGTTGACTGCCGTCAATCCGGTCCCGTTTTCGCCGTGCGGGCCGCAGCGCTTGAGTGGTGAAACCGGGCGCGGCAGCACTACCTCAAGGGGGAAGAGCCGGCGATCCGCAAGGTCGCGCGTCATGTTATGTCGTGGAGCCCACGTTTTGCGCAATAAACGCAGGGTCGCGATTGCATTGCGCGCGGCGGTGGTTTAGCCAAATCCAAACCGAATTTGCCGTGAGGGAGCACCAAAATGGCCGAGATTGAACGCGAAGCGATGGAATATGACGTTGTGATCGTCGGCGCCGGGCCTGCTGGCCTGTCGGCTGCGATCCGGCTCAAGCAGTTGGATGCCGATTGCAATGTCGTGGTGCTGGAGAAGGGCTCGGAAGTCGGCGCGCATATCCTGTCGGGCGCGGTGCTCGACCCCTGCGGGCTGGACGCGCTGATCCCCGATTGGAAGGAAAAAGGCGCGCCGCTGAACGTGCCGGTGAAGGAAGACAACTTTTACCTGCTGGGCGAGGCGGGCAAGCTGCGCATCCCCGAGTTTCCGATGCCCCCGCTGATGAAGAACCACGGCAACTACATCGTGTCGATGGGCAATGTCTGCCGTTGGATGGCCGAACAGGCCGAGGAACTGGGCGTCGAAGTCTTCCCCGGCATGGCCTGTTCGGAACTGGTTTTCGGCGAGAATGGCGAAGTCAAAGGCGTTGTTGCCGGTGAGATGGGGCGTCAGGCCGATGGCACCCCCGGCCCAAGCTATGAGCCGGGCATGGAGCTGCACGGCAAATATGTCTTCCTCTCCGAGGGCGTGCGCGGCAGCCTCAGCAAGCAGGTTATTGCGAAATACGGGCTGGATGAGGGCAAAGAGCCGCAGAAATACGGTCTTGGCATGAAAGAGATCTGGGAGATCGACCCCGCCAAGCACAAAGAAGGCACCGTGACCCATACAATGGGCTGGCCGCTCAACAGCAATGCGGGCGGCGGGTCGTTCATCTATCACCTTGAGAACAATCAGGTTTACGTCGGCTTCGTTGTTCACCTCGGCTACAAGAACCCGCATGTCTTCCCATACATGGAATTCCAGCGGTTCAAGCATCACCCGATGGTGGCCGAACTGCTCAAAGGCGGCAAACGCGTGGCCTATGGCGCGCGGGCGATCACCGAGGGCGGCTATCAGTCGATGCCCAAGATGGTGGCCCCCGGCGTGGCGCTGCTGGGCTGTTCGGTGGGCATGGTCAATGTGCCGCGCATCAAGGGCAACCACAACGCCATGCTCTCGGGCAAGGCAGCGGCAGAGGCGGCCTATGCGGCGATCCAAGCGGGCCGTGGCGGCGATGAGTTGACCGAATATGAGACCGATGTTCGTGAAGGGCCGATCGCGACGGACCTTAAGAAGGTGCGCAACGTGAAACCGCTGTGGTCGAAATACGGGCTCACCGCGTCGCTGGCGCTTGGTGGCTTTGACATGTGGACCAACACGCTCGGCTTCTCGCTCTTGGGCACGCTCGGGCACGGGAAATCGGACGCCGAAGCGACCGAGCCTGCGGATAAGCACAAGAAGATCGACTACCCCAAACCCGATGGCAAACTCAGCTTTGACCGTCTGACCAATGTGGCCTTCTCCTTTACCAATCACGAGGAAAGCCAGCCTGCGCATCTCAAGCTGAAAGACCCGAACATTCCGGTCGAGGTGAACCTGCCGAAATACGCGGGCCCCTCGGCCCGCTATTGCCCGGCGGGGGTTTACGAGTTCGTCGAGGATGACAAAACCGGCGAGACGCGGTTCCAGATCAACTTCCAGAACTGCGTGCATTGCAAGACCTGCGATATCAAGGATCCGACGCAGAACATCGTCTGGACCACCCCGCAGGGCGGCGACGGGCCGAACTACCCGAATATGTGAGCCATCGCCAAAGGCGCAATTAAAGGACCGGCACGCGCAGGCGTGTCGGTCTTTTTCGTCTTTTCGGCGAAAACCTGTCGGCCATGGGCGACATCACCGCCCCGCCATTGCGCCCCGGCACGAAGATGATAGCCTGCGAGCAAAGCGATATGAGGCGGTTTGCATGTTTCGGAATGTCCTAGGTTTCACCAGCGTTGCGGCGCTTTGCATCGGCCTGTCGGCGCCGCTGATGGCGCAATCGGTCGCGGGCCCCTATCTGGCGGGGCGTCATGCTGCCGTGAACAGCGACTACCCCGAGGCCGCGCGCTATTACACCGAAGCGCTGGCGCGGGACCCTAAGAACATCGAACTGATGGAAAGCGCGGTGCTGTCCTATCTCTCGCTCGGGCGGGTGGACAAGGCGCTGCCGCTGGCACGCAATATGATCACCCTCGGCACCAAGAGCCAGGTGGCCGAGATGACCCTCGTGGCCGCCTTGGCGAAAGAGGGCGATTACATGGCCCTGCTTGAACGCGATACCTCGGCCATCGGCCCTTGGGTCGGCGGGCTGGTGCAGGCTTGGGCGCATATGGGGGCGGGCGATGTAACCGCCGCGATAAAGGCTTTCGACAGCCTGAGCGAAGAGGCCGGGATGCAGGGCTTCGTGATGTATCACAAGGCCCTCGCGCTGGCGAGCGTGGGCGACTTCGAAGGGGCGGAGGCGATCTTTGCCAGTGGTGAGGCAGGGGCCGCAGGCCAGACCCGGCGCGGCGTGATGGCCCATGCCGAGATCCTTGGCCAATTGGGGCGCAGCGAGGATGCGCTGGCCGTGCTCTCTGACGGTTTTGGCACGGATAGCGATCCTGAAATCGCGCGGCTCATCGAAGGTTTGCAGCAGGAAACGCCCGCGCCCTTCAGCCATATGCCCAACGCCCAAGCGGGCATGGCCGAGGTGTTTTTCACCTTCGCCGCCGTGCTGCGCAATGAGGCGGCGGGGGACTATTACGTTCTGCTCTATTCGCGCATCGCGCGTTACCTGCGCCCGGACCATGTTGATGCGCTTTTGCTGACGGCAAGCCTGTTGGAGAACCTTGGCGAGCATGATCTGGCGATTGCCGAATATAAATCCCTGCCTGCCGACAGCCCGGCCTATCACGCCGCCGAACTGGGCCGCGCCGATGCGCTGCGTCGCTCGGGCAAGACCGCGCAGGCCATCGAAGTGCTGGAACAGCTCGCGCGCAGCCATGGTGATCTGGCCGTGGTGCATTCCACGCTAGGCGATATGCTGCGGGCCGAAGAGGACTATGAGGCGGCCATCGCCTCCTACGACCAAGCGCTCGCGCTAACGCCCGAAACCGCCCGCGCCCGCTGGGTGCTGTTCTACGCCCGCGCCATCGCCAAGGAACGCAGCGGCGATTGGGAAGGCTCCGAAGCCGATTTCCGCGCCGCACTTGAGTTGAACCCCGAACAGCCACAGGTGTTGAACTACCTCGGCTACTCGCTGGTCGAACAGCAGCGCAACTTGGACGAGGCGCTAGAGATGATCGAACGCGCCGTCGCCGCCAGCCCCGACAGTGGCTATATCGTCGATTCGCTGGGCTGGGTGTTTTACCGCCTTGACCGCTACGATGAGGCGGTAGAGCAGATGGAACGCGCGGTCGAGTTGGAGCCGGTCGATCCGGTGGTGAACGATCACCTCGGGGATGTTTACTGGGCCGTGGGCCGCAAGCGCGAGGCCGAATTCCAGTGGCGCCGGGCGCTCTCTTTCGTTGACCTGACGGATGCGGATTCGGAGGCCGACCCCGAGCGGATGCGCCGCAAGCTGGAAGTGGGGCTCGATGCCGTGCTGGCCGAAGAGGGCGCGGCCCCGCTCAAGGTTGCTGCGGACGAATGAGCCTTTCGAAGGATGGGGCGCCCGCCGACCCCGGCGCTGCGGCGTCGCGGATGGCTTGGGCCAAGGTGAACCTGACCCTGCATTGCACCGGCCAGCGGGCCGACGGCTATCACCTGCTGGATTCGCTGGTGGTGCGGGCTGGTGTGGGCGATCGGCTGTGTGTGGCTGCCGCGGATGATCTGACCCTGACGGTCAGCGGCCCGCGGGCCGAAGGGGTGCCGACCGATGTGCGCAACCTTGTCCTGCGCGCGGCAGAGATGCTGGACGCAGGCGCGGGCCGTGGCGCCGCACTGCATCTTGAGAAACACCTGCCCGCAGCGGCGGGGATCGGGGGCGGCTCTGCCGATGCGGCGGCGGCCTTGGAGCTGCTTGCGGCGCATTGGGGCGTTCCGCTGCCCGAAGAGACGGCGCAGCTCGGGGCAGATGTGCCGGTCTGTCTGACACGCGGCCCGCAGCGGATGCAGGGGGTGGGGGAGGTCCTCACGCCGCTCTCCGCGCTGCCGCCTTGCCATATGGTGCTGGTAAACCCTGGTGTCGATGTGCCGACGCCCGCTGTCTTCTCGGCGCTCAGCGACAAGAACCAGCCGCCGATGCCGGAGGTGATCCCGAAGTTCGCGGGCTTTTCCGATTTCATCGAATTTCTGACCGCGCAGCGCAACGACCTTGCCGCCCCCGCCATCGCGCGGGAGCCGATCATCGGGGTCTGTCTGGAGGCGCTGAGCGATGCGGCGCTGGCGCGGATGTCCGGCTCGGGCGCGACCTGTTTCGGCCTCTACGCCACGGCAGCGCAGGCAGAAGCCGCCGCCCATCGCATCGCCAAGGCCGCGCCGCAATGGTGGGTCGCCGCCGCGCCGATCTTGGCCGCTTAGCTGATCCGGGCGACGACGTAGTCGGCCAGATCGATCAACATGTCTTTCAACTCGTGGTCGGGCAGGGGGGCAAGCGCCGCTTTGGCCTTCTCCGCCCAGTCACAGGCATCGCGCCGCGTCGCGGTGAGCGTGTCGTGTTTGGCCAAAAGCATCAGCGCATGGTCAAGGTCGCCCTCTTCCTGTTTGCCCTTCTCAATGGTGCGGGTCCAAAAGGCGCGCTCATCCTCGTCGGCCTTGGCCACGGCCTTGATCACCGGCAGGGTCAGCTTGCGCTCGCGGAAATCGTCACCGACGTTCTTGCCCGTGGCCCCTGTATCACCCTGATAATCCAGCAGATCGTCGACGATCTGGAAGGCGATGCCAAGGGCGTCTCCATAGTCATAGAGCGCCGTGACCTGATCCTCCGGCGCATCGGCGATCACGCCGCCCACCTCAGTCGCGGCTGAGAAGAGCGCCGCCGTCTTGCCGCGCACGACTTGCAGATAGACCTGTTCATCCGTGGCCAGATTCTGCGCCGCGGTCAGTTGCAGCACCTCCCCCTCCGCGATGGTCGCGGCGGCGTTCGACAGGATGCGCATGACGGGCATCGAGCCCGGCTCGGTCATCAACTGGAAGCTGCGGGCGAAGAGGTAGTCCCCCACCAGCACCGACGACTGGTTGTCCCACAGAAGGTTCGCCGTGGGCCGCCCGCGCCGTTGGGCGCTTTCGTCCACCACATCGTCGTGCAGCAGGGTCGCGGTGTGAATGAACTCAACCGTGGCGGCCAGATGGACGTGATAGGGCCCGTCATAGCCGCACATCCGGGCCGCGGCCAGCGTCAGCATCGGGCGCAGGCGCTTGCCGCCCGCCTCAACCAGATGGGCGGTGACCTCGGGGATGCGGGGCGCGTGTTTCGACGCCATCCGCTCGCGGATCAGGGCGCTGACCGCCGCCATATCATCGCTTAGATAGGCCGCCATGCGGTCGTGCGGTTTGCCCGTTGCATCACTTTTCATCATCATTTCCCGCGTCCCGCTCGACATGCCGGTGATCCGGCTCTACATCTTTGATATGAAGGAACTTTTGCGCAGCACCGACATGACCATCATCGCCTTTGCCACCGCCCTTCTCAGGGGGGAGGATATAGACTGCTTTGAAATGGACGTAAACATGAGCGTGCTCGAAGGAGGCATCGGGATTTTCCCGCGCCGCCTGATGGTGCATCCTGATGACCATGACGCCGCCCTGCGGGTGATGCGCGACAATGAGATTCCGCTGGGGCTGTGACCCGTTTCACCGAAGACGACCTGACCTGCGACGCTTTCCTCGGCGGCAAGCTGCACCTCTGGCAGCCGCGCCGGGGTCGGGGCTATCGTGCCGGGGTGGACCCGGTTTTGCTGGCCGCGAGCATCGAGGCCAAGGCAGGGCAAAGCGTGTTGGAGCTTGGCTGCGGGGCCGGTGCGGCGGTGCTTTGTCTGGGGGCGCGGGTGCCGGGGCTGACGCTGACGGGCTGTGAGCTGCAACCCGCCTATGCCGAACTGGCGCGGCGCAATGGCGGCGCGGCGCTGGAGGTGGTGGAGGCTGATCTGACCGAGATGCCCCTGCATCTGCGCCAGCGACAATTTGACCACGTTCTTGCCAATCCGCCCTATTTCGACCGGGCCGCCTCGGTCCAGTCCCGCGATCCCGGGCGCGAGACGGCCTTGGGTGAGGCGACGCCCCTGCGACAATGGGTCCGCACCGCCGCGCGGCGGCTAAAGCCCAAAGGGCAGGCGCATTTTATCCATCGCGCCGAACGGCTGCCCGAGATTCTGGCGGCGCTGCCGCATGAGATGGGATCGGTCGAGGTGCTGCCGCTCGCCTCGCGCGCGGGAAGGATGCCGGAGTTGATTCTTTTGCGTGCGCGCAAGAACGGACGCGGTGCTTTTCGGCTCTATCACAGCTTTGTCATGCACCGTGGCGCGCGGCATGAGGGGGACGGCGATAGCTATGTGCCGGAAATCGAAGCGGTCCTGCGCCGGGGGGCGCCGCTGGTCTATCCTACTTCTTAAGCGTTTCTTTACCAACTTCACCCCTATGCTGCGGTGCCGCGTGACTTGTGGGTCGCGCTGTGGTCCACTGAAATTCTACACACCAATCATGGAGGATTGTATGGCTTTGAACGCACATCTGGACACCCTGAAGCGCAAGCATCAGGCGATGAGTGAGGCGGTGGAAACCGCGCAACGCGCCCCCGGTATGGACGATTTGAAAGTGGCTTCCATGAAGAAGGAAAAACTGCGTTTGAAAGAGGAGATTAGCCGCCTGTCGAGCTGACCCTCGCCGCGGAATGCGGCGTTTTTGATCGCTGTCGTTCCGCTCTGGCGGGGCGGCAGGCTGGACGGCTGGTAAAGGACGCAGTCGGGTTCTGTTTTCCCATTAAAAAGGCCAGTCTTTGGAAAAGACTGGCCCATTAAATTTCCAGAACATCGTCCCGTCAGACGACGAATTGCGCCCCATTGGCAGAGATCGTCGAGCCATTGATGAAACCCGCATCGTCGGAAACGAGAAAGGCCACCGCGCGGGCGATTTCTTCGGGATCTCCCAGCCGCCCGGCGGGGATCTGCGCGATGATGCTTTCACGGACTTTTTCGGGCACCGCCATGACCATATCGGTCGCGATATAGCCGGGGCAGATGGCATTGGCCGTGATGCCTGCGCGGGCGCCTTCTTGGGCCAATGACTTCACGATGCCCAGATCGCCCGCCTTGGTCGCGGCATAGTTCACCTGCGCGAACTGACCCTTTTGCCCGTTGATCGAAGAGATCACGACGACGCGCCCGAACTTGCGTTCGCGCATGCCGGGCCAGACCGGGTGGATCGTGTTGAAGACGCCGGTCAGATTGGTGGCGATGACTTCATTCCACTGATCGGGGGTCATCTTGTGAAAGGGCGCGTCGCGGGTGATGCCCGCATTGGCGACCACCACCTCGATGGGGCCAAGCTCGGCTTCGACTTGTTCGATCCCCGCTTTGGAGGCGTCGTAATCTGCCACGTTCCATTTGTAGGTCTCGATGCCGGTCTCTTCGGTGAATTTCGCGGCGGCTTCGTCATTGCCGGCATAGGTGGCGGCGACGGTATAGCCTTTGTCCTTCAGCGTGGTCGAAATGGCCGCGCCAATCCCGCGACTTCCCCCGGTGACCAAAGCGATGCGTGACATGTAATCCCTCCCTCAAGGTAATGTTCTTGCAAATGCATGTATCGGCGCGCAAGAAAGTTGCGCGCCGATTTAGTCTTAGGGGCGCTCTAGGCACATGGCAACACCCATACCGCCGCCGATACACAGCGTCGCCAAACCTTTCTTGGCGTCACGGCGCTGCATTTCGAACAGCAGGGTGTTGAGCACCCGCGCGCCCGAGGCACCAATGGGGTGGCCGATGGCGATGGCGCCGCCGTTGACGTTCACGATTTCCGGATCCCAGCCCATTTCCTTGTTCACGGCGCAGGCCTGTGCGGCGAAGGCTTCGTTGGCTTCCACCAGATCAAGGTCTTCGGGCGACCAACCGGCTTTCTCCAGCGCCTTGCGCGATGCATAGACGGGGCCGACGCCCATGATCGACGGGTCGAGACCGGCGGTGGCATAGGAGGCGATCCGCGCCAGCGGCTGAATGCCCCGCTTTTCGGCCTCATCCGCGCTCATCAGCAGCGCACCTGCCGCACCGTCGTTGATGCCCGAGGCATTGGCCGCGGTGACGGAGCCGTCCTTGGTGAAGGCCGGGCGCAGCTTCTGCATCGCTTCGATATTGGCGCCGTGGCGGATGTATTCGTCCTGGTCGACGACCGTCTCGCCCTTGCGGGTCTTGATGGTGAAGGGAACGATCTCATCGGCGAATTTGCCAGCCTTCTGCGCGGCTTCGGCCTTGTTTTGCGAGGCGACGGCGAATTCGTCTTGCTGGTCACGGCTGATCTGCCATTTCTCGGCCACGTTCTCAGCGGTTTGGCCCATGTGGTAGCCGTTGAACGCATCCCAGAGACCGTCGCGGATCATCGTGTCGATGAACTGCAAATCGCCCATTTTCTGGCCCGCGCGGAGGTTTTGCGCATGGGGGCTGAGGGTCATGTTCTCTTGCCCGCCAGCGGCCACGATGTTCGCGTCACCAAGTTGGATATGCTGGGCCGCCAGCGCCACGGCGCGCAGGCCCGAGCCGCAGACCTGGTTGATGCCCCAAGCTGCGCTCTCTTTCGGCAGCCCTGCGTTGATATGCGCCTGACGCGCCGGGTTCTGACCTTGGGCGGCGGTCAGCACCTGCCCCAGAATGGTCTCGGAGACTTCGGACGGGTCCACCCCGGCGCGGGCCACCAGTTCTTTCAGAACGGCGGCACCAAGGTCATGGGCGGGCGTATTGGCGAACGCTCCGCCGAAACTGCCCACGGCGGTCCGGGCGGCGGATGCGATGACGACATTGGTCATGATGTGACTTTCCTCTACCTTGTTGGGCGGGGGCACACCGACACGCGCCATCGTCGGGCGTGGGCGCTCCCGTCCCTCTGAGGTAGTGATAGCGGATGCGCTGCAATGCGGCAACTGAGCAGGCAGCCCGCCGCCGCAGCCCCGGCGGCCTGCCCGCGCGGGCCTAGCCGGTGGCCCGCACCCGGTCGAAATTCAGCCATGGGGGCCGGGTGGTTGGCGCGGCGAAGTGGTAGCCTTGCAGGCAATCGACGCCCATCTCGGTCAGCACCGCCGCATCGGCGGCGTTCTCCACGCATTCGGCCACGGTCAGCATGTCGAAATGCGTGGCGATGGACATCAGTGCGGCGGTCAGGGCGCGGTTGTCGGGGTTGGTGGCGATGCCGCGGATGAACTGCCCGTCAAGCTTCAGGACATCAAAGTAGAAATCCTTGAAATAGCGGATCGCCGTTTGCCCCGCCCCGAAATCATCCATGGCAAAGCAGATGCCGTGAGGCTGCAACTGGTTCATGAAGCTTGTCACCAGTTCCGGGACCATCATGGCAGAGCTTTCCGTGATCTCAAGGATCAGCCGTTCGCCCAAGGTCGCGTCGCGGGCCAGCCAGTGGCGCAAGACGCGAGTCCATTCCTGATACCCGATGGAGCGGGCGGACATATTGATCGACAGCCGCAGGCCGGGATGGTGGTGCAGCGCGTTCAGCCCCAGGCGCAGGGCCAGAACATCCACCTGCCGCCCGGTATCCGTGTCCTCGATCGCGGGCATGAAATCCTTGGCCGGAATCACGCGACCCGTAGGATCAAGCAGGCGGATCAGCCCCTCGTGAAAGGCGATATTTGTCGGATCGCTGGCCAGCATGACGGGCTGGAACGCCAGCAGCGTTTGGCGATGGGCCACAGCCTCCCGCACCATTTCAAGCGTCGCGGCATCGCGCTGCATCACCGCATGGTTCAGCGGGCTGTCCCCACCGGGGGGAACGTCGGCGAAAGGGCGTTGGAATCGACGGGGCACGGCGGTACTCTCTTGCTGTCCTGCAATTGGTATGGGCGCAAAGGTGATAATACGGTCTTAATCGGCGGCGATTTCCGCGGTGGATCGCGCAGAGGGGGGCCGAAGATGCAGCGCTGTGACTGGGCCGGGGATGACCCGATTTACCAAGCCTACCATGACACCGAATGGGGCGTGCCCGAATACGACAGCCGCGCGCTTTGGGAGAAGCTGATCCTTGACGGGTTTCAGGCGGGGCTGAGCTGGATCACGATCCTTAAAAAACGCGATAATTTCCGTGCGGCCTTTGCCGGGTTCGACCCGCATCAGATCGCCGAATGGGGCGAGGCGGATGTGCTGCGCCTGCTGAGTGATCCGGGCATCATCCGCCACCGGGGCAAGATCGAGGCCGCCATCACCAACGCGCGGGCCTGGCAGGAGTTGGAGGCGCGCGAGGGGTTCGACGCCTTCATGTGGCGCTATGTCGATGGCAAACCGCTGCAAAACCGCTTTGCCACACAGGCCGAGGTGCCGCCGAAGACGGCCTTGTCCGAGCAGGTGAGCAAAGACTTGAAGAAAGCCGGTTTCAAGTTCTGCGGGCCGACGATCACCTATGCCTGGATGGAGGCCTGCGGGCTGGTGAACGATCATATCCTGACCTGTCACCGCCACGCGCCCTGCGCTGCGATGGCACGTTAGGGGCGGGGCGGATCAAATTCGCCGAAAATCCCCCGTTGACTCCCCGCCATGGCCCCGTATAAGCGCCCCTTCATTGGTGTTGGTGGACCCCGCAAGGGGAAGCCTGTCGGGCTTCGGCCAAAGGACAACGCCCTTTACCGCCCCTCGGGGCTTTATAAAGGAGATCAGCCGTGACAAAACGCACAGCTGCCAAGCACAAACTAGACCGCCGTATGGGCGAAAACATCTGGGGCCGTCCGAAGTCCCCGGTGAACCGTCGTGAATATGGCCCCGGCCAGCACGGCCAGCGCCGCAAGGGCAAAATGTCGGACTTCGGCATCCAGCTGCGCGCCAAGCAGAAGCTCAAGGGCTACTATGGCGACCTGACCGAGAAGCAGTTCCGCCGCATCTACGGCGAAGCCGAGCGCGTCAAGGGCGACACCGGTGAGAACCTGATCGGCCTGCTCGAGCGCCGTTTGGACGCCGTTGTCTACCGCGCCAAGTTCGTGCCGACAGTTTTCGCTGCACGCCAGTTCGTGAACCACGGCCACGTCAAAGTGAACGGCCGCAAGGTCAACATCCCCTCCTACCGCGTGAAAGAGGGTGACGTGATCGAAGTGCGTGACCGTTCCAAGCAGCTGACCTCGGTTCTCGAAGCCGTGCAACTGCCCGAGCGTGACGTGCCGGACTACCTGGAGTGTGACCACTCAAAAATGACCGCGACTTTCGTGCGCACACCGAGCCTCGGCGACGTGCCGTACCCGGTTGTGATGGAGCCGAACCTCGTCGTGGAATTCTACGCGAAGAACTAAGCTTCTTCGCCTGTCGAATACCAAAGGCCGCGTGGTGCAAACCGCGCGGCCTTTTCTTTTTGCGCAGGGCGGCGGCAGCAGGGCAACAGCCTGTCCGCTGGCGCCGAGGATGCAGAATGATTCTGGCATCACCGCGACACCCCCGATAGAAGGGCGGCAGTAGCGTGAGGATGAGAGCGAGATGACACAGATCGCACCGCAACCGGGCATTATGGAGATCGACCTTTATCAAGGGGGTGCGGCGCATGTCGCGGGCCTTGAGAATGTGGTCAAGCTCAGCTCGAACGAGAACCCGCTGGGGCCCAGCCCTGCCGCCGTCGAAGCCTATCGTCGCGCGGCCTATGACCTGCATCGCTACCCATCCTCCGACCATAGCGCCCTGCGCGCCGCCATTGCTGAGGTGCTGGACCTCGATGCCGAGCGGATCATCTGCGGCGCGGGTTCGGATGAGATCATCGCTTTTCTCTGCCAAGCCTATGCCGGTCCGGGCACCGAGGTCGTGCACACCGAGCACGGCTTTGCCATGTACCGCATTTCCGCCCTCGCCGCGGGGGCTACGCCCGTCGAGGTGCCCGAGCGTGAGCGGGTGACCGATGTCGATGCCATCCTCGCCGCCTGCACCGAGGCGACGCGGCTGGTGTTCATCGCCAACCCCAACAACCCCACCGGCACGATGATCGGTCTGGCCGAGCTTGAACGTCTGGCCGAAGCCCTGCCGCCGCAGGCGCTTCTGGTGCTCGACGGGGCCTATGCCGAATATGTCGAGGGCTATGACGGCGGCGCCGCCTTGGTGGACCGCCGCGACAACGTGGTGATGACGCGCACCTTCTCAAAGCTCTACGGGCTGGGCGGGCTGCGCATCGGTTGGGGCTATGGGCCAGCCCATGTGATCGACGTGCTGAACCGCGTGCGCGGTCCTTTCAACCTGTCGCAGGCCGCACTCAACGCCGCCGAGGCGGCGATGCGCGACCGCGCCTATACCGACCATTGCCGGGCCGAGAACGCCCGCTGGCGCACGTGGCTGGCCGATGCGCTGGCCGAGATCGGCGTGCCCTCGGACGTCTCGCTCGCCAATTTCGTGCTGGCCCGCTTCGCCAATCAGGCCGAGGCCGAGGCTTGTGACGACTACCTCAAGACCCAAGGGCTGATCGTGCGCCGGGTGGCGGGCTACAACCTGCCCAACTGTCTGCGCATCACCGTGGGCGATGAAAGCGCCTGCCGCCGCGTCGTCCATGCCGTGCGGCAGTTCAAAGGGGGCAACTGATGGCGCAGGTCTATGACAGGGTCGCCCTCATTGGGTTGGGGCTGATTGCCTCCTCACTGTTCTGGGCGATGAAGCGCGGCGGTCTGGCGGGCGAAGTCACCGGCTATGCCCGCAGCGACGAGACCCGCGCCACGGCGCGCGAGATCGGCCTCTGCGACCGGGTCTGCGACAGTGCCGCCGAGGCTGTCGCGGGCGCCGATCTGGTGGTGCTCTGCGTGCCGGTGGGCGTCATGGGCGCCGTGGCCGCCGAGATCGCGCCGCATCTCGCACCCGGTGCCACGGTGACGGATGTGGGTTCGGTCAAGGCCGACGTGATTGCGCAGGTGGGGCCGTATCTGCCCGACGGCGTGCATTTCATCCCCGGCCACCCGCTGGCGGGGACCGAGCATTCCGGCCCGCGCAGCGGCTTTGCCGAGCTCTTCGACAACCGCTGGTGCCTGCTGGTCCCCGTGGAAGGCACCGACAAAGACGCCATCGCGCGGCTGCGCGCGCTCTGGGAAGGGGCGGGTGCCAATGTGGAGGAGATGGATGCCGAACACCATGATCTGGTGCTGGCCGTCACCTCGCACGCGCCGCACCTCATCGCCTATACGATGGTGGGCGTCGCCGACGATCTGCGCCGGGTGACCGACAGCGAGGTGATCAAGTATTCCGCCGCCGGTTTCCGCGACTTCACCCGGATCGCGGCGAGTGATCCCACGATGTGGCGCGATGTCTTTCTGACCAACAAGGACGCGACGCTGGAAATCCTTGGCCGCTTCACCGAAGAGCTTTTCGCCCTGCAACGCGCCATTCGGACCGGCGACGGCGATCATCTGCACGCCTATTTCACTCGTACCCGCGCGATCCGGCGCGGCATCATCGAGGCGGGGCAGGATACCGACGCGCCCGATTTTGGCCGGGGCGCGCCCAAGTCATGAGGGGCTGGGCTGTCCTGCCGCTGATCATGCTGGGGCAAATCGCCTTGGCTGCGGGGCCGGACAGTTCTGAGCGCCCCGTGGCGCGTCAGCAGGGGGATAGCTTGCCGGTCAGCGTCGCCCCCGGCGGCGCGATCGCCCGCCCGAACGTGACCCCGCCGCCCGTGCCGCCGCCGAGGGCGGGCAGGGGATGAAAGCATCGCTCCGTCCCACCCTGCGCAGTGCAAAGGTCGAACAGGCCGCCCGTGCGCGGCAGCGGATGTTGGCCAAGGGCGCGGTCTGCGGCGATCTGGCGATACAGGGCACGCGGGTGGGCCGGGTGCCGGGCCGGATCAACGGTTGCGGGGTTGAGAATGCGGTCAAGATACGCTCGGTCTCGGGCATCCGGCTCAGCACCGCGGCGGTGATGGATTGCACCACGGCAAAGGCGCTGAACACATGGGTGCGCCAATCGGCGGTGCCAGCTTTGGCGGGGCAGGGCGGCGGGCTGAAGGAGCTCAAGGTCGCCGCGCATTACGCCTGCCGGACGCGGAACAACCGCAAGGGGGGTAAGATTTCCGAACATGGCAAGGGCCGCGCGATCGACATTTCCGGGTTTGAGCTGGCGGACGGCAGCGCGATCAGCCTGTTGAAGGGCTGGCGCGCGCGGCGCAGCAGCGCGGCTTTGCGACGGATGCACCGGGGCGCCTGCGGGCCGTTTGGCACGGTGCTGGGACCAGAGGCGGACCGCTTTCACCAAGACCACTTTCACTTCGACACGGCGCGCTATCGCAGTGGTAGCTACTGCCGCTAAGCGGCCGTTAGGGCTGAACCAACCGCGGCGCAGGGCCAAGCGGGATCCCCGCCAGCATCATCTGACCATCCGTAAAGATCAGGTCGAGGTCCAATCCGCCCGGCGTGCCGCCCCGCGCTTCCAACAGCCGCAGCATGGTGTCGACCTGCCCGCGCATCGACGGCGGCAGAAAGCCCGCACGTTCGCCCGCGTCGAGCAGTTTGGACCAATTGGTGACCCGCAGGCTCAGCACCCCATCGGGAATGCCCGCGGCGTCAAAGGTCAGCGCCCCTTCGGCGCCCAAAGCCACCTCGCCCCAAGCGGCATCCACATTCTCAACCGTCAGCGCGTCGATCTGCGGCGGGGTGCCTGCCATCGCGCTGTGCCGGTCCAGCGGGTGGGCAAAGGTCACGGCCATCCGCGCCGAGAGGATCGGCTGCCCGCCGGGCTGGCCCGCGCCATCGCCCAAAACCTTGCGCAGCAAGGGGCCGGGGGTGATGCCGCCGGGCAGCAGCGCGATGTCATAATCCCGCGCCGCACTGCCCGATTGCGCGATCCGCATCCGCGGCTCTTCGGCCTCCAGCAGCAGCCCGTCGGGCCCGTCGACCTCAAGATGCGTGCTGCGAAGCTCCATCGCCTCCAGTTGAAGCGAGGTGCCGGGATGCAGTTCCAGATCGGCGCGCAGGTCGCGCATCTTCAGCGTCAGGGGCAATGCGCCTGCGGGCAGGTCGGCCGCCGCAACAGGCGCGCGGGCCGAGAGATCACCGGGCCACCAGACCGGGGCGGAGAGATCAAGCTGCGGGGCCTCAAATGCCAGACCGCGGGCCGGGTCTGCCACGGCAAACCCGCTCAGCCGGTTTTGCAAGGACAGGGGAAAGCCCGCTTTGTCGATGTCTTTGAGCGTCACCTCCCAACCCGCCGCGCGGCGGGTGTCGAGCAGGCGGGTCAGGGTGCTTTGCATCTGCGTCGTGGCGGCAGCCCACCACGCGCCCCAAAGTGCGGCGAGCACAATCAGCAGCCAAACCAATTTCCGCATTTCGATAGCCCTTCAAATCGTGCTTCAGATGCGGTTTACCGAAGGCCAGCAGAAAGGACCAGCAGGATGACAATGTGGGTATTTGGCTATGGCAGCCTCTTGTGGAACCCCGGATTCGAGGTAGCGGAAAGCGTGATCGCCACGCTGCCGGGCTATGCCCGTTCGTTCTGCATGCGCTCGATCCATCACCGGGGCACGGTCGAACAGCCGGGGCTGGTGCTGGCGCTCGACGAATCCGTCCGCTCGGCCTGCGAAGGCATGGCGATGCGGGTGGCTGCGGGGCATGAGGCGCAGACGCTGGAGTACCTGCGCGAGCGTGAGCTGATCTCTTCGGCCTATGTCGAGAAAAACCTCACCGTGCATCTGACCGATGGCCGCGACGTGGAGGCGGTGACCTATGTGATCGACGCGGCGCATGATCAATATTGCGGTGGCCTGCCCTTGGAAGAACAAGCGCAGATCATTGCCCGCGCCGTAGGCGGACGCGGGCCCAATACCGAGTATTTAATCAACACTGCCGTGCATCTGTTCGAAGTGGGCTTGCATGACCCCGCGTTGGAGTGGTTGCATGACCGGGTGAAGGCTTTGACCTCATAAAAACTTGGCAACTCTTTGCCGTTTCAGTGTAAGCTGCGGCAAGAGCAGAACAAAGGGTCAGGAAAGGCCGCATGGCACAGCCAGACCGCAAGGCAAAACCGCAGTTTTCACAACCGGTGCGTCAGATTTCTCTGATGCTGATCGCGCTCGGCCTCACGGGGGCCGGGGTCTTTCTGGCGCTGCCCCGGGTGCTGCCGATCTTTGCCGCGAACCCATGGCTGAATGGGGTCATCATCTTTGTCTTCATCGTCGGTGTGCTGGCCTGTTTCTATCAGGTGATGCAGCTTATCGGCTCGGTCCGCTGGATCGAGGATTTCGCCGCTGGCAATGCCGAACCCGATGCCAAACCGCCGCAATTGCTGGCGCCTTTGGCGTCTCTTCTGCGCCAGCGTGGCGCGCGGATGCAGGTCAGTACGACCTCCACCCGGTCGATCCTCGATTCCGTCGCCTCGCGCATCGACGAAGTGCGCGAGATCACGCGCTATATCGTCAATATGTTGATTTTCCTCGGCCTTCTGGGGACGTTTTATGGGCTGGCCACGACCGTTCCGGCGGTGGTCGATACGATCCGCTCCCTCGCCCCCGGTGAGGGGGAGGCGGGCGTCGATGTCTTTGGCCGTCTGATGACCGGGCTAGAGGCGCAGTTGGGCGGCATGGGCGTGGCCTTCGGCTCCTCGCTTCTGGGGCTTGCGGGCTCTCTCGTCGTCGGGCTGTTGGAGCTTTTTGCGGGCCACGGGCAAAACCGCTTTTATCAAGAGCTGGAAGATTGGCTGAGTTCCATCACGCGGGTCGGGCTGACCTCGGGCGACGATGTGAGCGATCAGAACATCATGGCCAGCGTGATGGATCAGATGGTCGAACAGATGGCTGAAATGCAGCAGATGTTCACCCAATCAGACGTCAGCCGCGCCATGGTCGACGACAAGCTGGGCAAGCTGGCCGATGCCGTGGACCGGATGACCACGCGGATGGAACATGACACGACCACCAACAGCGCGCTGGAGCGGGTGGCAGATGGGCAAGACCGATTGATCGCCACGCTCGAAGGTCAGGTTGCGGGCGAAGGGATCGACGCAGAAAGCCGGATGCGCCTGCGCTCCATCGACGTGCAGATGCTGCGTATCTTGGAAGAGATTTCTGCCGGGCGGCAGGAAACCATGGCCGAATTGCGCAAGGATATCTCTTTGCTGGCCAAGGCGCTCTCCGGGCACCGCGCCCCTGAGGCCCGCCGCCTGCGGGCCAGCGATATTCCCGGTGGCGGGGACCAGTAATGGCACTTTCCCGGCGGACAGGCGCACGGTTTCAGGGCTCCATCTGGCCGGGGTTCGTCGATGCGATGACCGGGCTCTTGCTGGTTCTGATGTTCGTGCTGACCATCTTCATGGTGGTGCAATTCGTCCTGACAGAGCGGATCAGCGGGCAGGAAAGCGAGCTTAACGAACTGGCCGGAGAGGTCGCGGCCCTTTCCCAAGCGCTTGGCGTCGAGGAACGCACCACCGCGCGTTTGGAGGCTCGGCTCGGCGCGCTGAATGCCTCGCTAAACGACGCGCGTGATGAGGTGTCGCGGCAAGAGGCGGTGATCGCCGGGCTGACCTCTGAACGCGAAGCGCAAGCGGCTGCCTTGCAGGCGGCGGAGGCCGAGATCACCGGCTTTGAGGCGCGGGTGGCCGCGCTCTTGGCGTCGCAGGCGGAAGATCAGGCGCGCATCGGTGATTTGGAAGACCGCGAAGCCGCGCTGTTGGATGAGCAAGAGGCGCTGAACCTCGCGCTTAGCACCGCGCGGGAGGAGATCGACGCGCAGGCAGAAACGGCCCGGCTTGCCGCCGCGAAACGCGAGGCGTTGGATGCGCTGGTGGCCGATCTGCGGGCGCAAAACGCCGAAGCCGAGGCCGAAGTCGACGCCCTCAATGCCGAGGTGGCGGAGGCCGAAGAGGCGCTCAGCGCCGAGGAAGCCGCCCGTCTGGCCGAAGCCGCAGCGGCGCAGGCCCTGCGCGACCGGCTGGAGGATGCGGATGCGGAATTGACGGCCATGACCCTCTCGCTTGAGACGCAGCGCAAGAAGGCCGAAGAGACGCTGACTCTTTTGGCCGCTGCCCGCGCGGCGCGCAGCGATCTCGACAGTGAGCTTGCCGCAGCGTTGCTGCGGATGGAGCGGCTGGAGGAGAGCGGCGCGGGTCTGGAGGCCGAGCGCGCCGCGCTCGCCGAAGAGTTGGACGCCGCAGAAGGCACCGAAGAGGACCTGCGCGAACGTCTGGCGCAGGCGCTGGCGGCAAAAATCGCGGCGGAGACTTTGGCCGAGGATAAGACCACTGCCGCCGAACGCCGCGCTGCCCTTTTGGCGCAGGCCGAAGAGACGCTGGCCGAGGAGAAAGCCGTGAGCGCGGCGGCGCAGCGGCAGACTGAGTTGTTGAACCAGCAAGTCGCGGAACTGCGCGCGCAACTGGGGAACCTACAGGCGCTGCTCGATGACGCAGTGGCGCGGGATGCGGCGAAATCGGTGGAATTGCAATCGCTTGGCTCCGAGTTGAACACCGCGTTGGCGCGGGTCGCGGCGGAGGAACGCCGCCGCGCCGAATTGGAGGCGGCAGAGCGCAAGCGGCTTGAGGAAGAGAGTAAGAACCTCGCCCAGTACCGCTCGGAATTCTTTGGGCGGTTGCGTGATCTGCTGGGCAATCAGGAGGGTGTGCGGATCGAAGGCGACCGTTTCGTCTTCTCCTCCGAGGTGCTTTTCGCGCCGGGCAGTGCGGTGCTGAGCCAAGACGGGCAGGGTGAGATCGCCAAGGTGGCGGGCATTCTGCGCAGCGTTGTGGACGACATCCCGCCCGAGATCGATTGGGTGATCCGCGTCGATGGTCACACCGACAATGTGCCGCTTTCCGGCTTTGGGGAGTTTGCGGACAACTGGGAACTCAGCCAAGCGCGGGCGCTGTCGGTGGTCAAATATATGGTAAATTTCCTCGGCATCGCGCCGGATCGTTTGGCCGCAAATGGCTTTGGCCAGTATCAGCCCGTAGCCGAGGGCAATACCGAGGCTGCGCGGGCGCAGAACAGGCGGATCGAGTTGAAGTTTACTGAAAAGTAGGCAGGCAGTCCCGGCCTATCGCAGGGTCAGAACGCCAGTCTTTTCGTCGATCACACGGCCCTCACGCAGCAGGGTGACCCTGCCCGTATAGCGCCCGGCTGCCCATGGCGCAGAAGCCGCGCGTTTGCCAATGGCGCGGAAGGCTTGCGCCTGCGGCTTCTCCATCACCACATCCCTTTCGATGACCGTGCCTTTTGGCCACGCGAGGCTGAGGCGCAGCACGTCATCCTTTTGCGTGCCATAGCTGTAGCCATAGATGACCAAGGCAGGGGCCTCTTTGGGCAGGCTGTCGCGATGGGCTTCGCCCGCCTTGATCTCATCATAGCTGGGCACGCGGTCGGCAAAGCCAAGCGCAATCAGCCCGCCGGGGTGGTAGGGCGGGGTGTCTTGCCAGAGGGTTTCGCGCGGTTCGACGTCACAACTATGGCCCTCGGGCGCGAATGGATCGACGGGCTGGCCGTGATGGCGCAGCGACAGGTGCAGATGCGGAAAGGCCGCTTTGCCGGACTGGCCAACGAGGCCGAGGGCGTCGCCAACCGCCACCTCCTGCCCTTCCTGCACGCGGAGCGATCCGCGGCGGAGGTGGCAATATTGCATCTCCCATCCCTGGCCGAGGTCGATCACCACGCCATTGCCGCATTCGCGCCCTTGGACCTCCGAGAGCGGCGCACCATCTGGAATCCCGTCCCGCAGCCCTTTAACCACCCCCGCCGCCGCCGCACGCACAGTCACACCCGCCGCCATCGCCGCGCGGTCGGGCAGGGCGAAATCCGTGCCCTTATGGCCGTCATAGGTCAGACCGGAACAGCGGTAGTCCCGCGCGTCACCGCTCGGATCGCGGTCCATATATTGTTGGATGTGGCAGTCCTGCCCAAGGGTGCAATCCAGCGGGAAGGCCAATTGCAAATCCTCCGCCAGCGCAGGGCTGGCGGAGGAGAGGATCAGGGCCAGTGCGGCCCGAGAGATCATTCCGCGGTGAGCAGCGGGGGGCGATCACCGGAAAGACGCTTGCTTTCGCTGCCCAAGACTTTGAGCGTCAACTCATCATCTTTGACGCCGACCTTGACGACACCGCCCTTGGCCAGCTTGCCAAAGAGCAGTTCCTCGGCCAGCGGCTTCTTGATGTGCTCTTGGATCACACGGCCCAAGGGACGCGCGCCCATCTTGTCGTCATAGCCCTTGTCGGCAAGCCATTCGGCGGCCTTCTTGGAGAGCTCGATGGTCACGTTGCGGTCCATCAGCTGCGCTTCGAGTTGCAGCACGAACTTCTCGACCACCCGCAGGATCACCGACTTCGGCAGCGGCGCGAAGGAGATCACGGCGTCCAGACGGTTGCGGAACTCCGGCGTGAAGGTCCGCTCGATCGCGGCGGTATCCTCGCCCTCGCGGCGGTCGCGGCCAAAGCCCACTGCCGCTTTGGCCTGTTCGGAAGCACCCGCGTTGGAGGTCATGATCAGCACCACATTGCGGAAATCCACCGTGCGGCCATTGTGATCGGTCAGCTTGCCGTGGTCCATCACCTGCAACAGGATGTTGTAGACGTCCGGGTGCGCCTTCTCCATCTCGTCGAGCAGCAGCACGCAATGCGGATGCTGGTCCACGCCATCGGTGAGCATGCCGCCTTGGTCAAAGCCGACATAGCCCGGAGGCGCGCCGATCAGACGGCTAACTGCGTGTTTCTCCATATATTCCGACATGTCGAAACGCAGCAGTTCCACGCCGAGGGTGTCGGCCAATTGCTTGGCGACCTCGGTCTTGCCGACCCCAGTGGGGCCAGCGAAGAGGTAGTTCCCGATGGGCTTGTCCGGCTCGCGCAGGCCCGCGCGGGACAGTTTGATCGCCGAAGACAGCGCCACGATGGCGTCATCCTGACCGAAGACCACCCGCTTGAGCGAGCTTTCCAGATCCTTCAGCACCACCACATCGTCTTTGGAGACATTCTTCGGCGGGATGCGGGCGATCTTGGCCACCACGGCCTCGACCTCCTTGGTGCCGATGGTCTTGCGGCGCTTGGAAGCGGCGACGAGGTGCTGGGCGGCACCGGCTTCGTCGATCACGTCGATCGCGCTATCGGGCAGCTTGCGGTCGTTGATGTAGCGATGCGCCAGTTCAACGGAGGTCTTGATCGCGTCGGAGGTGTATTTGACGCTGTGATGCTCCTCGAAATAGGGCTTGAGACCCTTGAGGATTTTGGTGGCGTCTTCGACCGAAGGCTCGCTCACATCGATCTTTTGGAACCGGCGGCTCAGCGCGCGGTCCTTCTCGAAGTGCTGGCGGAACTCCTTATAGGTGGTGGAGCCCATGGTGCGCAGCTTGCCGCCCTGAAGTGCGGGCTTCAGCAGGTTGGAGGCATCCATTGCGCCGCCCGAAGTGGCACCGGCACCGATCACGGTATGGATCTCGTCGATGAAAAGCACGGCGTCCTTGTGATCCTCAAGCTCGGTCACCACGGCCTTGAGCCGCTCTTCGAAGTCACCGCGGTAGCGGGTGCCGGCCAAGAGCGCGCCCATGTCGAGCGAGTAGATCGTGGTATTGGCCAGCACCTCAGGCGTTTCACCGGCGACGATCTTGCGCGCCAGCCCTTCGGCGATGGCGGTCTTGCCGACACCGGGATCCCCCACCAGAAGCGGGTTGTTCTTGCGACGGCGGCAGAGCACTTGAATGCAGCGCTCAACCTCGCCCTCGCGGCCGATCAGCGGGTCGATGTCGCCCTCACGGGATTTGGCGTTGAGGTCCACGCAGTATTTCGCCAGCGCGGATTCCTTCTTGTCGCCATCGGTGACGCCTTGGGCCTCTTCCTCGGTCTCGGGCGCGCCTGTGACGGGGCGGGATTCACCATATGCCGGGTCTTTGGCGACACCATGGGCGATGAAGTTCACCGCGTCATAACGGGTCATATCCTGCTCTTGCAGGAAATAGGCGGCGTTGCTCTCACGCTCGGCGAAAATGGCGACGAGCACGTTGGCCCCCGTCACCTCGGTCCGGCCCGAAGATTGCACATGGATCGCGGCGCGCTGGATCACGCGCTGGAAAGCCGCCGTTGGCACCGCTTCGGAACCGTCGATGTCGGTGATCAGATTGCTGAGATCATCGTCGACGAATTCCACCAGCGTATCGCGCAGGTCAGAGACATCGACGGAACAGGCTTTCATGACCTGCACGGCATCGGGTTCATCGAGCAAGGCCAGCAACAGATGTTCAAGCGTTGCGAATTCGTGGCGGCGGGCATTGGCCAGCGCGAGGGCCGCGTGGATTGCCTGCTCAAGTGTAGTCGAGAATGAAGGCACGGGCGTGCTCCTTTTCGATCGGGGTCGGTGAGGTGCTGAGATGTCTCAGGCCTCGGTCCGACCATGGCCTCATAGTATTAGAGTTTGGTTGATCATGGCCCATCTTCAAGAAGATTCTGGTCCGAATCGGTCACATTTGCCGTGAGCGAGGACTTTAAGCCATGATTGCAGGCGCTCAGAACTGGTCTTTTCGCCTGCGGATTTCGGTGAACACTTCCGTGTCGGTGGCGTCTGGCATCCCCAAGGTCGCGCGAATGGCCGGGTCGGCGGGGCGCAGGAAGGGATTGGTTTCTAGTTCCAGTGAAAGCGACGAGGGGACGGTCGGCTGCCCTTTGGCACGGGCGCTGTCGATGTCCTTGGCCCTTGATATAAGGGCGGGATTGTCCGGATCAACGGTCAGGGCGAATTTTGCGTTGGCGGCGGTATATTCATGGCCCGAGCAGATCGTCGTGTCACGGGGCAGGGCGGCCAGCTTTTGCAGGCTTTCCCACATCTGCGCGGGCGTGCCTTCAAAGAGGCGGCCGCAGCCGAGCGCCATGAGGCTGTCTGCGGTAAAGGCCGCCTTGGCTTGGGGCACATGAAAGGCGATATGGCCGACGGTATGGCCAGATACGTCGAGCACTTGGGCCTCAAGCGCACCCAGCTTGATGCTGTCACCCTCGGCCACCGCGCGGTCGAGCGGGGGCAGGCGGTGGGCATCGGCCTTGGCGCCGATCACCTCGGCGGGGAAGCGGGTGAGCAGTTCGGCCAGACCTTGAACGTGGTCGGGGTGGTGGTGGGTCAACCAGACTTGGCTCAGCGTCCAGCCGCGGCGGTCAAGCTCTGCCATGATCGGCGCGGCCTCGGGCACGTCGATCAGCGCCACCGCGCCGCTGTCATGGTCACGCAGCAGAAAGGCGTAGTTGTCCGACAGACAGGGAATCGTGACCAGATCAAAGGCCATGGCGTCTTACCTCGCTGTGTTGTTATGGTCCGGTAAGAGTGACACTCACCAAGGCGGGCTGCAATGCATCTTGATGTACAGGATCTGCGCAATTTCTATTATCGCAGCGCGTTGGGACGTGCGGCGCAGAAATCCCTGCGCGGGCGGTTGTTGGAGCTTTGGCCCGAGGCGAAGGGCCAGACCGTTGTCGGCTTTGGCTTTGCCGCACCCCTGCTGCGCCCCTATCTGGCGGATGCGCGGCGGGTGATGGTCTTGATGCCCGGCCCGCAGGGGGTGATGCCTTGGCCGGCGGGGATGCCCAACACCTCGGTCCTGACGGAAGAGACGCTTTGGCCGGTCGAGACGGGGGCGGTGGATAAGCTGGTGCTGATGCACGGGCTCGAAACCTCCGAACGGCCCAGCGAGCTGCTGGACGAATGCTGGCGTGTGCTGGGGCCGGGGGGCAAGGCGCTGTTTATCGTGCCAAGCCGCGCGGGCATGTGGGCGCGGCGCGACCGCACGCCTTTCGGCTATGGGCGGCCCTATTCGCCGGGGCAGCTAGAGACGCAGTTGCGCAAGCATCAGTTCCTGCCCGAACGGCACCTTGGCGCGCTTTATCAGTTCCCGTCGCAGCAGCGAATCTGGATGAAATCGGCGCCTTTGTTCGAGAAAATCGGACGGCAGATGCCGACGATGATGGGCGGCGGCGCGATCTTGGTGGAGGCCACGAAACTGGTTTACCCGCCGCGGGGCCGCCCGCAACGCAGCACCGCAAGGCGCGCTATCGGGGTGTTGGAGGGGATGGCAGAGCCGCAGGCCAAACCGGTCTAAACGCCTCAGCGCCTTGTAGACTTAGCGCATGCAGCGGGCGAGGGGGCTGGATTCGTGGGCCCGCTCCAGCGGTGGTCGGGGTGGCATTTTTCTGCGGCAAAGAGCCGCGATAGGCCGCAGCCCTGGCAATATTGCAGCACGCCGCGACATTACCTGCCTATACTGTGTTGCCGGGCGTGAACCTGTCTGCTACATCGCCCCTGATTTAGACGTCTTGGGTAACTTCAAGCCGCGCCAACTGCTGGTGACGCGACATCTTCGCATATCCGGCGCTTATTGAACGAGAGGATGGACGTGTCCGAACCTGCTTCCATTTCCACCGGTATCGCGGAACGTTATGCGACAGCCGTGTACGATCTGGCCCGCGAGGCCAATCAGGTCGATGCCATCGAGGGCGATCTTACCGCGCTTGAAGCGGCATTGAACGACAGCGACGATTTTCGCCGCCTGACCACTTCGCCGCTCTATACCCGCGAAGAGCAGGAGCAGGCGATCAAGGTGCTGGCCGAAAAGATGGGCCTGACCAAGACCATGGCGAACACGCTGCAACTGATGGCGCAAAAGCGCCGCCTGTTCGCGCTGCCCGCCCTGGTCAAAGCGCTGCGCGAGACCATTGCCGAAGCCAAAGGCGAAATCACTGCCGAGGTCACAACGGCCAAAGCACTGACGAAGACACAGTCGGACAAGCTGGCGAAATCGCTGACCGCTTCCACCGGCAAAAAAGTATCACTTCATGCGACCGTTGATGAAAGCCTCATCGGCGGTCTTGTCGTCAAAGTGGGCTCGAAGATGATCGACACCTCGATCCGCTCCAAGCTCAATTCCCTCCAGAATGTAATGAAAGAGGTCGGATAAATGGGTATCCAAGCAGCAGAGATTTCTGCGATCCTGAAGGACCAGATCAAGGATTTCGGTCAGGAAACCGAAGTGGCCGAAGTGGGTCGCGTTCTCTCCGTCGGTGACGGTATCGCCCGCGTCTATGGTCTGGACAACGTTCAGGCCGGTGAAATGGTCGAGTTCCCCGGCGGCATTCAGGGCATGGCCCTGAACCTCGAAGCCGACAACGTGGGTGTCGTTATCTTCGGCTCCGACCGCGACATTACCGAAGGCGACACCGTCAAGCGCACCAACTCCATCGTGGACGTGCCAATCGGTGACGAACTGCTGGGCCGCGTTGTTGACGGTCTGGGCAACCCCATCGACGGCAAAGGCCCCATCGGCGCCACCAAGCGTGGCATCGCCGACGTGAAGGCACCGGGCATCATCCCCCGTAAATCCGTGCACGAGCCGATGGCCACTGGCCTCAAGTCCGTCGACGCGATGATCCCGATTGGCCGTGGCCAGCGTGAGCTGATCATTGGCGACCGTCAGACCGGCAAGACCGCCGTCGCGCTCGACGCCATGCTGAACCAAGCTCAGGTCAACGAAGCCGCTGGCGACGACGAGAGCAAGAAGATGTACTGCGTCTACGTCGCGATCGGCCAGAAGCGCTCGACCGTTGCGCAGCTGGTGAAAAAGCTCGAAGAGACCGGCGCCATCGACTACTCCATCGTCGTGGCTGCGACTGCTTCCGAGCCCGCGCCGATGCAGTTCCTCGCACCCTATGCCGCCACCGCGATGGCCGAGCATTTCCGCGACAATGGCCGCCACGCGCTGATCATCTACGATGACCTTTCCAAGCAGGCCGTGTCCTACCGTCAGATGTCCCTGCTGCTGCGCCGCCCGCCGGGCCGCGAAGCCTACCCGGGCGACGTTTTCTACCTCCACTCCCGCCTGCTCGAGCGTTCGGCGAAGCTGGGTGATGAGGCCGGCAACGGCTCTCTGACCGCGCTGCCGATCATTGAGACCCAAGGTGGCGACGTTTCCGCGTTTATTCCGACCAACGTGATCTCGATCACCGACGGTCAGATCTTCCTTGAGACCGAATTGTTCTATCAGGGCATCCGTCCCGCCGTGAACACCGGTCTGTCGGTGTCCCGCGTGGGCTCCTCGGCCCAGACCAAGGCGATGTCCTCGGTGGCCGGTCCGGTGAAACTGTCGCTGGCCCAGTACCGCGAAATGGCGGCCTTCGCCCAGTTCGGCTCCGACCTCGACGCCGCGACCCAGCAGCTGCTGAACCGTGGTGCGCGTCTGACCGAACTGATGAAGCAGCCGCAGTACGCGCCGCTGACCAACTCCGAAATCGTCTGCGTGATCTACGCCGGTACCCACGGCTATCTCGACAAGGTGGACATCTCGGACGTCGGCCGTTTCGAAGCGGGTCTGCTGGCGCATCTGCGCAGCAAGCACGACGACCTTCTCAAGGACATCACCAACAACGACCGCAAGGTCAAAGGCGAGTTGGAAGAGAAGATCAAAGCCGCCATCGACGGTTTCGCCGCCGACTTCGCTTAAACGGGAGATAAGGCAATGCCAAATCTCAAGGACCTGAAGAACAGGATCTCGTCGGTCAAATCGACCCGCAAGATCACCAAGGCCATGCAAATGGTTGCCGCGGCGAAACTTCGCCGCGCGCAGGAGGCTGCCGAGGCTTCGCGTCCCTATTCTGAGCGGTTCAATGCCGTGATGGCAGGGCTCGCGGCCAGCATCGGCGGTTCCGACAGCGCGCCCAAGCTGCTCAGCGGCACGGGTGAAGACAAGGTGCATCTGCTGGTGGTCATGACCGCCGAACGCGGGCTGTGCGGCGGCTTCAACAGCAACATCGCGAAGAAGGCCAAGGCCCATGCGCGCGATCTGCTGGCCCAGGGCAAAGAGGTGAAAATCCTCACCGTTGGTAAGAAAGGCCGCGACGCGCTGCGCCGCGATCTGGGCGATCATCTGGTGGGCCATGTTGACCTCAGCGAAGTCAAAAAGATCGGCTACGGCGACGCGCAGAACATCGCGCAGGACGTGCTGAACCGCTTTGACGCGGGCGAATTCGACGTGGCGACGATCTTCTACGCGAAGTTCGTCAACGTGGTCATGCAGACGCCGACGGCGCAGCAGATCATCCCCGCCAAATTCGACGGCGAAGAAGGCGACGACAGCGCAGCGTCCACATTGTTCGACTATGAACCCAGCGAAGAGGCGGTCTTGGCCGACCTTCTGCCGCGCGGGGTCGCCACGGCGATCTTCTCGGCCCTGCTGGAGAACGGTGCATCCGAACAGGGTGCCCGGATGTCGGCGATGGACAACGCCACACGCAACGCGGGTGAGATGATCGACAAGCTGACCATCGAGTACAACCGCTCGCGTCAGGCTGTCATCACCAACGAGCTGATCGAAATCATTTCCGGCGCGGAAGCGCTGTAAGCAAATCGGAGACACGACATGGCAAAAGCTGTCGGTAAAATTACACAGGTCATCGGCGCTGTCGTTGACGTTCAATTCGAGGGCGACCTGCCCGAGATTCTCAACGCGCTCCACACCGAGAACCAAGGCAAGACGCTGGTTCTCGAAGTGGCGCAGCACCTTGGCGAAAACACTGTGCGTGCCATTGCGATGGACGCGACCGAAGGTCTGGTGCGCGGTCAAGCGGTGACAGACACAGGCGACCAGATCCGCGTGCCCGTCGGCAACGCGACCCTGGGCCGCATCATGAACGTCACCGGCGAAGCCGTGGACGAGCAGGGCCCGGTCAACGCGGACAACTCCCGCGCCATTCACGGCGAAGCGCCCGAGTTCGCGGCCCAGTCGACCGAGACGGAGATCCTCGTCACCGGCATCAAGGTCATCGATCTGCTGGCCCCCTACACCAAGGGCGGTAAAATTGGCCTCTTCGGCGGTGCCGGCGTGGGCAAGACCGTTCTCATTATGGAACTGATCAACAACATCGCCAAAGTGCACTCGGGTCTTTCCGTGTTCGCGGGCGTGGGTGAGCGGACCCGTGAGGGCAACGACCTCTACCACGAGATGATCGAATCTGGCGTTATCGTCCCCGATAACCTCGTCGATTCGAAAATTGCGCTGGTCTACGGCCAGATGAACGAGCCTCCGGGCGCGCGTATGCGTATCGCCCTGACCGGCCTGACACTGGCCGAGCAGTTCCGCGACGAATCCGGTTCCGACGTTCTGTTCTTCGTCGACAACATCTTCCGCTTCACACAGGCCGGTTCCGAAGTGTCCGCCCTTCTGGGCCGTATTCCTTCGGCCGTGGGCTACCAGCCGACACTGGCGACCGACATGGGCGTGATGCAGGAGCGTATTGCTTCGACCAAGAACGGTTCGATCACCTCGGTTCAGGCCGTCTACGTTCCCGCGGACGACCTTACCGACCCCGCGCCGGCGACCTCCTTTGCGCACCTCGACGCGACAACGGTTCTCGACCGTTCGATCTCGGAAAAGGGCATCTACCCTGCGGTTGACCCGCTCGGCTCCACCTCGCGTCTGCTTGACCCGCTGATCATCGGCGACGAGCACTACAAGGTGGCGACGGACGTGCAGCAGGTGCTTCAGCGCTACAAATCGCTTCAAGACATCATCGCCATTCTCGGCATGGACGAGTTGAGCGAGGAGGACAAGCTGACCGTGGCACGCGCCCGTAAGATCGAGCGTTTCCTCAGCCAGCCCTTCGACGTGGCGAAAGTCTTCACCGGGTCCGACGGCGTTCAGGTGCCGCTGGAAGAAACCATTGCCTCCTTCAAGGCCGTGGTTGCCGGTGAGTATGACCACCTGCCCGAAGGTGCCTTCTACATGGTTGGCGGCATCGACGAAGTGAAGGCGAAAGCCGAGAAAATGGCGGCAGACGCCGCTTAAGGAGCGCTGACAATGGCAGACACAATGCAATTCGACCTCGTTTCGCCGGAACGGCGGCTGGCATCGATGCAGGTGACGGCCGTGCAGATTCCGGGCACTGAGGGCGACATGACGGCCATGGCCGATCATGCGCCCACCATCACCACCCTGCGTCCGGGCCTTCTGCGCGTGGAAGGGCCGGAGGGCACGACCGAATATGTCGTGACCGGCGGCTTCGCCGAAATCGGCGGTCAGGGCGGCGTGTCTGTGCTGGCGGAACGTGCCGTGGCGCGTGCCGACATGACGCAGGAGCAGATGGACGACATGGTGGCAGAGGCGCATGCCCTCTACACCCGCGCCAAGGACAACTGGGAGAACGAGCCCGGTCCCGTGGATGACGCGGCCAAGCTTCTGGCCGACATGGTTGCCGTTGGCGATCACATCGGTCTGTCGAGCAAGCAGCCCAACCTGTAATGCGTTGAAAATTCGTGAAAAGCCCCGCTTCGGCGGGGCTTTTTGCTTTTCTGCCTCTCGCTGCTGCGGCATCATTGTGAAGTGAACAAAAAAGCGGGCAGGCTAGGGATATGAAACGACTGCGCAGCCATACCATCGGCGTGGATAATGGCGATGTCATGCTGTTTTCAGAGTTCGAAGACGGCGGTTCGATGTGGACGGGCCATGGCCAGCGTGAACGCCGCCGCCGGATCAATTTTTCCGAACCTTTCCGAGAGCCGCCGCATGTTCAGGTCACGATGTCGCTTTGGGACATTGATGCCAGCACCGTCACCCGCGCCGACATCTGCGCCGAGGCGGTGACCGAGGCAGGCTTTGACATGGTGTTCCGCACATGGGGAGACACCCGCGTCGCACGGGCGCGGCTGGCTTGGACGGCGATTGGATCACTGGGGGAGGAGGATGACTGGGTCATCGGCTAGGCCCGTCGCTTCGGCGGGAGGGGCCCAGAAGGCGCGGGCGGCCCGTTTGGGCCGGCCCTAGATCACAACACGCGGCTTAGCTCGCGGCATACATCCCGTCATAGATCGGGCCCAGCGTTTCCGCCTCGAACAGCGAGGAGACGGAGGTGCCGTTCCAGATGTTCAGGATCGCTTGGGCGAACATCGGCGCGGTGGGCACGATGCGGATGTTCGGCGCTTTCTTGACCGCGGGGGTCGGCGCGATGCTGTCGGTGATGACCAACGATTTCATTACCGAATTGGCCACACGTTCGACCGCCGGGCCGGACATGACGCCGTGGGTGATGTAGGAGTGCACTTCCTTTGCGCCGTTCTCAAGCAGCACTTCGGCGGCTTTGCAGAGCGTGCCCGCGGTGTCGCAGATGTCGTCCACGATCAGGCAGGTCTTGCCCTTTACATCGCCGATCACGGTCATCTCGGCCACTTCGCCCGCTTTCTCGCGGCGTTTGTCGACGATCGACAGGGGGGAGTTGATCCGCTTGGCCAGTTCGCGTGCGCGGGCCACGCCGCCAACGTCGGGGCTGACGACCATCAACTCATCCATACGGTCTTTGAAAGCGTCCTTGATATCCAGCGCAAAGATCGGGGAGGCGTAGAGGTTGTCGACCGGAATGTCGAAGAAACCTTGGATCTGCGCGGCGTGCAGGTCCATGGTCAGGATCCGCTCGATCCCGCTGCCGGTCAGCATGTTGGCGACCATCTTGGCGGTGATCGGCGTGCGCGCCTTGGTGCGGCGGTCCTGACGGGCGTAGCCAAAATAGGGCAGCACGGCAGTGACCCGCGCGGCAGAGGATCGGCGCAGCGCGTCGGCCATGATCATCAGTTCCATCAGGTTGTCGTTCGCGGGGTTCGACGTGGGCTGGATGATGAACATATCCTCGCCGCGCACGTTCTCATAAACCTCGACGAAAATCTCGCCGTCGTTGAACCGTTCGACCCGTGCATCGACAAGGCCGACATTGACGCCGCGGTGCAGCGACATGCGCCGCGCGATGGCCTTGGCAAGCGGCATATTGGCATTGCCTGAGATCAGTTTAGGTTCTGAAGTGCGTGGCATAGGAGCTCCGGGGCAGCGGTAGGTTGCAGATTCGTGACGTTGACACCGCTTAGCATGCGCTTACGGTCGGGCAAAGCTGCACCGCCCCCGAAGGAGAGCCAAATGGCCCGGATCGACTATTTTTTCGCAACGCTGTCACCCTATTGCTACCTCGCCGGGAATCGGCTTGAGGCGATTGCCGAAAAGCACGGGGCCGAGATCGTTTACAAACCTTTCGACATCGTGGCCGCTTTCCCGCGTACCGGCGGGCTGCCCCCGGCAGAGCGTCACCCCAGCCGAAATGAATACCGCGCTCAAGACCTGCCGCGGCAGGCGCGCAAGCTGGGCCTGCCCTTCAACCTCAAGCCCGCGCATTGGCCGACGAATGGCGCGCCTGCGGCCTATGCGGTGATCGCGGCGCAGAACGCGGGCGGGGGCGATTTGGGCAAGCTGACCCATGCCATCACCCGCGCCGTCTGGGCCGAGGAAAAGGACATCGGCCATGACGATGTGGTCCGCGCCTGTCTGAGTGAGGCGGGGTTCGATCCGGCTCTGGCCGACAGCGGGTTGCTGCAAGGCGCCGAGACCTATGCCGCGAACCTTGAAGAGGCTGTGGCGCAGGGTGTCTTTGGCGCGCCGTTCTATATCGTCGGCGATCAGAAATTCTGGGGGCAGGACCGTTTGGAAGACCTCGATCTGCACCTCGGGGGCAAGCTGTGATTCCAGAGATTAACGCGCGCCGTTTTGGTCACGGCCCGCGCCCGGCCTTGGCGATCCATTGCTCGCTGGCGCATTCCGGCGCGTGGCGGGGGATTGGGGCGGCGCTGTCGGATGAGTTGACCCTGCGTGCTTTCGACCTGCCGATGCACGGGCGGTCGGGCGATTGGGACGGGCAGGGGAATATCCACGACGTGGCGACCGAGATGGCGCTGAGGCTGCTCGAAGCGCCGATGGACCTGATCGGCCATTCCTTTGGCGCGACGGTGGCCATGCGGTTGGCGATCGAGCATCCCGAATTGGTGCGCAGCATCACGCTGATCGAGCCTGTCTATTTCGCCGCCGCCAAACAGGATGACCCTGAGGCGATGGCCGAATACAACGAACAGAACGCGGCCTTTGAGGCGGCTTTGGCCGGGGGCGACGCGGAAACAGCCGCGCGGCTGTTCAACCGCGTTTGGGGCGATGGCACGAAATGGGATCAAATCCCCGAGCCGACCCGCGCCTATATGGTCGATCGCATCGGCTTCATCCCCGCCTCTTCGCCCTTTTTGGACGAGGATAGCGCTGGCTTGCTGGCACCGGGCATGTTCGACCGTGCGTCGATGCCCGCGCTTTTGGTTGAAGGCAGCGCCTCTCCCAAAGCGGCCCATGCGATCAACGCGTCGCTGATGCGCCGCTTGCCGGACGCGCGGCGCGTCTCGGTCGAGGGGGCAGGGCATATGGTGCCCATCACCCATGCCGCCGAGGTCGCCGAGGCGATCCGTGATTTCCTGAACGACGTGCCGCTGGCGTGAGCGTTTAGAAGTGGCTTAGGAACTGGTCGATCTGCTCACGGCTGATTGACCAGTCGCAGACCATACGCGCCGCGACCATCTCGTCATCATCACCGTCCAGCGTGCCGTCCCACAGATAATAGCGCGCGCCCGCTTCATGCAGCTTGCGGTGGATGGCGCGGGGGAAGCGGGCGAAGATCATGTTCGCCGCAGGCTCATGCAGGAATTCCGCCCCCGCCGCGCGCAGCCCTTGGGCAAGATGGGCCGCATTGGCATTGGCCGCTTTGGCCGTTTCCAGCCATGTGCTATCTGCAAGGTAGCCCGCCATCTGGGCCGAGAGATACCGATGTTTGGAGAAGAGATGCGCCCCGCGCTTGCGGCGCAACTCGAACTCCCACGCCTTCTTGGGGTCGAAGAAGACCACGGCTTCGACACCCATGCAGCCGTTCTTGGTGCCGCCAAAGCTCACCACATCGACGCCCGATTTCCACGTCATCTCAGCCGGGGTGCAGCCCAAGGCCACTAGCGCATTGGCAAAACGCGCGCCGTCCATATGGACGGGCAGGTCGTATTCCTTGGCCACCGCGGTCAGCGCGCGCAGCTCTTCAAGGCTGTGCACCCCGCCGCGTTCTGTGACTTGCGTGATCGACACCGGACCGCGTTGCGGCGTGTGCACGTCGCCCGCCACCCGCGCGACGATGGCGCGGCGCAGCGCCTTGGGAGTCATCTTGTCTTCGGTCTCTACCAGCGTCAGCTTGGCCGCACCTGCGTAGAACTCGGGCGCGTTGCACTCATCCTCTTCGATATGCGCGACCTTGGAACAGAAGATCGTCTGCCACGGCTGGGTGTAGCAGGCCAGCGCCAGCGCATTGGCCGCGGTGCCGGTGGCAACGAGGTAGACCTCGGCTTCTGGTGCCTCGAACTGCTGCCTGATTTGGTCGCGGACCTCATCCATGATCGGGTCTTTGCCGTAGGGCATCGCGTAATCGGTATTGGCGGCGATCACGCGCTCCATCACCTTGGGGTGGACGGGACCGGCGTTGTCAGAGGCGAAAAACATCAGGTGGGCTCCTCGATAATATGGTCTTCCCATTCTTCGAACGGGGTATCAAATTCAGACACGGTATCAAATTGCACGCTGACCCCGGCGTCATGCACGCTGTCCGGCGTGCCGGTCTTGAGCGGGTGCCACTCGGGCAGGGGCTTGCCCTCCCACAGCAGGCGGTAAGCGCAGGTCTGCGGCATCCAATAGGCGTGGGTATCAAGGTTGTCGGGGCGCAGCACGATGCAATCGGGCACGAATTCATGCCGGTTCTCGTAATGCACGCAGCGGCAGCTGCTGTCGTCGAGCAGGCGACAGGCGACGCGGGTCAGGGCCACTTCGCCGCTGTCTTCGTCTTCGAGCTTGTTGAGGCAGCATTTGCCGCAACCGTCGCAGAGCGCTTCCCATTCGGTCTGGGACATTTCCGTCAGGGGTTTCTTCTCCCAGAACTTCGGGGTCAGGCCCTTGCGGGGGATCGGATCGCTCATAACGCCGCCAGAATGGTCCGGGCGCGGTCGCAGTCCTGCCCCATCTGGGCGATCAGCGCATCGAGGCTGTCAAACTTCTCTTCGACGCGCAGATGTTCGACCAGCCCGACCGAGAGCGGCGCGCCATAAAGGTCGCCTTTGAAGTCAAAGACATAGGTCTCGATATTGGCTTTGTTCTCACCGAACATCGGACGGGTGCCGATGCTGGCCGCACCGTGATAGCTGCCCTTATGCGGCCCCTCCAGCACGTCAACCAGCACGGCATAGACGCCAAAGGCGGGCGGGTGCAGGCCGTCGATGGACATATTCGCGGTGGGAAAGCCCAACTCGCGGCCACGCTGCTCGCCCGAGATAACGGGCCCGTCAATACGGTGCCAATGGCCCAGCATGGCGGCGGCCTCGCGCGGCGCGCCGCGGGTCAGTGCTTCGCGGATGGCGGTCGACGACACGGTCAGCTCATCACGCGCCATCAGCGGGGCAATGGTGACGCCAAAGTCATATTGCACGCCGAAGCGGACCAGATCCTCAGCCGTGCCTTCGCGGCCCTTGCCAAAGCAGAAGTCAGCGCCGACGACCACATGGGCCAGCCCCAGCCCTTCGTGGAGCACGTCGCGGGCAAAAGCCTCGGGCGAGAGGCCCGCAAGCGTGCTGTTGAAGGCCAGTTCATAGAGCCGTTTGACGCCGATCTTCTCCAGCCGGTGCGCGCGGGCTTCGCGCCCCATCAGGCGAAAGGGCGGGGCGTCGGGGGCGAAATATTCGCGGGGATGCGGCTCAAAGGTGACGACGCCAAGCGGCGCGTCGGGGGCCGCCTGCTGCGCCAGTTCGATCACCGACCGGTGGCCAAGGTGGACGCCATCGAAATTGCCGATCGCGGCGGTGGCACCGCGATATGGCAGGTCGACGAATTGATAATCTCGGATGATCCGCATGCGCCTTGCCTAGCCGTGCAGCGGGGCAAGAGCAAGATGCACGGGCGGCGAAAACTGCCCGCTCAGTCAAGCTTGGCCGAGGGCGCCAGCACCGTGGCCTCTCCGGCCAGCACGGGTTTGCCGTCGACCGTACAGCGGCAGTCCATTTTCACGCGGCGTTTGGCGATGTCCATGTCGGTCACGGTGACTTCGGCCAGCACCATATCGCCGGGGCGCACGGGCCCGAGGAATTTGAGCGATTGCCCAAGGTAGATCGTGCCATGACCGGGCAGCTGTTCCCCGATCACCGCCGAGATCAGCCCGGCGGTCAGCATCCCATGGGCGATGCGCCCCTCGAATATCGTTTCGCGGGCATAGTCGTCATCCAGATGCACCGGGTTGCGGTCGGTCGAGACCTGCGCGAAAAGTTCGATATCCATATCGGTCACGACCTTGCGCAGATGGCGCGACATGCCGATTTCGATATCTTCGATGCAGATCGTCCCGCGTGGCATATTGTCCAACATGACGGCTCCTTGGTAACAAAGTGACGCTAAGCTGCGTCGAGTTGCAACTTTATTACTTCGCAGACGCAGAAAATCAAGCTCTTTCTGGGTTAGCGTAGGAATCCGATGGCATAGGTCGGGGCCGATGCCTCGCGGTCGAGATAGGCGCGGAGCTTGGCTTCGTCAGGCTGCTCGGTCGTAGCGGTTTCCGCGGCGGCCAGCCCCCCGGTGATGAAGAGCGAATCGATGCCTTCGTCCATTGCGCCTTTGACATCCGTCAGGATGCCGTCGCCGATGGCGAGGATGCGATTGTCGGGGATGTCGACCTCAAGCGCGTCAAGACGGCGGCGGGCGAGGTCATAGATCGGGGCATGCGGCTTGCCGAAATAGAGGCTTTCGCCCCCCATTTCCGTATAGAGCGCAGCCAGCGCCCCGGCGCACCATTCGCGTACCTCGCCCCGGTCGACCACGATATCGGGGTTGGCGCAGAGCAGCTTCAGCCCGCGGGCGATGGCCTGCTCAAATTCGGGGCGCATGACTTCCGGATCGGCCATGGCGTCGACGGGGCCGGTGCAGACGATCCCCTCGGCCTGCGCCAGCGGGACGGTCTCGATCTCGACCGGGTCTTTCAGAATGGTCAGCGGCTCGAAAAACTTGCGCTCTCCGGGATGGCCGATGAACCAGACCTTTTCGCCCACGGCCCCCCGGAACATCGCCGACCGGGCGGAATCGCCGGAGGTTGCGATGCTGTCCCATGCGTCTTGCGGCACGCCGAATTGCTGCAACTGTTTCTCCACGCCTTCGCGGGGGCGGGGGGAGTTGGTGACCAAGACGACCTTGCCGCCGGTCTTGCGATAGGCCTGCAAGGCCGCCACCGCCGCGGGCAGCGCTTTGCGCCCATCATGCACGCAGCCCCAAAGATCGACGAAAAGCGCGTCATATTGATCGGATACGTCGGGCAGAGCAGAGATAATGCGGGTCATGGGCGGCCTTTCAAAAAGTGAGGCGGGCACTTGGCCCGCCCGATTGGCTTACATCTTGAGGTTCGGGATGATCTGCTTTTTGCGGCTCATCACACCGGGCAGCACGACCGTGTCGCCGGAGACCTCAGCGCCGAAGCTCTGCTCGGCGATATGTTTGACCATGTCGTTGGGCACCAAGAGCGTCGCCTCTTCTTTCAGAATGTCGACGATGAACAAAAGCACCTGCGCGGCACCGTCGGCTTCGGCCACTTTGGGCATCTCGGCCATCAGCGCGTCCTTACGCTCGAGCAGCGGCGCGGGGGAGGTGGTTTCCAACACGCTCACGCGCAGGTTGGTACCATCAAGGTCGAAGCCCTTGCTGTCCATGCGCAGCAGTTCCGCTTCGCTGAAGGAGGACACATCGGATTTCGCGGCGAACATTTCGGTTGCATAATCCGTGATATCGACGCCGAGATCCTGCGCGATGTCATGGGCGATGGCGCGGTCTTCTTGGGTGGTGGTCGGGCTGCGGAACTCAAGCGTGTCCGACAGGATGCACGACAGGGCCGCGGCCTTCACACCGCGCGGGGCCTGCGCCCAATCCTTGCCGATCATCTTGTACATGATCGTCGCGGTGCAGGCGAGCGGCTGGATGTTGATCTCGATCGGGCCGCGTGTCTCAAGCCCCGCCACCAGACGGTGGTGGTCGATGATGCCGGTGATGTCGGCATCGTTGATGTTGTCGGGCAGTTCGGCGGGGTTGTTGGTGTCGACAATGACAACCTTGGTGTCGGCTTCAAGCTCGGTCAGGATTTCGGGCTTTTCGAGGTCCCATTTGTCGAGCATGAACAGCGCTTCGGTATTCGGCTCGCCCAGCAGGACGGGTTTGGCGGGGATGCCTTTGATCTCATTGAGATACCACGCCCAAACGATCGGGCTGCCGGTGCTGTCGGTGTCGGGGGATTTATGGCCAAAAACAAGCGTTGTCATGGGGCGGTCCTGTCTGTTCGGGTGGATTTGCGCGCCTTATAGCAGGTTGAATAGGCTTGTCACCTGCGCGCGCTGCAATGCGGCATTGCGCGGCACTTTCAGCCGCCGCCGCCCTTTGCATAGCGCCGCGCGATGGGGCAAGTTGCGCGCCATGAGCAATCCTCGCGAAACCGATCTTTACCCGCCGATCAAAGCCTTCCTTGAGGATCAGGGCTATGTGGTGAAGGCCGAGGTCGGCGCGGCGGATGTGGTGGCCGTGCGCGGGGCAGAGCCGCCGGTGGTGGTGGAGTTGAAGCTCGGCTTCTCGCTGGCCCTGTTCCACCAATGTCTGGCGCGGTTGAAAGTGGCGGATGATGTCTACCTTGCCGTGGCGCGCCAACCGGGAAAGCGCTTTGCCAAGGCGGTGAAGGACAACGTCACGCTGGCCCGGCGGCTGGGGCTGGGGCTGATCACCGTGCGGCTGTCGGATGGGCTGGTCGAGGTGCATTGCGATCCCGGCCCCTATGCGCCGCGCAAGAATGCCAAACGGGCAGCGCTGCTCTTGCGGGAGTTTGCCCGGCGGCAGGGCGATCCGAACGACGGCGGCCAGACCCGGGCGGGGTTGGTGACGGCTTACCGACAGGATGCGCTGAAGCTCGCGGTTTATCTGTTCGAAGCGGGCGCCAGCAAAGGCGCGGATGTGGCCCGCGCGACTGCCGTCCCGACGGCGACCCGCATGATGCGGGACGATCACTATGGTTGGTTTGAAAAGGTCGACAAAGGCATATACGGGCTGACCCCAAAGGGGGCCGAGGCCGTTGCGACTGCGGGACGTGTTTTAGGGGCCGAATAATGGTTCCAATGCGCTCAAAATTTTTCAACGCCGTTGTTGACAGGCCGCGGGCCGCTCCTTAGCTATGCATCGTTATCACTCACATGGGTCGAGTGCTAACGGCTGCACCCCTCGCCCGGAGGGGGTGGCTTGGAAGAGTAACTTTGAGCCTTAAGGAGCTGCAAAGATGGCATTGAAACCGCTTCATGACCGTGTGCTGGTCAAGCGCACAGAAAGCGAAGAGAAAACCGCCGGCGGGCTGATCATCCCCGATTCCGCCAAGGAAAAGCCTTCCGAAGGTGAAGTCGTGGCTGTCGGCACTGGCGCCCGCAAAGACAACGGTGAGCTGATCGAAATGGCCGTCGCACCCGGCGACAAAATCCTGTTCGGCAAGTGGTCCGGCACAGAGGTCACCGTCGACGGCGAAGAAATGCTGATGATGAAAGAAAGCGACATCATGGGGATCATCGCGTAAGCCAGCCGGCTTGCCGACCCTTTGAAGACGCTGACATCAATCCAAGATTTTAGGAGAAGACAACATGGCTGCTAAGGACGTCAAATTTGACACCGATGCCCGCAACCGGATGCTTAAGGGTGTGAACATCCTTGCCGATGCGGTGAAAGTCACACTCGGCCCCAAAGGCCGGAACGTGGTTCTGGACAAATCCTTCGGTGCACCGCGCATCACCAAAGACGGTGTATCCGTGGCGAAGGAAATCGAACTGGAAGACAAGTTCGAAAACATGGGCGCGCAGATGGTCAAGGAAGTCGCTTCCCGGACCAACGACGAAGCCGGTGACGGCACCACCACCGCGACCGTTCTGGCCCAAGCCATCGTGCGCGAAGGCATGAAATCGGTTGCCGCTGGCATGAACCCGATGGACCTCAAGCGCGGCATCGATCTGGCGACTGCCAAGGTCGTCGACGCGATCAAAGCCGCCGCACGCGACGTGTCCGACAGCGACGAAGTCGCGCAGGTTGGCACCATCTCCGCCAACGGCGAGCGTGAAATCGGCCGCCAGATCGCGGACGCGATGCAGAAAGTCGGCAACGAAGGTGTGATCACCGTCGAAGAGAACAAAGGTCTGGAAACCGAGACCGATGTCGTCGAAGGTATGCAGTTCGACCGTGGCTACCTGAGCCCCTATTTCGTCACCAACTCCGACAAGATGACTGTCGAGCTGGAAGACGCGATCATCCTGCTGCACGAGAAGAAACTGTCGAGCCTTCAGCCGATGGTGCCGCTGCTCGAGCAGGTGATCCAGTCCCAGAAGCCGCTTCTGATCATCGCCGAAGACGTCGAGGGCGAAGCCCTGGCGACCCTCGTCGTGAACAAGCTGCGTGGTGGTCTGAAAATTGCTGCTGTGAAGGCACCGGGCTTCGGTGACCGTCGCAAAGCGATGCTGCAAGACCTCGCGATCCTGACCGGTGGTCAAGTGATCTCCGAAGACCTCGGCATGAAGCTCGAGTCCGTGACCATGGACATGCTGGGTTCGGCCAAGAAAGTGTCGATCACCAAAGACGAGACCACCGTTGTTGACGGCGCTGGCGAGAAGGCCGAGATCGAAGCCCGCGTGGCTCAGATCCGCAACCAGATCGAAGAGACCACCTCCGACTACGACCGTGAGAAGCTGCAAGAACGCGTTGCCAAACTGGCAGGCGGTGTTGCCGTGATCCGCGTTGGCGGCATGACCGAAGTCGAAGTGAAAGAGCGCAAAGACCGCGTCGATGACGCCCTGAACGCGACACGTGCCGCTGTTCAAGAAGGCATCGTCGTTGGCGGTGGTGTGGCTCTGGTCCAAGGCGCCAAGAAGCTGGAAGGCCTCACAGGCGACAACAACGACCAGAACGTCGGTATCTCCATCGTCCGCAAGGCGCTGGAAGCACCGCTGCGTCAGATCGCTGAGAACGCCGGTGTGGACGGTTCGGTTGTGGCCGGCAAAATCCGCGAAAGCGACGACCTGAAGTTCGGCTTCAACGCACAGACCGAAGAATATGGCGACATGTTCTCCTTCGGCGTCATCGACCCGGCGAAAGTGGTGCGCACCGCACTGCAAGACGCAGCTTCGATCGCAGGTCTGCTGATCACCACCGAAGCGATGGTTGCCGACAAGCCCGCCAAAGAGGGCGCAGCCCCCGCAGGCGGCATGCCCGACATGGGCGGCATGGGCGGCATGATGTAAGCCAGCCCTTTCGGCTAAGGTTCCGGAGGCGCGCCAGCAATGGCGCGCCTCTTTTTGTTTCGGGGGGCTTTGACTGGCGGTTAACCGGTTCTCATCGGCCTAACTGGGCAGCTCCACAATCCGCGCGTAGGTGTTCAACATGTCGAGCGCATTGGCAAAGGTCTCTGACGGGTTCTCCTTCACGATATAGCCCGCGACATTCTTGCTATAAGCCGATTGCACATCCGTGGGCATGTCGGAGGTCGTGAAGACGAAAACCACCATGCGCTCCAAGGCGGGATCGGCCCGAACGACCTCCAAGAACTCAAGCCCGCCCATGCGCGGCATATTGAGGTCGAGTGTGATGATGTAAGGCGGCAATCGCCCGTGCCGCTTCACCTCCTCCGCTAGAAACTCAAGCGCCTGCTGGCCGTCATGGCAAACCGCCGTCTCATTGACGATCTTCAACTTGCGCATTGCCCGTTGCATGGCCATCACGCTGACTTTGTCGTCATCGACGATAAGAAATTTCGCGGGCGTCGTTTTCATCCGATATTCCTTTCCGACTGCTGTCACGCTGCGGCCGCCACGGGCAGGGATTGATGTGCTTGTGGTGCCAGTGGAAGCTCAACCACAAAGGTCGCGCCGCGCCCTTTGTCAGGGTCGGAAAATAGCGTGACCTTGCCTTTTTGGTGGGCCGCAAGCTTGCTTACGATGGCGAGTCCCAAGCCGCTCCCCTCAACCTCATCGCGGGGTTTGAGGGTTTGAAAGAGTTCAAATACCTTTTGCTGATGTCGAAACTCTATACCCGGCCCATCATCGCGGACGGTCAAGATAAGGTGGTTCTGCCGCCGTTGTACACTGATATGGATCGTCCCATGATCCCGGTCATGGTGCTTTATCGCATTCGAGATGAGATTGCCCAAGATTTGCTGCAAGGGTGTGAGCTGCGCGTCGACGACCTGCTCCGCCCCGGTAAAGGTGATTTTGAAACGGCCTTCGGTATCAATGTAGCGAGCGAGCTCCGTCACCAAGCGGCCAAGATGCACGGGCTCCGACGCAGGTTGGTCCTGCCCTGCGCGGGCGTAGTCCAACAGATCGGCCAAAAGACGGTTTAGCCGGTCGATCCGCTGTTGAGACATCAGCAAATAGCTTCGGCTTTCGGCACTTAGCGCGTTGTCCTCGTCCTCCAGCACCCAAAGGCTCAATTCATGCACCGCCCGGAGGGGCGACCGCAGGTCGTGCGCAGCGACATAGGCGAATTTTTCCAACTCGATATTCGAGCGCCGAAGCTCCTCCGCCGTGGTGCGGAAGACGGTCAATGCGCGCGCCATCTCTCCAAGTTCGTCCCGCCCTCTCACGGTAATCGGATGGTCGAGATCCCCCCGAGCAATCGCGGTCACGGAATCGGTCAAGCGTCTGATCCGGCGGTTAAACTGCCGTTCGATAACCAAGCCGTTTGCCATCGCAATCACGAGAAAGGCGCAGGCCATGGTGAGACCCACGGTCCAAATGACTTGGTTGATGGTATCACGCAGGGCCTGCGTCGCAGCATCCACCCGCTCTAGGGTATTCTGGGTCAGATCGGAGGAGATATCGGAAATTTCCACGATCATGGGAAGGTGTTCGGCTTGCAGCCTTTCGAAGCTATTATGGAACCGCAGGCGGGCCGTTGTATGGGCAAAGAACCCTGTTTCGGCACGCAGCAGCAGGTCGCGCAACGCGTCAATTTGGCGGGCAAGTGACCGCCTGCTTGCTGTCTCGTGAATGCGCGGTAAGCGGGTTATGGCATCCTGAAAATGTTCGTCGACAAGTAGTTTCGCACGCTCGAGTTGAAGGGGTTGGTTCTGTAGCCCTTGCGACATGACGATATTGATCAGCGTGTCGAGACTGAGCCGAATGTCATTCAAATTGACCGCACTTAACAGCAATTCGGGAAAGCGGGACGTAGGATTTTGAAGCTGGCCGGAACTCGAAATCCCAAAGGGTTCGTCCAGAACAGCTTCGGTCTGCCTGGAAAGCCGATAGGCCAGCTCGTCGATAATGAGGTGACTTTGCTCTTGAATTTGCTCGACAGAATCGAGGGTTGAGACGATTTGCGCCTCTGCGCGCCGCATCTCCTGAAGGCTGACTACTGTCGCATCCGTCGCACGCCGTGCCATCTGCAGACGCTGTTCCAGCCGGGCGGCCAAGGGGGGCGCGATCTCGGACGTCGATAAGTCATCTAGAAGTTTGGAGATTTTGCTGATTTTTGTCTCGATTTCCTGCCCAAGGACTGATGGCGAAGCGGTGGTACCTTGCTGATTTAACTGCTCAATCGAAAGGAACACACCATTCAAAGACCGCTCAATCTGCTGGGAAACGCCCAACATCGGTAGCGCTGATTGGCTTAAATGAGCATGACTGGCCAACACAGCGCGCATTTGCCCCGTAGCAACCCACCCCGCTAGGCCGATGATGCCCGCGACGAGCAGAAAAGCGGCCCGGAGACGGGTGCTGATGCGGCTGCCGAAAAGCTGCAGGAGGCGCCAAGGGGGGGGCATCGTTTTCATGCCTTGTGAATAGCCGTGACCGATTAACGCAATGTTAATCGCCGTCGCCCTAAAACCAGCGCCATGACAGCAGGAGGGGTTCCTGCCCCGGCGTATTGGAGGGTCGAATCGTGTCAGGCGGCCGCAGGTTGACAAGACGAACGGTTTCAATCGGATTGGGCGCCGGTTTGAGCACGCTGATCGCCGCCCCGGCATTCGGTGAGGCGATCGACATAAAGGTGGCCGCGCAGGCCCGCGAATTGGGGGGAAACGTCAAGACGCTTTCGGTGCTGTTGCCTGAAGGGTCGCGGGCCAATCTCGCGCCGGTTGCAAAAGCCTTTACAGAACGGACCGGGGTCGCGGTCGACCTACAAGAAGTGCATGTAGATCACATCAACGCGGAACTGATGCTCAATAGTGTACTCGGTGACGCGCGATATGACGTCGCTTTGCCCGCGACTTTTGGTGTCGCAGATCTGGTGGCCGCGGGGGCGGTCCATGCTTTGGATGGCCTCGCCGCACGCTATGAAACGCCGGGGTTTCGCGACCCTATGCTTTATCAAGAAGGGGATAGGTTCGACGGTAAAACCTATGGTTTTCAAACGGATGGTGACGCCTATTTGATGTTCTACCATCGCGAGATGCTGCGCGATCCGGATGACCAAGCGCGCTACGCTGATCGTTTCGGCTATCCACTTGTTCAGCCAGAAACTTGGCAGGAACTGGACCGGCAAATCCGGTTCTTTCATGCACCAGAGACCGGTCGATATGGCGGATTGTTGTTCCGCACGCCGGGGTATCTGGCATGGGAATGGTGGGTGCGGTTTCACGCCAAGGGCTATTGGCCTCTGTCCCCCGATATGACGCCGCAGATTGCAGATGATCCGGGTGTCGCGGCGCTGGAAGAGTTGATTGCGATCACGGACTGCCTTGCCCCCGAAACCTCGAGCCTGGGGCTGTTTGGAAATTGGGCGCGTTACGCGAAGGGTGATGTCTATTGCAATATCGGCTGGGGCGGAACGCAGAAATACCTTAACTCTCGTCGATCATTGATGCGCGGACGGATGGTTTACGGGCCAACCCCCGGAGGGCAGGTGGGGGAGGAACTGCTTGAAATCCCCTATTTCAACTGGGGGTGGAGCTTTGTCATCAGCGCGGCATCGACCCAGAAAGAACTCGCCTATCTATTCGCCCTCTTCGCGGTCACGCCAGCAATGTCGACACTTGCCGTTCGGCAGCCGGATGGGTTTTTCGACCCTTTTCGTAATGAGCACTACAGTGACCCGGGAGTGGAGGCGGCCTATTCAAAGCCCTTTCTGAAGGTGCACCGCGCGGCGCTTAAAGGGGCGATTCCCGATTTCTATTTGAAAGGGCAATCAGAGTATTTCCAAACATTGGGGAGGGGATTGGATAAGGCCCTTCAGGGTGAGGTTTCGCCGAAAATGGCCCTGACCCGGGTGGCACAGCAATGGCAGTTGATCACAAGCCGGGTCGGACGCGAAAGGCAAATACAAAGGTGGGCGCGCCTGCGAGCGAAATATTCCCCCGATGCGCGTCGATTGCTACGGGATATCGCTTGATGGAACCTTTAGTTTTAATTCGGGTTAGCAGGGCGTTTTGCTCATGCGCTGATCGCAGGAAGGTCGCGATATGACGCAGCGGCTGATAAAGTTACCTGCCGACCATGAGCTACCTTCGCGCGAAGAGCCGCAGCCTGCCGGCCCTAATGCAGAGGAGTTTATCCATCTGGTAAGTCACGATCTGCGCGGCTCCATTCGCGCGCTGTTGGAACTGCCTGAATGGATCGCCGAGGATATTGAGGAGGCGGGACTGGAGGTAAGCGCTTCGGTCCACAGTTCCATCGCCTTGATGAAGCGGCACACGCGGCGGTTGGATCGGATGTTAGTCGACCTGCTTCAATACTCGCGCGCCGGAAGGAGGCGCAATGCGACCGTGCTTGAGCTTCGTCAGGCCTTTGATGCCGCGTTGGAGGAAGTCGGGCCGCCCGGTGGTTTCCGGGTTGATCATTACTTCGGGTGCGACTCTTTCGTCGTTGACGATCAGGACCTGCACTCGCTTTTCGTGGCGTTGATTGGAAACGCGATCAAGCATCATGATCGGTTTTCCGGGCGGGTCGAGGTAGTGGTAAAAAACGAAGGGGAGGCCATGATGCTGACCGTTTCCGATGATGGGCCGGGAATACCGCCGCGTTATCATGAGCGTGTCTTCCAGCCGATGACCACTTTGCGGTCGCGCGATGAGGTTGAAGGGTCGGGCTTGGGGTTGGCCTTGGTTCGCAAAGTCGCGGCGGCCTATGGGGGCCATGCCTGTTTGGTATCCACCTGTAATGAGCGTGGTACGACTGTATCCGTGCGTTTCGAGGGCGTGGCTATGACATAGCATAGGTGAAACCCTAGAGAGCCATGGAACCCCTCTGGCACCACTATCGAATTGCAGCGCGCGTACCGCCTTATCTTATCACAGCATTCACTGCGAACGAGGGGATCATCACGTCACAGTTAGAACCTTGTGCAAAAGGCATTCCGCGCTTGGCGCGGCTGGAGAGTGAGGCTAAGCGGGAGGTCATGCAGCTTTTCCTTCTTTCCGCCCTCACCATGTGCGCCTTTGCGGCGAACTCAATTTTGACCCGGATGGCGGTGGACGGCGGGCATATCGATCCGGCGGGCTTTGCCCTTGTGCGGGTCGGTGCGGGGGCATTGGTTTTGGCCATCTTGGTTGCGCTGCGGGGTGGGCGGTTGCCGCTTTTGCGGCGCAACAGGATCGGCGGGGCCGTGAGTCTCGCTGTCTATATGATCGGGTTCAGTCTGGCGTATCTGACGTTGGATGCGGGGCTCGGGGCGCTCATCCTTTTTGGCGTGGTGCAGATTACCATGTTCACCTACGCCGCTTTAACTGGGGCGGCGCCCACCGCGCGTCAGATTACAGGGGCTGCGGCGGCTTTTGCGGGCTTGGTTTTGGTCCTCTGGCCGGATGGGCAGGGTTCCACGGATCCAATCGGCGCCGGGTTGATGGTTCTGGCGGGGATCGGCTGGGCCGCCTATACGATCATCGGTCGCACATCGGGCGATCCGCTGGCGGCGACTTCGGCGAACTTTTTGCTCTGTTTGCCGTTCATGCTCATCCTGCCCGCTGTTGCGGGGGCGCAGTTCAGCCTGACGGGGCTTTTGTTGGGCGCGCTTTGCGGCGGGCTGACTTCGGGCCTTGGCTATGCCCTGTGGTATGCGGTGCTGACGCGGATCGACGGGGGCACGGCGGCGGTGGCGCAGCTAAGCGTGCCGATCATCGCCATCCTCGCCGGGGCGCTGCTTTTGGGTGAGCCGCTGAGCCTGACGCTGATCATCGCGACGGCCTTGGTTCTGGGCGGGATCGCTTGGGCGATCAGCGCAAAATCGGCTCCAAAGGATCGTAGGTGATCGCCGCCTCCGTCGGGCCAAAGGCAACTGTGCCGAGGCTATCGGGCTTGTGGGGGACTTGTGCCAGTTCCGCTTGGGTGACCCATCGATGCCGCGTGACGATGGCCTCTCGGTCTTGCCAATCGGGGGCGATTTGGGCGGATCCGAGGATGTGGCATCTGAAATAGATATCCACCTGATGGAACTCGCCGCCGGGGTCGTGGAACTCATTGACCAAACAGGGCGCGCCGACAGAGATCGTGAGGCCCGTTTCCTCAAAGACCTCGCGGCGCAGGTTGTCGGGAAGGGAGGCGCCGGCCTCCACGCCACCGCCGGGGGCGCACATCAGGCCCAGCCGATCATCGGCATAGGCGTTGACCAGCAGCAGCCGGCCTTCGTGCAGCAGCACGGCGCGGGCGGCCAATCGAGGGCAGGGTCGGGGCATCGGCATACTTTCGTCAGGTAACGCGCCAAGACCATTTCACAGTCGGGGCAATCAGTCTATCTGGAGGGCATGATGAGATTTTTCACCCTGCTGATTGCCGCGATTTCCTTGGCGATCCCCCTGCCTGCCGCGGCCGAAAACGCGGCGGGGCGCTGTGTTGTTTTGCTGCATGGGCTGGCCCGGACCGAGATGTCTTTTGCCGTGATGGAAGCCGCCTTGGCCGCCGAAGGCTACCGCGTGGTGCGCCCGGGCTACCCTTCGACTGAGGCCAATATCGCGGAATTGGCGAAACAGACCCTGCCGCGCGCGATTGAGGCCTGCGGCACCGCGCGGATCGATTTCGTGACCCATTCCATGGGCGGTATTTTGGTGCGCAAATGGGTGGCCGAGGCCGGGGCCGACCGGGTCGGGCGCGTGGTGATGCTGGGGCCGCCCAATCACGGCAGCGAGGTGGTGGACGAATTGGTCGAGAACCCTGCGTTCGAATGGTTGAACGGGCCCGCCGGGGCCGAGATCGGCACCGATGACGCGGCCTTGCCGAACCAATTGCCGCCGGTCCCTTTCGAGCTGGGCGTGATTGCCGGCTCACAGTCGCTCAACCCCTATTTTTCGAGCCTTTTGCCGGGGCCGGATGATGGAAAAGTCTCGGTCGCTTCGACCCGTGTGGCGGGGATGAAAGATCATATCGTCTTGCCGGTGACCCATACCTTCATGATGAACAACCCGCGCGTCATCGCCCAAACTATGGCCTTTCTGAAAACCGGCAGTTTTGATCGGTCGATGACCTTCATCGACGGGGTCCTGAATGCGATCGGCTGCCCGGAAGCGGGCTGCCTGCCGGGGGTGGGAGGGGACGATGCCAAACCTTAATCTCGTCAATGTGGAGGTGCTTCACCCCGAGGGGCTGAGCCGCGCGCCGCTCTCATTTGCCGACGGGGTGATTGCCGATGCCCCGGTCGGGCGGCCTGTCGATCTGACCGGCTTTCGAGTCATGCCGGGGATCGTCGATCTGCATGGCGACGCGTTCGAGCGGCATCTGGCTCCGCGCCGCGGGGCGATGAAACAACTGTCTGAAGGGTTGGTCGCAGCGGAGGCCGAGCTCGCGGCCAATGGCATGACCACCGCGGTTTTGGCGCAATTCGTCAGTTGGGAAGGCGGGCTGCGGGGGCTGGCGTTCGCCGATCAGGTCTTTAGCGGCATCCGCGATACCGCGCCGGAATTGGTCACCGACATCCGCCCGCAGCTTCGGTTCGAGACCCATATGCTCGACCTCTACGACAGTCTGCCGCAGCGCATGGCGGATTGGGGCGTGGGCTATGTGGTGTTCAACGATCACCTGCCGCATGACCGTTTGGCGGCGGGCAAGACCCCGAAACGGCTGGTCGGGCAGGCGCTGAAGGCCGGGCGCAGCCCGGAGAGCCATTTGGCACAGATGCAGGAGATGCACGCGCGGCGCGATGAGGTGCCCGCGGCGCTGGACGGGCTTTGCGCGGAACTGGCGCAGCGTGGCGTTAAAATGGGCAGCCATGATGACCAGACCGCCGAGGGCCGCGCCCTTTGGCGGGCGCGGGGCGTGACACTGGCGGAATTCCCCGAGACGCAGGAGGCCGCCGAGGCCGCGCATGGAGCGGGGGATGCGGTCATCATGGGCGCGCCCAATGTGGTGCGCGGCGGGTCGCATAACGGCAACCTTTCGGCGCTGGACCTGATCACCATGGGGCGTTGTCACGCGCTGGCGTCGGATTACCATTACCCCTCGCCGCGCCGCGCCGCCTTGATGCTGGCGCAGAGCGGATTGCTGGACCTTGCGGGCGCTTGGGCGTTGGTCTCATCCGGGCCGGCGCAGGTCTTGGGGCTTACGGATCGCGGCACGCTCGCGCCGGGCAAACGCGCCGATATCGTCGTCTTGGACAAGGCCACGGGCCGGGTCGCCGCCACTTTCGCGGCGGGGCGGGTGAGCTTCATGTCCGGCGCGGTTGCGGATCGGTTCTTCGGCTGACCTCAGCCGCGGGTGATCTGGTTTACATGACCCATCTTGCGGCCCGGTTTGACCTCGGCCTTGCCGTAGAGATGCAGCGCCGTGTCGCGGGCGCGGGCCAGTTCGGGCACGCGGTCCATGTCATCGCCGATGAGGTTGGTCATCACCACATCTGCATAGCGCTGCCCATCGCCCAAGGGCCACCCGGCCACGGCGCGGATATGCTGCTCGAATTGATCGATGGTGCAGCCGTTCTGGGTCCAATGGCCAGAGTTATGCACCCGCGGGGCGATCTCATTCACGATCAGCCCCTGCGGCGTGACGAAAAGCTCGACGCCCATGACGCCGACGTAATCCAGTGCGTTCAGCACGCGACCGGCAAGCAGCACCGCGTCGGTGCGCTGTGCATTGCTGATCTTGGCGGGCACGGTGGTGGTGTGCAGGATGCCATCGCGGTGGACATTCTCACCAGGGTCGAAACAGGCGACCTCTCCCGTGGCACTGCGCGCGGCGATGACAGAGATTTCGGCGCTGAAGTTCACGAAACCTTCGAGCACGGAAGGCGCGCCGTTCATCTCGGCCCAAGCGGCGTCGAGGTCGGCATCGTCTTTCAGCCGCGCTTGGCCCTTTCCGTCATAGCCGAAACGGCGGGTTTTGAGGATCGCAGGCGTGCCGATCTGGGCCACGGCGGCCTTGAGGCTGGCCGCGTCGCTCACATCGGCGAAAGGGGCCACGCGCAGGCCAAGATCGCCGAGGAAGGTCTTCTCGGTCAGCCGGTCTTGGGAAATGCGCAGCGCCTCTCGGCCCGGGCGCAGCGGGGTGATCGCCTCGACCACGTCGAGCGCTTCGGTGGGGATGTTTTCAAACTCGAAGGTGACGATGTCACAGGCGCGGGCGAAAGCCTCCAGCGCCTTGTGGTCGTCATAGGGGGCGGTGGTCACCGCATGGGCCACATCGGCGGCGGGCGGGTTGGCGCCCGGCTCGAAGATATGGGTGCGAAAGCCAAGCCGTGCTGCGGCGACAGAAAGCATGCGGCCCAATTGGCCGCCGCCCAGAATGCCGATGGTGGCGCCGGTTTGCAGGGGTTCAGTCATGCGGCACCTCGGGGATCGAAGCGCTGAGCGCATCGCGCCAATCGTCTAGCCGTTTGGCCAATTCCGGGTCTTGCAGCGCAAGGATGCCTGCCGCCATCAGGGCGGCATTGGCCGCGCCTGCAGCACCGATGGCCATGGTCGCGACCGGGAAGCCGCGTGGCATTTGCAGGATGGAATAAAGCGAATCCACACCCGACAACGCCTTGGTCTGCACCGGCACACCGATCACCGGCACGCGGGTTTTGGAGGCCATCATGCCCGGCAAATGCGCCGCCCCGCCTGCGCCCGCGATGATGACTTGCAAACCCCGGTCCACCGCCGTCTTGCCATAGTCCCAGAGCCGGTCCGGCGTGCGATGGGCCGAAACGATGCGCGCCTCGAAGGGGATGTTAAGCTCGTCCAGCAGGGTTGCTGCTTCGCGCATGGTGGCCCAGTCGGACTGGGACCCCATGATGATGCCAACCGGGGGCGTGGTCATTGCTGCGGGCCTTCTCTTGGTGGATCAGAGCGCGCACTATACCCATCACGGCCCATCTGGCAACGCCGATTGCCGTGGGCCATGGGGATAATGGGTCAGGCGATGATATCGGGCGTCAGCCGGTCTTCGATCTGGGCGATCAAATCCTTGAGACGCAGTTTGCGTTTCTTGAGCCGTTGCAGGGTCAGTTGATCCCCGGTGCCGCGTTCGACCAGCGCATGGATGGCGTCATCCAGATCGCGATGTTCCCGTCGAAAGACCTCAAGCTCGACACGCAGCACTTCGTCCGTTTTCATCGACAGATCGGTAGGGGCATTCATGGGCAGGTGATTCCGTTGGGCATCTGAACCTTGAATATAAGCGGTTGAGATCATTTGGCATAGCCCTTGCGCCCTTGCCCAAGCCCCCCCATATTCAATGCAACGGGCTGCCGGTTGCGGGGCCTGTGAAACACTGTCGCTTGACCTGATAAGGACGTGTCGCATGACGAAATTAACGCTTGCCTCTTACCCGCATATGCTTGGGTTTGAACAATTGGAACGGGTGCTCGAACGCAGCGCCAAGGCCGGAAACGAAGGTTATCCGCCGTTCAACATCGAACAAACCTCGGACTACAGCTATCGCATCACGCTGGCGGTGGCGGGTTTTTCGGAACAGGATCTGTCGATAACCGTTGAGGATAGACAGCTCGTGATCCGTGGGCGTCAGTCCGACGATGGCGAAGACCGGGTGTTTCTGCACCGTGGAATCGCTGCGCGTCAATTCCAGCGCTCGTTCGTACTGGCCGATGGGGTCGATGTGGGCGAGGCGGTTATGGAGAATGGTCTGCTGCATGTCGACCTGACCCGCGCCAAGCCTGAAACGGTGGTTCAAACCATCAAGATCAAGAAGGGGTAACATCATGCAAGACGCAATCACCCACGGAAACGACCGTATGGTCTATGTCAAAACCATCGCTGTCGCCGATCTGCCGCGCGAGGTGCGCGATCAGGCCGAGGGGCTTGAGCTTCTCTATGCCGTTCACGATGCCGAAGGGCAGCAGCTTGCGCTGGTCGGCGATCAGAAACTCGCTTTCTCGCTGGCGCGAGAGCATGACTACCGGCCAGTGATGGTGCATTGACGCCGCGCGGCACGAAGATACGCTAAGCCCGATGCAAGGCCGCAGTCCGCTGCGGCCTTTTTTATTGGGAGCGGTCTTATGGATTTCGATTTCGACTGGGTAGACGCCTTTACCGACCAAGTCTTTGGCGGCAATGGCTGCGCCGTGGTGCATGGCGGGGCAGGGCTGCCGGATGAGCTATGCATGGCCTATGTGCGCGAAACATCCCTCGTGGAATGCACCTTTACCGGCCCGTCGGAGGTCGCGGATTTAAAGGTGAAATACTACCTCGCCAGTCGAGAGATACCCTTTGCGGGCCACCCCACCATCGCCACCGTCGCAGCGCTGCGCCATCGTGGGTTGATCGGCGAAGGGCCACTGCGGTTGGAGACTGGCGCGGGGATCGTTGAGGTCGAGGTGCGCGGCTCCCAGATCGCCATGACCCAGATCGCGCCGGTTTTCGGGGAAGAAGTGCCTGCCGATCTCGTCGCCAAGGTGGGCGGCGTGGCCCCGGGGGATATCATCGCGCCGCCGCAGGTAGTTTCTACCGGGCTGCCGTTCTGTGTCACCGTTCTGCGCAGTCGCGCCGCCTTGGAAGGGCTGAAGCTCAACCCCGAGGCGCTCGCGGCCTATAATGCCCATCTGGGGCAGGGCAGCGATATGATGGAGCCTTTTTGGGTCACCCTCGAAGGCGCGACCGCTGCGGGCAATACCTATGCGCGGCTCTTGCTCGCCCCGCCGAGCCCCGCCGAAGACCCTTTCACCGGATCGGCGACGGGTGCCATGGCGGCCTATCTCTGGGCGCGCGGATTGATCGAGAGCCCGGCCTTCGTGGCCGAGCAGGGGCACCTCATGGGCCGCCCCGGACGGGCGGAGGTCGAGGTGCTTGGCCCCCGCGATGCGATCACCGGTGTCCGCGTGGCGGGGCAGGGGCGCGTGGTGATGTCGGGCCAAGTCTTCATGCCCGAGATGGCCTGACCCCAAACGTAAAACGCAGCCCCGAGGGGCTGCGTTGTTCTTAGCAGAGACTGAGCGGCTTACCCCGCGATCAGCCCCATGCTTTCGAGCTTCAGCAACACCTGATGCGCGCAGTTGTCGACCTCGACATTCTCGGTCTCCAGCACCAGTTCGGCGTTCTGCGGCACATCGTAGGGGTCGGAAATGCCGGTGAATTCCTTGATCTTGCCCTCTCGCGCCAGTTTGTAGAGCCCCTTGCGGTCGCGGCGTTCGCATTCCTCGATGGAGGTCGCGACATGCACTTCGACGAAGGCGCCAAAGTTCTCTACATCCTCGCGCACCGCGCGGCGGGTGGCGGCATAGGGCGCGATCGGTGCGCAGATGGCGATGCCGCCGTTCTTGGTGATCTCGGAGGCGACATAGCCGATGCGGCGGATGTTTAGGTCGCGGTGCTCTTTCGAGAAGCCCAACTCAGAACTGAGGTTTTTCCGCACAATGTCACCGTCCAGCAGCGTCACCGGGCGCCCGCCCATTTCCATCAGCTTGACCATCAGCGCGTTGGCGATGGTGGATTTGCCCGAGCCGGAGAAGCCGGTGAAGAAGACGGTGAAGCCCTGCTTCGAGCGCGGCGGGGAAGTGCGGCGCAACTCCTTGACCACTTCGGGGAAGGAGAACCACTCGGGGATTTCCAGACCTTCGCGCAGGCGGCGGCGCAGTTCGGTGCCCGAGATGTTGAGAATGGTGACGTTGTCGCGGTCCTCGATCTCGTCGTTGGGCTCGTACTGGGCGCGCTCCTGCACATAGACCATGTGTTTGAAGTCGACCATCTCGATGCCCATCTCCTCCTGATGCGCGCGGAACAGTTCCTGCGCGTCATAGGGGCCGTAGAAATCCTCGCCCGCCGAGTTCTTGCCGGGGCCGGCGTGGTCGCGACCGACGATGAAATGGGTGCAGCCGTGGTTCTTGCGGATCAGCCCGTGCCAGACGGCCTCGCGCGGGCCAGCCATGCGCATGGCGAGGTTCAGGAGCGACATGGAGGTCGTGGCGGCAGGGTATTTGTCGAGCACCGCCTCGTAGCAGCGCACGCGGGTGAAGTGATCGACGTCGCCCGGTTTGGTCATGCCGACAACCGGGTGGATCAGCAGGTTGGCCTGCGCTTCACGGGCGGCGCGGAAGGTGAGTTCCTGATGTGCGCGGTGCAGCGGGTTGCGGGTTTGAAAGGCCACGACGCGGCGCCAACCCAGCTTGCGGAAATAGGCGCGCAGCTCGTTGGGCGTGTCGCGGCGGGCGCGGAAGTCGTAGTGCACCGGCTGCTGGATGCCGGTCACGGGGCCGCCCAGATAGACGTTGCCCGCTTGGTTGTGCAGGTAATTCACCGCCGGATGCGCCTCGTCATCGGCGCCAAAGACCTTCTCGGCCTCGCGCGATTTGTTCGGGGTCCAGCGGTCGGTCACGGTCATGGTCGCGAGGATCACGCCCTCTTGGTCGCGCAGGGCGATGTCCTGCCCTACTTCGAGCTGCTCGGCGAAAGCCTCGGTCACGTCGAGGGTGATGGGCATCGGCCAGAGCGAGCCATCCGCCAGACGCATATTCTCGACCACGCTGTCGTAGTCCTCTTCGCCCAAGAACCCTTTCAGCGGGTTGAAGCCACCGTTCATCAAGAGTTCCAGATCGCAGATCTGGCGCGGGGTGAGGTCGAGGCTCACCAGATTGCCCGCCTCCACCTTCAGCTTTTGCGAAGACTCGTAAGAGACGTAGAGTTCGGGGATCGGCGTGAGGTTGCTGGGCATCATGACTATCACTTTTCTTCAGGGAACAGGCGGCTTTGGTCCCGGCTGCCATAGCTGCAAAATATGTGAAAAGTCTATAGAACTAAGGGGTGTCGCCCCGTTAAAGGCCGAAATCCCATGATCCGAGGGTGGCCTGCAATTCGGGTGCTGAGGGGCGGCGGAAACCGGAATTATCTCCGCCGCGCCTTCGTCTGACTTAAACGTCTTTCTTCACCTCGGCCCCATAGCCGAGCGGGAGGGAGGTATCTTTGCCGTCATCGTCGCCCACTTCGGCAAGGAAACGCTCGGCTTCGAGTGCAGCCATGCAGCCCATGCCAGCGCTGGTCACCGCTTGGCGGTACTTGTGGTCGGTCAGGTCACCCGCGGCGAAGACACCGGGGATCGAGGTTTCGGTGCTGTCGGGTTTGGTCACGACGTAGCCGCCCATGTGGGTCTCCAGCGTGTCCTTGACCAACTCGTTGGCGGGCGCATGGCCGATGGTGACAAAGACACCCTTGGCGGGGATGTCGGTAATTTCGCCGGTCTTGGTGTGTTTGACCTTCACGCCCTCGACGCCGAGCGGGTTGTCGGTGCCGTAGACCTCGTGCAACTCGTGGAACCACAGCGGCTCGATCTTGGGGTTCTTCATCAGACGGTCGATCAGGATCTTCTCGGCGCGCAGCTCGTCCCGGCGGTGGATCAGCGTGACCTTGGAGGCGAAGTTGGTAAGGAACAGCGCCTCTTCCACGGCGGTGTTGCCGCCGCCGATGACCACGATCTCCTGACCGCGGTAGAAGAACCCATCGCAGGTGGCACAGGCCGAGACGCCGAAGCCCTTGAACTTTTCTTCGCTCTCCAGCCCGAGCCACTTGGCCCGCGCCCCGGTGGCGAGGATCACGGAATCGGCGACGTAAGTCGTGCCGCTGTCGCCCTTGGCGTGGAACGGACGGCTCGACAGGTCGAGGTCGGTGATGATGTCGCCGATGATCTCGGTCCCCATGGCCTTGGCGTGGTCCTGCATGCGGATCATCAGGTCGGGGCCCTGCACCTCGCTGTCGCCGGGCCAGTTCTCGACCTCGGTGGTGGTGGTCAGCTGGCCGCCCGGCTCGATCCCCTGCACGAGGATCGGCTCCAGCATGGCGCGGCTTGCGTAGACCCCGGCGGTATAACCCGCAGGGCCGGAGCCGATGATCAGTACCTTGGTTTTACGTGTCTCGGCCATCTGGCGCCCCCGGGCTGTCATTGATATTGCCCGCCTCATATAGCGATAGCCGCGAAGCCGTTAAACCCCTGCCGTCACCGCCCCGTCATTACGCTTGCGTGAACGGACGGGCGGCTGGTCTCAAGGGCCGTGATAAAGAATATTGCGCTTGTGTGAAACTTTATTGCGCGCACCACGCAGGCTGCTATAAGAATCGAAAATTCACTGAGGATGTTATGGCGGGTACACGACTTGATCCGATAGACCGGATGATCTTGGCCGAGTTGCAATCTGATGGCCGGATGACGAATGTCGAACTGGCCAAACGCGTCGGCATCTCTGCGCCGCCCTGTTTGCGGCGCGTGCGTACCTTGGAAGAGCAGGGCTATATCAAAGGCTATCATGCGGATGTCGATGCGCGCGAACTGGGCTTTGAGGTGCAGGTCTTCGCCATGGTCGGGCTGGCCAGTCAGGCCGAGGCTGATTTGAGTGCGTTTGAAGAGAAATGCCGTGGTTGGCCGCTGGTGCGCGAGTGCCATATGCTGAACGGTGAGGTCGATTTCATCCTGAAATGCGTGGCACCGGATCTGTCGAGCTTTCAAAGTTTCCTGACCGGACAATTGCTGACCACGCCCAATGTGGAAAGCGTGAAGACCAGCCTCGTGATCCGCGGAGCCAAGGATGAGCCGGGCGTGCCTTTCGACGTGTTGGAAGCGCGGCTGTCGACAGCGCCTTGAGATCAGCTGTCGGCGCGGTCTTCTGCCGCTTCAGGCGCGCGGGGATGGGCGAGGGGGCCGAAATCACGCCCATGCGCGATCTGCGGAAACATGGATAGAAAGCGATCCCGCAGGCCGGGCGTTGCGTCACGCAGCGCTTGAGCGCCGGGGTGAAAGGTCTCCATCTCTAGCCCGCCTGCCTTGATCACCGCATGGCGCGACAGACAGATATGAAACAGGCGCACCGGGGTTGGCGGGGTGACCTCGATCACATTGACCCCATCCACAAATTCGCGCAGCGGGGTGAGCAGGCGGCTGCCCTCCGCCTCGGCCCGCAGGTCGGGCGGCGTCTGGAGCACCCGTGCGGCGGGGCCGAGAGTGAGGAACGAACTGGGGCGCCCCTCGCCGAAACTGTCGGGCATGATGCGGATGAGGGGCAGCCGCCCACTGTCCGCCGGGATGAAACGGCTCGACCCGATCCAGATCAACTGCGCCGGACCTCCGGGACTCGTGTGGATCATGTCGCCGGGCTGGAGATCTTCGATGGCGATGTCGCCCTGCACCGTTTGGATTGGCGTCCCGCGGGCGAAGGCCGCGAAAGCGGCTTCGAAAAGTGGCGCAGTGGGGGCGGTGTCTTGCCCGATATAGAGCGACCCGTCGGCGCGGAGCGCGGCGACTTCATAGCTGCGCATCGGCGCGGGCGGTGGGCCTTCGGCTTTGGTGGCGGTCTGAGTCATGCAAAACCCTTTGTCGGCCCGGCACAGCGCTGCCGTGGGCGGCATGCACCGGCTCGGGCTGACGGATACTGCGCCATGTTCTGCGGGATTTGTCAAAATATCCGGCCTGAGCGCTGCGCTTTGCGCGCCAATCTCGGCTGAATGCGGGGGGGCTGTTTCCGGGCCGGGTGCGTGATCGCCATATTCGCATGAAAACGCCCCTCGCAACGAATCAACGTCACGAGGGGCGGTCTGCTATACCGGGCACGTGGCACCGGTACCGGGGGAAACTTCTCAGGCGGTCTTGCGGACCGGGGCATTGCCGGAGCGTTTGGCTATGAAAGCGGCGCGGCGCACACCGCGGGCCCATGGCATGACGGTGTCGGTCTTGGCCGCTGTCTCGACAACGGATTTGATGAAGCGCGGGTTCTTTTTCATGGCTTTGTTCCTCTTCGGGTCACGCGGGCATCGTTGCATCCACTATCGCAGTGCAATCGGGCCGGTTTTTGACCGTGGGCGAGAAACTTGTGGGAATTTGGCGGGTTCGAAGGGCGGTCTTGGGCGCCTTTGCCATACTTCGAAAAGTGTTAATTTTCGGTGGTTTGCAGGGGGTGCTGGAAACAATGGGGTCGCAAGGGGCTGATTGTGCTAAGTTTCGCGACAGCAATGCGGCGCGAAACGGGCAGGCTTTGCCGCAATCCCGCCCCGTTCAGAGGGTGATCGCCGAGAGCAAGCGGCCATAGTCCGCTTCCTTGGCGTGGGTCGTGCGCCGGTAGGAATAGAATCGCGCGGCATCGGCGTAGGTGCAATGCCGCGTCCATTCCGCATGGCCCACCCCTGCCGCGCGCAGCCGGTTCAGGCCAAAGCCGGGCAGGTCGAAATGCAGGCGGTCGCCTTCGCCTTGGGCAAAGTAGCGGGCAAACTCGGGGTCGGCATTCATGAAGTTGTCCAGAAACTCCGGCCCGACCTCATAGGCGCGCTGGCTGATGGAGGGGCCGATCACCGCGGTGATCTTTTCGCGGGTAGCGCCGAGATCGACCATCGCGTCGACCGTCGCCTCGAGTATCCCATCAAGTGCGCCGCGCCAGCCTGCATGGGCCGCGCCGACCACACCGGCCTGCGCATCCGCAAAGAGCACGGGCTGGCAGTCAGCGGTCAGGATCGACAGGGCGATGCCGGGGGTTTGGGTCACCAGCGCATCGGCGCGGGGCTTGTCGTCGCGCGGTTCCGTCACGGTGACGACGGTGGCAGAGTGGACCTGATGCACCCCGACAAGATGGTCGGCGGGGAGGCCCATCGCCTCGGCGGCGCGGGCGCGGTTGATGCGCACGATTTCGGATTGGTCCGAGCTGCCGCTGCCGCAGTTCAGCCCGGAAAACACCCCCGATGACGCGCCGCCACGGCGGGTGAAAAACCCGTGCCGCAAAGGGGCAAGCGCATCGGATGTCAGAATTTCGAGCGTCATACTTCTGTCCCCGGGGGCGGGGTCTGACCTTTTTGGTAGAGCCCCATCACTTTGAACAGGTTTCCCATTTCCGCCGGGTGCGTCAACCGTCGATGTGCGGCAATATGGTTGCTGAGCGCGTCACCGGTCAGCGCCTCGGCCAGTTTCTGCGCGCGGGGGGTGATGCCCAACCGCTCCAGAAAAACGCCTTGGGTGACCACGCGGCTATGGGGGCAGGGGCAGGCGCGGGCGAGCGCCTCGAAATCGACATGGGCGGTCAGATCGGCCTGCCCGGGATTGGCGAGCGGATCGGCAGGGCTGTGGTTTTCCAGCGCTTGCAGCGTGTCGCCCAAGGCGCGCCAATCGCCATAGTCGATGATCAGCCCCGCCCCGCCATGGGCCGCGATACGTTTGCCGATCTCTTGCATGATCTCCGCCGCCGGAGCGCAAAGCTCAACAAGGTCGCCGTCTTTCGTATCCTCCAGCCGATGGGCAAGGGCAGGCTGTGGGGTCACGGGGCCGAGGCCAAAGGTCAGCGCCCCCTCTGCCGCGCCCACCCGGCGCTCGGCCCAGCCTGCGCCTTGGCGGATGAATTGCCGGATCGGCAGCGCGTCGAAAAACTCATTGGCGACGAGGAACAGCGGCGCATCTGGCAGGTCAGCGGCACTCTCGGCCCAAGTGACCTCGGCCCCTCGCAACGTCTCGCGCTGCACCTCGCGTAAAGAAGGAGAGGCTTCGACCAGCGTGACCTGCGCCGCGTCCTGAAACCCCGGCACCCGCGCCGTGGCGCGCAGGATATCGGCCATCAATGTCCCCCGGCCCGGCCCAAGCTCGGCCAGTGTGAAGGGGGAGGGCGCGCCCTGATCCAGCCAGCTTTGCGCCAGCGACAGGCCGATCAACTCGCCAAACATCTGGCTGATCTCGGGGGCGGTGATGAAATCCCCCTCCGGGCCGAAAGGCGCCCGGGTGGTATAGTACCCCCAGTCGGGATGCAGCAGGCAGGACTGCATATAGGCGTCCAGCCGCATCGGCCCTTCCAGTGCGATCCGTGTGAGCAGATGGTCCTTCAGGCTCATGCCTGCCGCCGCGCTCGGATGATGAGGAAGACGCCCACGGCAATCATCGGCAGCGATAGGATTTGCCCCATGGTCAGCCCCCAGCCGCCGATATGCCAAGCCAGCCCCAGCGGGTTGCCGGGGGTGACGAATTGCGCGTCGGGCTGGCGCAGGAACTCCACCGCGAACCGTGCCGCGCCATAGCCCGCAAGGAAAGTGCCACCGATCAGCCCCGGCATTTTGAGCGCGCCGCGTTTCCACGCCATCCAGATCAGGACGCCGCCCAAGAGCAGCCCCTCCAGCAGCGCCTCATAGAGCTGCGAGGGATGGCGCGCGCAGATGCCCGCCACATCGGGGCAGAACTGCGCCGCTTCACCGGGGAAGGCCACGCCCCAAGGCAGATCGGTCGGGCGGCCCCAAAGCTCGGCATTGATGAAATTCGCCAGACGCCCCAGAAACAGCCCCGGCGCCAGCCCCAGACAGACCATATCCCCGGTCGAGATTACCGGGATGCGGTGCCGCCATGTATAGAAAAGCCCGGCCAGAATGACCCCGAGCGCCCCGCCGTGAAAGGACATGCCGCCTTCCCAAAGCTGCAAGATGGCCGCAGGGTTCGACAGGTAATAGGCCGGCTGATAAAACAGGACATAGCCCAGCCGCCCGCCAAGGATCACGCCCAGAATGACCCAAAAGAGCAGATCCTCGACCTGACCGGGTTTCATCACCGGCGTGTCGTTCTTCCACAGTTGGGGGCGTTTGACCGCCGCGGTGGCGATGCGCCAGCCCAGCAGAATGCCCACGATATAGGCCAGCGCATACCAGCGCAGCGCGAAGGTGGAACCAAACAGGGTCACCGAAAAGATTTCCGGCGCGATATCGGGGAAGGGGAGCATGGCTATCATGCTGCTGATTGAGCAAGGCCGCGCGGGGAAGTCAACCTTGCGAGCAAGGGCGTCGCGCCCCATATAGAGGCTAACAAACCTCCGGAGGCCAGACATGCAGACCCGCAACAAGTTTTTCGATGATGTTTCACAGATGATGACAAACGCGATGGGCGTCGCCCAAGGCGCTAAGGACGAGGCCGAGACCGCCTTCAAGGGCATGCTCGACCGTTGGCTCGCTGACCGTGATTTCGTCACCCGTGAGGAGTTCGACGCGGTGCGCGCCATGGCGCAGAAGGCACGCGAAGAGAACGAAGCGCTGAAAGCGCGGCTCGACAAGCTCGAAGCCAAAGACTGAACCCGATAGAATTCGATCAGCCGCCCCGGGCCGGGGCGGCGATCCCCCGCGTGGACAGGGGCCGTTTGCGGCCCCTCGCGCCCTCTTTCTCCAATTTATAGACGATTTCCGCGATTTACCCACAAGTTATTGCGGTTATCCCCTATCAATTGTGGTTATCCCCAAGAAAAAACTTGCCAGACTGTTCCGCCGCAAGCACCATATCTTGTATAGGTGATGTGAACCTACACGCCTATTTGTGCAGGCTTCCATGCATGGTGGGCCAAGTCCCGCCCCGTGGAACAGATTGAGAGGTGGCGAAATGGCCCTGTCCGAGCATTACCTTGAAGAAGAAATCCACCCCATTGATATCGTTGAAAATCTCGCGGCCCATCACGATTGGGAATTCGACCGCGTGGCGGATGACCAGATCGCCATGGCGGTCGAGGGGCAGTGGCGGACCTATTCCATCACGCTGGCATGGTCGGCTTACGATGAAACGCTGCGGCTGATCTGCACCTTCGAGATGGAGCCTCCGGCTGAAAAACTGCCGGAACTTTACGAATTGTTAAACCTCGTCAACGATCAATGCTGGGCGGGGGCCTTCAGCTTTTGGGCCGATCAGCAGTTGATGGTCTACCGCTACGGGCTGGTTTTGGCGGGCGGACAGGTCGCGGGGCCAGAGCAGATCGACACGATGATCGGGGCCGCCGTCATGAGCGCGGAACGCTACTATCCTGCGCTGCAATTGCTCGTCTGGGGCGATCAATCCCCAAAGGCCGCGATGGACGTCGCCATTGCAGAGGCTTACGGCCGGGCGTAACAAAGTCCCCGAACAACTTCGGGGGATAGGATGAAAGACGGGAGAGTAGCACGCGACGGTCTGGTTTTGCTGGGCTGTGGCAAAATGGGATCGGCCATGTTGGAAGGCTGGCTGGCGCAGGGGCTGCCGGCAAGCGCGGTCTGGGTCGTGGACCCGAAACCGTCCGATTGGCTGCAAGGCACCGGCGTGAACCTGAACGCCGACCTGCCTGCCGCGCCAGCGGTGGTGCTGGTGGCGGTCAAACCGCAGATGATGGCGGACGCACTGCCGACGCTTCAGGCGATGGGCAATGGCGAGACGCTTTTTGTCAGCGTCGCGGCGGGAACGACCATCGGTTACTTCGAAAGCATCCTTGGCGGCGACACGCCTATCGTGCGGGCCATGCCCAATACCCCTGCTGCCATCTCTAAAGGGATCACCGCCATTGTCGGCAACGCCAAAGCGGGCAGCCGGTCGCTGGATGAAGCTGAGACCCTGCTGAGCGCGGTGGGCGAGGTCGTCCGTCTGACCGAAGAGGCGCAGATCGACGCGGTCACGGGGGTCAGCGGCTCCGGTCCGGCCTATGTCTTTCACATGATCGAATGCATGGCCGCCGCTGGTGTGGCCCAAGGCTTGCCCGAAGAATTGGCGATGCAATTGGCCAAGGCAACCGTTGCCGGGGCAGGGGCGCTGGCGATGCAGGCTGAAGAGGAACCGGCGCAGTTGCGCGTCAACGTCACCAGCCCCAATGGCACGACCCAAGCGGCGCTTGAGGTTTTGATGGACGAGGCCCAAGGCTTCCCGCCCCTTCTCAAGCGCGCAGTCGCCGCCGCGGCGGACAGATCGCGGGAGCTGGCCAATGGCTGAGATCACTTTCGACGATTTCCTGAAAGTCGATATTCGCGTCGGCACCGTGACCCGGGCCGAAGCCTTTCCGGAAGCACGCAAACCGGCGATCAAACTCTGGGTAGATTTCGGCGAGGAGATCGGCGAGCGTAAGACCTCGGCCCAGATCACCGCGCATTATACGCCGGAGACGCTGGTGGGACGGCAGGTCGTGGCCGTGGTTAACTTCCCCGCCCGTCAGATCGGGCCTTTCATGTCCGAGGTGCTGGTGCTCGGCCTGCCCGACAAGGACGGAGAGATCGTGCTTTTGTCGCCCGATCAAAAAGTGCCCGAAGGAGGGCGGATGCATTGAAAAAGATATTGATTGCCAGACCCTTGCCCAAAGAAGTCACCGAAGCGTTAAAGGGCTGCGAAGTGACGGTGCGCGAGGAAACTGCGCCGCTTTCGGGCGAAGAAATGCGCGCCGCGCTGCGCGACTATGACGGAGTGATGCCGACCCTGGGGGATGCTTTCTCGGCCGAGGTTTTCGCCGATGTGCCCGAGCCGCGCTGCAAGATCCTCGCCAATTTCGGCGTCGGTTATAACCACATCGACGCGGCAGCGGCGCGCGCGGCGGGGGTGGAGGTGACCAACACCCCCGGCGCCGTCACCGATGCCACGGCGGATGTCGCCATGACGCTCATGCTGATGTCCGCCCGCCGCGCTGCCGAAGGGGAGCGGCTGGTCCGCTCCGGCGGATGGGCGGGCTGGCACCCGACGCAGATGCTGGGCCTGCATCTGACAGGCAAACGGGTCGGCATCGTTGGCATGGGGCGGATCGGGCAGGCCATCGCGCGGCGCTGCCACTATGGGTTCGAAATGCAGGTCAGCTATTTCAACCGCAGTGAGAAAGACCTCGATTTTCCCGCTACCCGTGTCGAGAGCCTGACCGCGCTGGCTGAAGCCGTGGATGTGCTTGTCATCGCCGTGCCCGGCGGCGGCGAGACCCGGCATCTGATCGATGAAGCCGTTCTCGGCGCGATGCAGCCCCATGCCCATCTGATCAACATCGCCCGCGGCGATGTGGTGCAGGAGGCCGCGTTGATCAAAGCCCTGCAAGCGGGGCGCATTGGCGGTGCGGGTTTGGATGTCTATGAGTTCGAGCCCAAGGTGCCGCAGGCGCTGCGCGATCTCGACAACGTTGTGCTGTTGCCGCATCTCGGCACGGCGGCGCATGAAGTCCGTGTCGATATGGGGCTGATGGCCGTTGCCAATCTACGAGCCTTCATCGACGGAGAGACCCCGCCAAACCGGGTTTAACCGTCGCCCACGGCGGCGCGCCAGTGTTTGCGGCAGAGCGAGACATAGGTCTCGTTCCCGCCGATCTGCACCTGCGCGCCGTCCCGCATCGCTTGCCCTTCGGCGTCGCGGCGCACGACCATCGTGGCCTTCTTGCCGCAATGGCAAATGGTGCGCACTTCGCGCATCTCATCGGCCAGCGCCAGCAGGGTGGCGGAGCCGGGGAAAAGCTCACCCCGGAAATCGACGCGAAGGCCAAAACACATGATCGGCACGCCCAGATCATCCACCGCACGGGCCAGTTGCCAGACCTGCTCGACCTCCAGAAACTGCGCCTCATCGACAAAGATACAGGCGCAGGGGCCTTGCTCCAACCGAGCTTCGATCTTGGCCAAAAGGTCTTCGCCCGGGGCGAAAGTATCGGCCTCTTGCCCAATGCCGATACGGGAGGCGATGCGCCCTTCGCCCGCGCGGTTGTCGAACTGCGCGGTGAGCAAAAAGGGCACCATGCCGCGTTCCATATAGTTATGCGCCGCTTGAAGCAGCACCGTGGATTTACCGGCGTTCATGGTGGAGTAATTGAAGTAGAGCTTTGCCATGTGCAGGGTGTTACGCCGCCCATGACAGCGGATCAAGATGCAAACCCCGCCCTGATCTTAGGGCCGGGCGCCGCGGGTTAGCCGCGCTTTTTGACGATGACGGAGCCTACGGAATAGCCCGCCCCGAAGGAGCAGATCAGCCCAGTGTCGCCGTCTTCCAGATCGTCGGAGTTCTTGGCGAAAGCGATGATCGACCCGGCGGAGGAGGTGTTGGCGTAGTCTTGCAGAATGTTGGGCTGTTCGCCCGGCTCGGGTTCCCGCCCCAGCACTTTGCGCCCGATGAAATCGTTCATCGACTTATTTGCCTGATGCAGCCAGATGCGCTTGAGATCGGCGGATTCCAACCCGTTGTCGGACATATGCCCACCGATATGGTCGGCCACCATGGGTAACACTTCCTTAAACACTTTGCGCCCATTCTGCATGAACTGCATATCGCGCCGGTCGCTCAGCCCATCGGGGCGGGAGCGGCGGAGGAAGCCGTTGTTGTTGCGGATGTTGTTGGAATATTCGGTCGCGCAGCGGGTGGAGATGACGTCGAAACAGGGGCCGTCGACATCTTCGGCCCGTTCCAGCAGCGTGGCGGTGGCCACGTCACCAAAGATGAAGTGGCAATCGCGATCACGCCATTCGAGGTGGGCTGAGCAAATCTCGGGGTTCACCACGAGGGCGGAGCGGATGGAGCCGGAGCGGATCATATCCGCCGCCGCCTGAATGCCGAAAGTGGCCGAAGAACAGGCGACGTTCATATCGAAGGCAAAGCCCTTTACGCCCAGAAGCTCCTGAATCTCAATGGCCACGGCAGGATAGGCGCGCTCGAGGTTGGAGGCGGCGCAGATCACCGCGTCCACATCCTCGGCACTCTTTCCAGCGGCGGCGAGTGCCTTCTGCGCGGCATCAATGGCCATTTCGGCCATGAGGGAAGGTTCCTCATCCGCGCGCTGGCGCAGCAGGGGGTGCATCACATTGGGGTCCAGCACGCCGGATTTATCCATGACATAGCGCTGTTCGATGCCGCTGGCTTTGACGATGAACTCTTCCGAAGAATGCGCCTTGGCCTCTAGGGTGCCCGCTTCGATCGCCTCGGCATTTTCGGCGTTGTAGAGGTCGGCATAGGCGTTGAAGGCTTCGACCAGTTCGGCGTTGGTGATGGTTTGCTGCGGCGTGAAAACGCCCGTACCGGTGATGGCGGCTTGATACATCGGTGTGATCCCTTTCTCTCCAACGGCATGGCTGGTCTGATAAAGCTGAGCAGCCCCGGGCGAATTGCAAGGGCCGTTGTCATGTCGGTGCACTTTGATGCAGGGGGCAGCAAGGTGCAGGTTCCATACTCTAGCGAAACCGCGCAGGACTTGCCACGGCTTTGACGGGGCAGACGTGTGAATGCCGCTACAGTTGCGAATTTTGATCGCCCCGGCCCCCGCGCGCTGGCTTGACTATGCAACCGGAAGCGCGCAGTGATTGAGCATTAGCAATCATTAATTGAACGAGAACAGTCAGGGTTTTTTTGAGGCAGCGGCCCCTCCGGCGCGTGATTTACAGGTCCACCATCCGCGAATGCCGCAGCCTAAAGCACAGAATTTGCTTACGGATTCAACCTCCGAAAAAGAGAGGTGTCATGAGGCGCAGTATTATCAGTCGAATGCTTTGCGAGCGGGCAAAGCGTTTTCGCAAGGACGAGGGCGGCGGTATGCTGGTCCTCATGTTGGTCGTGTTTTTCGGGATCACGATCTTTGGCGGGCTGGCCGTGGATCTGGCGAACCACGAGCGGACGCGGACCACCTTTCAGACCCACCTGGACAATGCCGTGCTGGCCGCGGCGAGCCTGTCACAAGACCTCGACCCAGAAGAGGTCGTGCGCAGCTATCTTACCTCAGCGGGGCTCGATCCGTCCGAGGTGGTGATCGACTCGAGCGAAGAAAAGATCGGCGGCATTCTGGTGGGGCGCACCGTCGAAGCCTCGCTCCCTGCCGGGCTGAACACCTATTTCTTCCGGTTTTTCGACATCGATTCACTCGGGATGACGATCAGTTCTGAGGCGACCGAACGGGTTGAGGACATCGAGATTTCGCTGGTGTTGGATGTGTCGGGGTCGATGGGGGAGAGGACCAGCGACCGGAGCGGGATCAAGTTGACCCTGCTGAAGAATGCGGCCATCGACTTTGTCGATACGATCCTAAGCGATACCGAAGAGGGACGCGTATCGATTTCGATCATTCCCTATTCGACCAAGGTAAATGCGGGAGAAGCCCTGCTGGGCCAATATTCGACAACCACCGAACATAGCTATTCCCACTGCGTGGATTTCGATGGGAATGACTATGGTTCCTTGGCGATCGACCCCCAACAACAGATGCAACGGACAGGGCACTTCCAGTTCCAGAGCATGTCGAGTTCCGACCAGGAAAGGGGCCAATGGGTTTGCCGTAAAGACGCAGGTTTTGAAATTACTCCTCTGTCAGACTCGGTCGCGGCGCTGAGATCGCAAATCCTCGCTTTGACCGCCGAAGGGTCGACGTCGATCGACGTTGGTGCGAAGTGGGGGCTGGCCTTGCTTGACCCCTCCGCACAGGGGCCGGTGAGCGGGTTGATCGACGCCGGTCTGGTCCCGCAGGAGTTTCAAGGCCGTCCGCACCCACACGGGGCTGATAACAGCATGAAGGTTCTGGTGCTGATGACGGATGGTGAGAACTTTCCGGAATACCGTCTTGAGCCTGAGTATGCCTCTGGCGAGTCGGATGTGATCCGCACCGATTACGGGTCGGTGGTGTTCTATACAGTGGATTCTGCCGAACGCTCCAACGAATACGACGGGGATAATTCCTATCCTGAAGACTACTTTTATGCGACCCACCCTTGGGGCTCTGATCGTAGGTGGGATGATTACACGCTGCTCAACCACCCCAGTCTACGGGACTATAGGGATCAAGGGCAGGAAGAACGGCTCGAATGGCCCGAGGTTTGGGCCGAGATGTCCCCTTACTATTACGGATATAATCTCTATGGCCGGCGGCGGACGACGAACTGGTGGGGCGGATCGCAGACTTGGAGTTCCCGCGCGAACAGTTTTTGGAACAACATGCACGACACCATCAGCGCGAGCGAGAAAGACCGCCGCCTGCGCCAAATCTGCGGCGTCGCGAACACGGCTGGCGTCGTGGTCTATTCCATCGGCATGGATGTCGACAGCACCAACTCCCTCAGCCTTCTGAAAGACTGCGCCTCTTCCGAGGCCCATTACTTCGACGTTCAGGGTCTCGAAATCCAAACCGCCTTCGACATGATCGCGGCGTCCATCTCTATGTTGAGGCTGACGAAATGATCCGCTTCGTCAAAGACCGCTTTCGCCGGTCCGAGGCGGGCGGGGTCACCATCGAGTTCGTCATCCTTTTGCCGCTCGTCTTTTACTTTTTCTTCCTCGCGCTTGAGACGGGGTTGTGGAGCGCGCGTGAGATCATGCTGCGCCGGGCCACGAATTTGGCCGTGCGGGACGTGCGTTTGGCCACCGGTTCTGTGCCAGGCTATGACGCGATGAAGGCGCTGATTTGTGAGCGGTCGGTTTTCGATGCGGGCTGCATCGAGAATATCCGGATCGAGATGCGCGCCATGCCGATTGCCGATTGGGCTGATCTGAGCGGGGCTGCCCCCTGTGTCGACCGGGATGAGGATTTCGACCCGGCAAATGGTTTTCTGCCGGGTCAGCAGAACAACCTGATGATGATGCGGGTCTGTCGTTTGTTCGATCCGCTTTTGCCGGGGACAGGCTTGGGCCGGAAATTGCCCGAAGGGTCGGATGGCACATATGGCGTGCGGGTCACCACCGCTTTCGTGACGGAGCCGCGCGGATGAGGGGGATCGTATTCAAACGTTTCGTCCAGTCGGAAGAGGGCAGCCAGACGATTGCCTTTCTGGTTCTGCTGCCGTTGTTGGTCTGGTCGATCATGGCGATGCTGACCTTTACCGATGCCTTTCGGGTCCGCGGGATGGCGACCGATGCCACCGCCGTCATCGCCGACAGCCTGTCGCGGCAGACGACGCCGATCAACGCCGCTGATCTCTTGGGCCTGCAGTCGGTCGCGGAGCAACTCACCGGTTACGAAGTCTCTCTGCGCGTCACGCAGGTGCGGTGCATTCTGAATTGCGACAGTCTGGACCGCCGGATTTTGGCGGTGGATTTCTCGCAAGGCATAGGGCTGGACAGCCTGCTCGACATCGACTTTATCGCGGGGCTTTCGCGTGAACGGGTGCCGCTGATGGCCAATGGTGACCGTCTGGTGCTGGTGGAGACTTCTTTCATGCACGAGCCGATTGCGCAGATCGGCTTGGAGGGCACGGAGGTCAACGTCTCGCATGCCACGCGGATGCGTTTCGCACCTCAGCTTTGCTGGATCCGGTGCATCATCAGCTAAGCGGGCACCGATGTCCAAATGCGAAAGGGGCTGCCCGATGGGCAGCCCCTTTTTCTTATCCCTGAAGCGCTTTCACGCCGATCGCATCCTCGGCCTGCGCCTTGATTGCCAATGCGGCGGCATGGGCGCCTGCGGCGGTGGTGAAATAGGGGATCTTGTCGTAAAGCGCGATAGAGCGGATCGACTTGCTGTCTTCGACCGCCTGTGCGCCTTCGGTGGTGTTCATCACCAGATGCACCTCGCCGTTCTTCATCATATCGGTGATGTCGGGGCGCCCCTCGTAGACCTTGTTCACCACATCGCAGGCATGGCCATTGGCGGTGAGCCATTCCGCCGTGCCACGGGTGCCGATGAGGGTAAAGCCTTGGTCCAGCAGGATCTTCGCCGCATCCAGCATGTTCTGGCCCTTATCCGCATCCTTGACCGACAGGAAGGCGCAGCCCTTGCGCGGCAGCGGGTTGCCCGCGCCCATCTGCGCTTTGAGGAAGGCGCGGGGGAAGTCGCGGTCCCAGCCCATGACCTCACCGGTGGAGCGCATTTCTGGCCCCAGCAGCGTGTCGACGCCGGGGAAGCGGGCAAAGGGCAGCACCGCCTCTTTGACCGAGAACCAAGGCATATCGGGGTCGGCCAGCGTCATCGGATCGCCCAAGGGCAGCGTGTCTTCATAAGCGGCCTGATCGGGGTAGGGCGGGCGCTGCGGGAAGTTGCTCAGCGGCTCACCGGCCATGATCCGCGCGGCGATGGAGGCGATGGCGCTGTCGGTCGCCTTGGCCACGAAGGGCACGGTGCGCGAGGCACGGGGGTTCACCTCGATGAGGTAAATCTCGCCGTCCTTCACCGCGAACTGGATGTTCATCAAGCCTACGACGTTAAGCGCCTTGGCCAGCGCGCGGGTCTGCTCTTCGACCTCTTCGATCACCTCGCGCGGCAAAGAATAGGGCGGCAGCGAACAGGCGCTGTCGCCGGAGTGGACGCCCGCCTCTTCGATGTGCTGCATGATGCCCGCCACATGGACATTCTCGCCGTCGCAGAGCGCGTCGACATCAAGCTCCACCGCGCCCGAGAGATAGCTGTCGAGCAGCACCGGGCTGTCGCCCGAGACGACGACGGCGGTGGTGATATAGCGCTCAAGGCTGGCTTGATCGCGCACGATCTCCATGGCGCGACCGCCCAGAACGTAGGAGGGGCGGATCACCAGCGGGAAGCCGATTTCCTTGGCGATCTCCATCGCCTCTGCATCGGAATGGGCGATGCCATTGCGCGGCTGTTTCAGGCCAAGGTTCAGCACAAGCTGCTGGAAACGCTCACGGTCTTCGGCCAGATCGATCATGTCGGGCGTGGTGCCGAGGATCGGAATGCCCGCTTCTTGCAAACCATTGGCGAGCTTCAGCGGGGTCTGGCCGCCGAACTGGACGATGACGCCGTGCAGCGTGCCGTTCTCCTGCTCGACGCGCAGGATCTCCATGACATGCTCAAAGGTAAGCGGCTCGAAATACAGGCGGTCCGAGGTGTCATAGTCGGTCGAAACCGTCTCGGGGTTGCAGTTGACCATGATGGTCTCATAGCCCGCATCCGTCAGCGCATAGCAGGCGTGGCAGCAGCAATAGTCGAACTCGATGCCCTGACCGATCCGGTTCGGGCCACCGCCGAGGATGACGACCTTCTTGCGGTCCGAAGGCCGCGCCTCGCATTCCGCCTCACCCATCAGCGGGGTTTCATAGGTGGAGTACATGTAGGGCGTCTGCGCCTCGAACTCGGCGGCGCAGGTGTCGATGCGTTTGAACACGGCCTTGACGCCAAGCGCGAGCCGCGCGTCGCGGACCTGTGCCTCACGGCTGTCGGTCAGCATGGCGAGGCGGGCGTCGGTGAAGCCCATCATTTTCAACTCGCGGAAGGTATCGGCATCGCTTGGCAAGCCGTTTGCGCGAACGCCTTCCTCGGCCTCGACAATCTCACGGATGCGGGCAAGGAACCATGGGTCGAACATGGTGTGCGCGTGTAGATCGTCGTCGGACATGCCGTGCCGCATCGCTTGGGCGATGGTGCGCATCCGGTCGGGCGTGGGCGCCGACACGGCTTTGATAAGCGCCGCCATATTCTCAGGCGCGTCGCCGAGCAGGTCGCTGTTGAGCCCGGCGATTTCGACTTCGTCAAAGCCTGTGAGGCCCGATTCCATCGAGGCCAGCGCCTTTTGCAGGCTCTCGTGGATGGTGCGGCCAATGGCCATGGTCTCACCCACCGATTTCATCGCGGTGGTCAGGTTGGGCTCGGCCCCGGGGAATTTCTCGAAGGCGAATTTGGGGATCTTGGTGACCACATAGTCGATGGTTGGCTCGAAGGAGGCGGGGGTGACGCCGGTGATGTCGTTGTCGAGCTCATCTAGCGTGAAGCCCACGGCGAGCTTCGCGGCGATCTTGGCGATGGGGAAACCCGTGGCCTTGGACGCCAGCGCCGAGGAGCGGCTGACGCGCGGGTTCATCTCAATCACCACCATGCGGCCATCGGCGGGGTTCACCGCCCATTGTACGTTGGAGCCGCCGGTTTCCACCCCGATCTCGCGCAGCACCGCGATGGAGTGGTTGCGCATGATCTGGTATTCTTTGTCCGTCAGCGTCAGCGCGGGGGCCACGGTGATGCTGTCGCCGGTGTGCACGCCCATCGGATCAATGTTCTCGATCGAGCAGACGATGATGGCGTTGTCGGCGGTGTCGCGCACCACCTCCATCTCGTATTCCTTCCAGCCCAGCAGCGACTCGTCGACGAGGATCTGGCCCATCGGCGAGGCATCCATGCCCGAGCGGCAGTAGAACTCGTAATCCTCGCGGTTGTAGGCCACGCCGCCGCCGGTGCCGCCCATGGTGAAGGCGGGGCGGATGATCGCCGGAAGGCCCACGTATTCCAGCGCTTCGAGCGCGAGGTTCACGCCGGCGGCGAGGTCTTTCTTACCGTCTTCGCGCTTGGGCGCGGTGACGATGGTGGCCTTGGGGTTTTCGATGCCCAGACGGTCCATCGCTTCGCGGAACAGCTTGCGGTCTTCGGCCATCTCGATGGCCTCGCGCTTGGCCCCGATCATCTCGACGCCGAATTTTTCTAGCACGCCCATTTCTTCGAGCGCGAGCGAGGTGTTGAGGCCCGTCTGCCCGCCCATGGTGGGCAGCAGCGCATCGGGGCGCTCTTTCTCGATGATTTTAGCGACGATTTCGGGCGTGATGGGCTCGATATAGGTGGCATCGGCGAGCCCGGGATCGGTCATGATCGTGGCCGGGTTGGAGTTGACGAGGATGACGCGGTAGCCTTCCTCTTTCAGCGCTTTACAGGCTTGGGCGCCGGAATAGTCGAACTCGCAGGCTTGTCCGATGACAATCGGCCCCGCACCAATGATCATGATCGACTGGATGTCGGTACGTTTCGGCATGGCGGCCCCCTAATTTTGCAAATTGTCCTGCCTTATAGGGATGGCGGCACGGGCTGCAAGGGGGGAATGGCTTTGACGGCCCCAGAAATAAGGGCGGGGCCGTCTGTTCAACCTTTGCGGGCGCTATGCAGGGGCGATCCGCCGGGGCGGAAGGGGTCAGCCCACGGGCGCGGCCCCTTCGGCGTTTAGAAAGATGCGCAGCGTGGCTTCGAACTCGCGCGGTTTCTCTGCGTGCAGCCAATGCCCCGCGCCGGGGATTTTGGCAAAGCGCGCTTGTGGGAACAGCGCCTTGATCGGCTCGCGGTGTTTGGGCTGCACATAGTCCGAGGCGCCGCCCGAGAGGAACAGGGTCGGCCCCGTGAACTGGCCATCGACGTCTTCGGGCCAGCCGACGATCTTGGGCATCTCTGCCTCAAGCGCGTCAAGGTTCAGCCGCCAGCGTTTGCCGGGCAGGTCGAGCGATTGGGTGAAGAAGCTCTGCAACGCACGCTCGACCCCTGCTGAGGCCAGTTGCGCCTCGGCGTCCGAGCGGCGCTCGACTTCGCTTAGGTCCACGCCGCGCATGGCGTCGATGAACATTTGCTGCGTGTGGCCGTAAGCGACGGGCGCGATGTCGGCGACGATCACGCGGCGCAGCAGCTTGGGCCGGGTCAGCGCCAGCATCATCACCGCCTTGCCGCCCATCGAGTGGCCGCAGATGTCCACCGGGCCGCCCAGATGCATGATCACCTCGGCCAGATCCTGCGCCATTTCGGGGTAGCTGTGGGTATCGTGATGCGGGCTGCTGCCGTGGTTGCGCATGTCGACGGTGACGACATGACGCGCGTCCGCGAGGCGTTTGGCGATCACGCCCCAGTTGCGGCCAGAGCCATAGAGGCCATGGACAATAAGCAGGGTCGGGCGGTCGGCGGTGGCTTCGCCATATTCGGTGTAATTCAACATGCGGGCAAATTACGGGCATTGCAGCCCGGGGACCAGAGCGATTAGATGCGCCCATGATTGACCGGCAAGATTTCAACACCCGCGCCGAGGCGCTGCGCCCCCTGTTCGAGGACCGTCTGCGCATCAAGGCCCGTGACCTACGCGAGGCGTTTCACCGCGCCGGACCAGAACTGCCACGCGGCATTCGTGGTGACGGGGTGTTGCTCAGCAAGACCGAGCATCTGGTCGCCAATCCCCATATCGCCCGACAGTTGGAAGATGCCCCGGTTTGGGCCGCCTTCAACCGGGTTGCAGCGCATTTGAAAGAGATCGACCCCAAAGCCCGGCGGTGCGGCATCATCCTTGACCGTTTGGCCGGGGTGGCCTTCAACATCCTTGTGGTTATCGTGGGCTTCGTGATCTGGCTTTGGTGGCGCGGCTACGTTTAAGCCGCCGCGCCCAAGGGCTCAGGCGGGGTCGTAATCCGCGTCCGTTACCTTTTCCATCCATTCGACCGCCTCACCGACCTGTGCCTCTTGCAGGGCGATATGGGTCATGGCGCTGTCGGGCGCGGCCCCGTGCCAGTGTTTCTCACCGGGGCCGAACCAGACGACATCGCCTTTGTTCAGCGTCTGCACCGGGCTGCCTTCGGTCTGGGCGCGGCCTGTGCCTTCGGTAACAATCAGGGTCTGGCCCAGAGGGTGGACATGCCACGCCGTGCGCGCGCCGGGCTGAAAGGTCACCGTCACCCCGCGGAGGCGGGCAGGGGCCGGGGCCGAGATCAGCGGGGTCATCTCGACCTCTCCGGTGAAGTAATCGTCAGGGCCGGGTTCAGAGGGGCGGCTGCCCTTGGGGTGAATGATCATGCGGTTCTCCTTTGCAGGAGAATGTGGCGCGGGGAGGGGGGATCGGCAAGGGGGCTGTCCGGCGATGATCGCCCGGAATCAAGGCGCTTTGCGCCGCCGGGCAGCGCCCGACCGCCCCATGGGCGGGCGCTTTTGCTGCCGGGCACATCACCTTGGCCGCACATCATGGTTGAGAAATAAAGCGGTAGGAACGCAGGTTGCGATGCCCAACCGCGGTCGGGCGCCGCCCGGCCGGAGGGTAAAGTGGCCCCCGCACCGCTGCGAGGGCCAGAGAGCTTACAGGTTCGGATACATCGGGAAACGCTGGCACAGCGCTTCGACCTCGGCTTTCACCTTGGCCTCGACCTCGGCATTGCCATCGGCACCATTGGCCGCCAGCCCATCGACCACTTCGATGATCCAATCGGCGATCTGGCGGAACTCGGCCTCACCAAAGCCGCGTGTCGTGCCCGCAGGGGAGCCGAGACGGATGCCGCTTGTCACCATCGGCTTTTCCGGGTCAAACGGCACGCCGTTCTTGTTGCAGGTGATATGCGCGCGGCCCAGAGCCTTCTCGGTGTCGTTGCCCTTCACGCCTTTCGGGCGCAGATCGACCAGCACAACATGGGTGTCGGTGCCGTGGGTCACGGTGTCGAGGCCACCTTTGATCAACTGATCCGACAGCGCCTGCGCATTGGCGATGACCTGTTTGGCATAGGCTTTGAACTCAGGCTGCTGCGCTTCGCCAAAGGCCACAGCCTTGGCCGCGATCACATGCATCAGGGGGCCGCCCTGAATGCCGGGGAAGATGGCGGAGTTGATCTTTTTCGAGATCGCCTCGTCATTGGTCAGGATCATGCCGCCGCGCGGGCCGCGCAGGGTCTTGTGGGTCGTGGTCGTCGCCACATGCGCATGGGGGAAGGGGGAGGGATGCTCACCCGCTGCCACGAGGCCCGCGAAATGCGCCATGTCGACGAGCAGATAGGCACCCACGCTGTCGGCAATCTCGCGCATCTTGGCAAAGTCGATCTGACGCGGGATGGCGGAGCCACCGGCGATGATCATCTTGGGCTGATGCTCTTTCGCCAGTTCGGCGACTTGATCGTAGTCCAGTATGTTGTCCTGTTTGCGCACACCGTATTGCACGGCGTTGAACCATTTGCCCGACTGGTTCGGCTTGGCCCCGTGGGTCAGGTGGCCGCCGGCATCAAGGCTCATCCCCAGAATGGTGTCGCCCGGTTGCAGCAGCGCTGTGAAGACACCTTGGTTCGCTTGGCTGCCGGAGTTCGGCTGCACATTGGCGAACTGGCAATCGAACAGCGCGCAGGCGCGTTCGATGGCGAGGTTCTCGGCCACGTCGACATGCTCACAGCCGCCATAGTAGCGGCGCCCCGGATAGCCTTCGGCGTATTTGTTGGTCATGATGCTGCCCTGCGCCTCAAGCACCGCAGCCGAAACGATGTTCTCGCTGGCGATCAACTCGATCTCGTCGCGCTGGCGGCCCAGTTCGGCATCGATCGCAGCGGCGAGGGCGGGGTCGGAATCAGCGAGAGATTTGGTGAAGAAATCGGACATCAGGGGATCCTCATTGGAGCTGGTTTCGCGTGTTGCCTATCGGAAACCCGGCCTGAGGTGAAGGCTGTAAACCGACAGGTTGCAAGATATGTGCGTCAACACTGGTGGCGCACGGAATAATGTGATTGTTTTGGCCCCAAACGCCGATGATCGGAAACTTCGCCGGAATGAGCCTGCTGACATGTCCTTAAAGATCGCTTTTGTGGCCAGCCGGGCCAGCGTGGCACAGACGGCGCGGGCCGCTTTGATCGGGCGGTATGGCGATGTGCCACTGCGTCAGGCCGAGGTGATCGTGGCGCTTGGGGGCGACGGGTTCATGCTGCACACGCTGCACAGCACCCAAGACATGGACGCGCCGGTCTATGGGATGAACCGGGGCACCATCGGCTTTTTGATGAACGCCTACCGCGAGGGCGACCTGCAAGCACGGTTGGCGGCGGCGGAAGAGGCGGTGATTAACCCTTTGGTCATGCGCGCCACCCATATCGACGGGACGATTTCGACCGCGCTGGCGATCAACGAGGTGTCTTTGCTGCGCGCGGGGCCGCAGGCGGCCAAGCTGCGCATCACGATAGACGGGCGTCAGCGGATGGAGGAACTGGTTTGCGACGGGGCACTTGTGGCGACCCCTGCGGGCTCCACCGCCTATAACTACTCGGCCCATGGGCCGATCCTGCCCATCGGTTCTGACGTTTTGGCCCTGACCCCGATTGCCGCCTTCCGCCCGCGCCGCTGGCGTGGGGCCTTGTTGCCGAAACGGGCCACGGTGCGTTTCGATGTGCAAGAACCGCAAAAACGCCCCGTGATGGCCGATGCCGACGGCCAGTCGCACCGCGATGTCACGACGGTTGAAGTTTCCTCGGACCCCAGCGTCAGCCACCGGATCCTCTTCGATCCCGGTCATGGGCTGGAAGAGCGGTTGATCTCGGAACAGTTCAACTGACCGGGAAGGGCGGCGCCTTTCCGCCGCACCTCGCGCCCGCCGGAACCCTGACTTCGCGCCTGCGTTGAGCCTGCAAGAGCGGTATCCTCCCGCGTCTTAACAGCCGAAGAAAGGAGACCTGAGATGAATTGGGACCGTATCGAAGGCAATTGGAACCAGATGACCGGCGCGGTGAAATCGCAATGGGGCGATCTGACCGATGACGAAATCGCCGAAGCCCGTGGCAATCGCGAGCAGCTGGTGGGTAAGATTCAAGAACGCTATGGCATCGCCAAAGACGAGGCCGAGCGTCAAGTCGATGACTTCGCCGCGAAATACTGAGTTTCGTCGGCAGAATTAGAAAAGGCGACCCTTTGAGGGTCGCCTTTTGCGTTTCAAGAGAGGCTTAAGCCTCGTGCCACGCGCGGTCGCCCTTGTCGTCTTTGACACGGGTGGGCAGGCCGATGTCGTCGAGCAAACCAAAGAGGGGCTTGGGGTCCAACTCTTCGACATTGACCATGGTGGCGGTGTCATAGGTGCCATCGGCGATCAGAATCGCAAAGGCCACCGGGGGCACGCCCGCGGTGTAGGAAATGCCTTGGCTGCCCACTTCGTTATAGGCGTCTTTGTGATCGGCGACGTTATAGACAAAGACCTCGACCTCGTCGCCGTCCTTCACGCCTTTCACTAAGTCACCGATGCAGGTCTTGCCGGTGTAGTTGGGCGCAAGGCTCGACGGGTCGGGCAGCACGGCTTTCACCACTTTCAGCGGCACCACTTCCAGCCCCTCGGCGGTGGTCACCGGCTGTTCGGACAGCAGCCCGAGGTTCTGCAGCACGGTAAAGACGTTGATGTAGTGATCGCCAAAGCCCATCCAGAAGCGCACGTCGGCCTGCGGGTAGTTCGCCGACAGCGAATGCACCTCGTCATGGCCCGACAGATAGGCCTTCTGCTTGCCGACCACGGGCAGATCCCATTCGCGGCCCACTTCGAACATCTTGTTCTCTTGCCACGCGCCTTCCTGCCAGCTGTAGACCGTGCCGGTGAATTCGCGGAAGTTGATCTCAGGGTCAAAGTTGGTCGAGAAATACTTGCCGTGGTTGCCCGCGTTGATGTCGACGATGTCGATGGATTTGACCTCATCCATGAACGCGTCCACCGCGAAACGCGCGAAGGCGTTGACCATGCCCGGATCGAAGCCAGCGCCCAAGATCGCGGTCACCCCCGCTTCGGCGCAGGCCTCGCGGCGCTTCCACTCGTAGTTGCCGTACCACGGCGGGGTCTCGCAAATTTTGGTCGGGTCTTCGTGGATCGCCGTGTCGATATAGGCAGCACCGGTGTCGATGCAGGCTTGAAGCACGGTCATGTTCACGAAAGGCGAGCCCACGTTGATGACGATTTGGCAGCCGGTCTCCTTGATCAGGGCGGCCACGGCATCGGTGTCCATCCCGTCAACGGCATGCGCCTTGAAGACGCCATCCTGCTTCATCGCGCTTTTCTCATGCACGCTGGCGATGATCGCCTCGCATTTGGAGAGGGTGCGGCTGGCGATATGCAAGTCACCCAAACGGTCATTATTCTGCGCGCATTTATGCGCCACGACCTGTGCGACGCCGCCCGCGCCGATGATAAGAACATTGCGTTTCATAGTGTTGACCTCTTTCCTTGTCACGACAGGGCGGCGGCGAAATCGTCATAGTCGAAATCGCGCACCATTCGGGTGGTTCCGTCCAACTCGCGCACCGCGATGTCGGGCATCTTGACGCCGTTGAACCAGTTTTTCTTGACCATCGTGTAACCGGCGGCGTCCTGGAACGAGAGCCGGTCGCCCGCCTTCAGCGGCGCATCGAAGCGGAACTCGCCAAAGATATCGCCCGCAAGGCAGGACTTGCCGCAGATCATCCATTCGTGGTCACCGCTGTCGGGGCTCACCTTCGCGGGCTCGCGGTAGATCAGCAGATCGAGCATATGCGCCTCGATGGAACTGTCGACGATGGCAAGGTTCTTACCGTTGAACATCGTGTCGAGCACGGTGACCTCCAGCGTCGCCGCCCCGGTGATCGCGGCCTCCCCGGGCTCAAGGTAGACCTGCACGCCGAACCGGTCGGCAAAGGCTTTGAGGCGCAGGGCCAGATCGTCGAGCGGATAGCCCTCGCCGGTGAAGTGGATGCCGCCGCCAAGGCTGATCCACTCCATCTTATGCAGCACCGCGCCGAAGCGCCCCTCGATCAGGGTGAGCATCTCGTCGAAACGGGCGAAGTCGTCATTCTCGCAATTGTTGTGGAACATCAGCCCGCTGATTCGTTCGGCGACCGCGTCGATCGCTGCTGGATCATGCTCGCCCAGACGGCTGAAGGGGCGGGCGGGGTCGGCGAGATCAAAGTCCGAGGTGGAGACGCCGGGGTTCACCCGCAGCCCGCGGATATGGCCCTGCGATTGCGCATCGAACTTGTCGAGCTGGCCGATGGAGTTGAAGATGATCTTGTCGGCATGGCCCAACACCTCGTCGATCTCATGCTCGGCATAGGCCACCGAATAGGCATGGGTCTCACCGGGGAATTTCTCGGCCCCGAGCCGCACTTCGTAGAGCGACGACGAGGTCGAGCCGTCCATATACTCCGACATGAAATCGAAAACCGACCATGTGGCGAAACACTTTAGCGCCAGCAGGCAACGCGCGCCCGACAGCGCGCGCAGGCGGGCGATCTTTTCCATATTGTCGCGGAGATTGGCCTTGTCGATCAGGTAATAGGGTGTCTGCACGTCGAAAACCTTTCTGCGCGGCCGGAGGGCAAGCTCCGGGAGGGAAAAGACCCACTGAATGTGCTGTCGTGGTTGGCCCCGCCGGGGGGCATTTCCGGGGGCGCTTCGCATATTTTGCGCAAGCAACGCAATTGTAAAAAACGCGCGGGCTGGGCTGCGCGCGCGTTTCTGTGGGGCTGAGTGTAGCGCCGGACGGGCAAAGGTCCACCGCCATGTGATTTTTGGTTAGCTCTGCGGGTAGCCGATGCCCTTCAACGCCTCGCGGATTTCGTCCAAAATCGCCGGATCATCGATGGTGGCGGGGGTCTTGAAGTCCTCTCCATCCGCGATCTTCACCATCGTTGCGCGCAGGATCTTGCCCGAGCGGGTCTTGGGCAGCCGGTCCACCACCACGGCCTGTTTGAACGCCGCAACCGGACCGATCTGCTCCCGCATCCGGGTGACACATTCAGCGACGATTTCCTCATGCGGGCGGTCTACGCCTTTCGTGAGGCACAAAAAGCCGATGGGCATCTGCCCTTTGAGCTCATCGCTCACCCCCACAACGGCGCATTCCGCCACGTCGGGGTGACCGGCCAAGACCTCTTCCATCGCGCCGGTCGAGAGGCGGTGGCCCGCGACGTTGATCACGTCATCGGTACGCGCCATGATCCAGACATAGCCGTCCTCGTCGATCCGGCCCGCATCGCCGGTCTCATAATAGCCGGGGAAGGTGCTGAGGTAGGATTTGCGAAAACGGTCTTCGGCGTTCCAGAGCCCCGGCAGGGTGCCGGGGGGCAGGGGCAGCTTGATGGCGATGGCGCCCAACTCTCCGGCGGGCAGGGGGTCACCGTGCTCATCCAAAATCTGCACGTCATAGCCCGGCATCGGCACGGTTGGGGAGCCGACCTTGACCGGCAGCGCCTCAAGCCCCGCCGGATTGCCGACGATGGTATAGCCTGTCTCGGTCTGCCACCAGTGATCGTAGACGGGCTTGCCCAGTTTCTCCTGCGCCCATTCGACGGTATCGGGATCCGCCCGCTCCCCCGCGAGATAGAGCGCACGCAGGCTCGACAGGTCGTATTTCTTGATCTCTTCGCCCTCGGGGTCTTCGCGTTTCACGGCGCGGATGGCGGTGGGGGCGGTAGAGAAGCTCGCCACGCCATGTTCCTCAATCACCCGCCAGAAGGTGCCCGCATCGGGCGTGCCGACGGGCTTGCCTTCGAATACGACGGTGGTGTTCCCGGCGATCAGCGGGGCGTAGCAGATATAGCTGTGCCCCACGACCCATCCTACGTCCGAGGCGGCCCAAAAGACCTCTCCCGGTTCGACGTTATAGACATTTTTCATGGTCCAGTTCAGCGCCACCAGATGCCCCGCCGTGGGCCGCACCACGCCCTTGGGCGCGCCGGTCGTGCCGGATGTGTAGAGGATATAGGCCGGGTGGTTCCCCTCCACGGGCACGCAGGGCGCCGGGCGCACGCCGTCTTGGGCGGCGTACCAGTCGATGTCCCGCTCGGGGTTCAACTCGCAGGGTTTCTGGCCGCGTTGCAGGATGATGCAGGTGTCGGGCTTGTGGCTGGCCTGTTCGATGGCTCCGTCAAGCAGCGGTTTGTAATCAACCACCCGCGAGGGCTCCACTCCGCAGGAGGCGGCGATGATCGCCTTGGGTTTGCAATCGTCGATCCGCACCGCCAATTCGCTAGAGGCAAAACCGCCAAAGACCACCGAATGGATCGCGCCGATGCGCGCGCAGGCCAGCATCGCCTCCACCGCTTCGGGGACCATGGGCATATAGATCACCACGCGGTCGCCCTTCTCGACGCCCTGCGCCACCAACGCCCCGGCGAGCGAGGCGACATGGGCCTGCAACTCCCCATAGGTCAGGGTGGATTTGCTGCCGGTGATCGGGCTGTCATGGATGATCGCCACGCGTTTGCCATTGCCTTGGTCGACATGGCGGTCGACGGCGTTGTAGCAGGTGTTCACACTGGCATCCGCGAACCATTCATAGATATGGTCGCCCCGGTCAAACAGCGCGCGCGTCGGCGCGATGTCCCAGTCGATCGCCTCGGCTTGCTCAAGCCAATAGGCTTCCGGGTCGGCCTTCCAGCGGTCGTAGGTGTCGCGATATCCCATGGTGTTCCTCCTCCTGTTGCGCTGTGCGGCAAACCCGCGGGCCGGGTATAGGTGCACTGTCGCGCAATTATTTCCAGTCACTCTGGCCGCTTAGAAAGATTTCGGCAAGCGGAACGCTATTGTTCCTGTCAGTCGTGGCGCGTCATGCTAGATTGCGTCGAAATCGAATGTTTTTTCCGGAGCCTGCCATTATGCGTCTCGCCCTTTCTTTGCCTCTTGCATCCTGCCTTGCCATTGTTGCCGCGCTGCCTGCGGCGGCGCAGGACCGTAGCATCAACTTCGCCCTGCGCGGCGGTGTCGGGGCGGCGCCGGATTATCCGGGCGCCAGTAGCTATCGCGCGACGCCGGATCTGGCCTTTACCTTCGGTTCGCTGGAATGGGGCGGGCGCAAGATCGGCACCAACATTGGCGAAGCGCCCAAGACCGGTTTCGGCTTCACTGGCGCGTTCCGCTATCTGGGTGAGCGTGACAGTTCCGATCACGCGGAGCTTGCGGGGCTTGAGGATATCGACGCGGCGGTCGAACTGGGCTTTGGCGTGGTCTACCGCGAGCTGAACTGGCAGGTCTTCGGCAAGGTGCGCCGTGGCTTTGGCGGCCATGAAGGCGTGACCGGCGACATCGGTGCCGATGTAATCTTCCGCCCCGATGAGCGCTGGACCATCACCGCAGGCCCGCGTTTCAGCCTTGGCAACGACACCTATGCTGACACCTATTACGGCGTCGACACCGCCACCACGAACTTCGCCGCTTATGAGGCCGGTGGCGGTCTGCTCGGCGCTGGTGTCGAGGTTGAGGCGACCTATCGTTTGGATGACGCTTGGGCGCTGGAAGGGGCCGTGGCCTATCAACGCCTGCTGAATGACGCCGCCGACAGCCCGATCACGCAGGCCGGGTCAGAGGATCAATGGACCATGCGCATTGGCGTCAGCCGCGCCTTTACTTGGCGGTTCTAAACGGCTTTGCGCCGCCCTTTCGGGGCGGCGCTTTGTCTTGTCTTAGCCGTAATGCGCGACCGGCGTGCCCGCGATGGCGCCCACGTTCAGCAGCCCGCGCGCGGTGATCGAGGGCGACACGATATGCGCCCGGTTGCCCATGCCCATCAGGATCGGTCCGACCTCGAGCCCGTCGCCCTTCATTTTCAGGATGTTGCGCACGCCCGAGGCAGCATCGGCATGGGCAAAGACCAGCACATTGGCGGCCCCTTCCATCCGGTTGCAGGGCAGCAGCCGCGCGCGCAGTTCGGCATCAAGCGCGGTGTCAATGTTCATCTCACCTTCGTAGACGAAATCATGATTGCCCGCGTCGAGGATTTCCAGCGCCGCGCGCAGACGTTTGCCCGACCCTTCGCCCTGATTGCCGAACTGGCTTTGTGAGCAGAGCGCCACTTTCGGCTCGATGCCAAAGCGGCGGACGTGGCGGGCGGCCCCGATGGCGATCTCGGCGATCTGTTCGGGGGTGGGGTGCAGGTTCACTTGGGTATCCGCGATGAAAAGCGGCCCGTCTTCGAGGATCATCATCGAAAGCGCGCCATGCGGGCGGAAACCGTCGCGGCCCAGCACTTGGTTGACGTAATTGAGGTGCCAGCCAAATTCGCCAAAGGTGCCGCAGATCAGGCTGTCGGCCTCACCACGATGCACCATGACGGCGCCAATGGCGGTGGTGTTGGTGCGCATGATCGCCCGCGCGATGTCGGGGCTGACGCCGCGGCGGCACATCAGGCTGTGATAGGTCTCCCAGTAATCGCGGTAGCGGGGGTCGTTCTCGGGGTTCACCAGATCGACGTTTTGGCCCAGTTGCAGGTTCAGACCCGCCTTTTCGATGCGCCGTTCGATCACCTCGGGGCGGCCAATGAGGATGGGCCGCTCCACCGTCTCTTCGATGATCGCTTGCGCGGCGCGCAGCACGCGTTCGTCCTCACCCTCGGCAAAGACCAGACGGCGGGGGGAGGAGCGGGCGGATTCGAAGACCGGGCGCATGATCAGCGCTGATTTGAAGACCGACCCATCGAGTTTGCGTTTATAGGCATCGAGGTCTTCGATGGGCCGCGCCGCGACGCCCGTCTCCATCGCGGCCTTGGCCACGGCGGAGGAGACGACGCCGATGAGACGCGGATCAAAAGGTTTCGGGATCAGATATTCCGCGCCAAAAGTCAGCTGTTCGCCCTGATAGGCCGCTGCCGCCTCCGCGCTTGTCGTGGCGCGGGCGAGGGCTGCGATGCCGTCGATACAGGCGATCTTCATCTCGTCGTTGATCGTGGTCGCACCCACGTCCAGCGCGCCCCGGAAGATGAAGGGGAAGCAGAGCACGTTGTTGACCTGATTGGGAAAATCGCTGCGCCCTGTGGCGATGATCGCATCCGGTGCCACAGCGCGGGCCACATCGGGCAGGATTTCCGGCGTGGGGTTCGCCAACGCAAAGATGATCGGGCGTTTGGCCATCTTCGCCACCATCTCGGGCGAGAGCACACCGGGGCCGGAGAGGCCGAGGAAGAGGTCGGCCCCGTCGATCACATCATCCAGCGTGCGCAGATCGGATTTCTGCGCATATTCGGCTTTGCTGGGGTTCATATCCTCGGTCCGGCCCTCATAGACCAGCCCGTTGATGTCGCAGAGCCAGACGTTCTCGCGCTTCACGCCGAGTTTCAGCAGCATATTGAGGCAGGCGATGCCCGCAGCCCCGCCCCCGGTGGAGACGATCTTGATGTCCTCGAAACGTTTGCCCGCCACATGCAGCGCGTTCTTGGCCGCAGCGCCGACGACGATGGCGGTGCCGTGCTGGTCATCATGGAAAACGGGGATGTTCAAGCGCTCGCGGCAGATCTTCTCGACTACGAAACAGTCGGGCGCCTTGATGTCTTCGAGGTTGATCGCGCCAAAGCTCGGCTCCATTGCGCAGACGATCTCGGCCAGTTTTTCGGGGTCGGATTGATCGAGCTCGATGTCGAAGCAATCGATGTTGGCGAATTTCTTGAAGAGCACGGCCTTGCCCTCCATCACCGGTTTCGAGGCCAGCGCGCCAATATTGCCCAGCCCCAGCACTGCCGTGCCATTGCTGACCACGGCCACCAGATTGCCGCGCGAGGTATAGCGGGCGGCGGTGTCGGGGTCGTTTTTGATTTCGATGCAGGCCTCGGCCACGCCCGGTGAATAGGCCCGCGCCAGATCGCGGCCATTGGCCAGCGGTTTGGTCGCGCGGATCTCCAGTTTCCCGGGCCGGGGGTGTTCGTGGTAATCCAATGCAGCTTGGCGCAGGTTGGGGGTGTCGGACATCTTTTATGCTTCTCCCGAATAATGGTTTAGCGTTAAACTAATTTTCGCGCGCAAGCAAAGCGGCTTTTGGCGGGGGCGGTCTAGGTGCCGGATGGCTTTGCCCCAGCGTCGCCCTTGCAGGTCATTTTGCGCGGGCTTTAAGAGGCGATTGAGGGGACATGTGGTTTTGCATCGCACAGGGCGGGGCAATTTTCTATAGTCCGAGAAAAGGGAGAGCCTAATGACTGATTTGCGCGACGCGGCTGTGTTGGTGCGGGAAAACGCCCATGCGCCCTATTCGAATTTCAAGGTCGGCGCGGCGATCCGCACCGCCTCGGGCGCGGTGTTCAGTGGCTGCAATGTCGAAAACGTCGCTTACCCGCAGGGCACCTGCGCCGAGGCGGGCGCGATTGCCGCCATGGTGGCGGCGGGCGAGCGTGAGATCGCCGAGGTCTATGTCGTGGCGGGCAGCGATATGCCGGTGACGCCTTGCGGCGGTTGCCGCCAGAAACTCGCGGAATTCTCGGGCGGGGATGTATCCGTGACCATGGCGACCGTGGCGGGCAAGGAACAGCAGACCACCATGGGCGACTTGCTGCCGGGGGCCTTTGGCGCCGCCCATATGCAGGGTTAACCGCATGAGCGCGCGGGACATTCTGGCGCGGCTGCGCCATGGTGAGGCATTGGATGCAGAGGCGCTGACCTGGATGGCCGGGGCGCTGGCCGATGGCCGTGTCAGTGACGCGCAGGCCGGGGCCTTTGCCATGGGCATTTGCCTTAATGGCTTGGACCAGCAGGGCCGCGTGGCGCTGACCCTCGCGATGCGCGATTCGGGGCAGGTGTTGGACTGGGATTTGGATGGCCCCGTGCTCGACAAACATTCGACCGGCGGGGTGGGCGATTGCGTCTCACTGATCCTCGCCCCCGCGCTGGCCGCCTGCGGGGCCTATGTGCCGATGATCTCGGGTCGGGGGCTGGGGCATACGGGCGGCACGCTCGACAAGCTTGAGGCGATCCCCGGCGTCAGCACGCAGTTGGAAGAGGCGCGGTTTCGCGACGTGGTGCGGGAGGTGGGTTGCGCCATTGTTAGCGCCAGCGGCGACATCGCCCCGGCAGATCGGCGGCTTTATGCGGTGCGGGATGTGACCTCGACCGTGGATTCGCTCGACCTGATCACCGCGTCGATCCTGTCGAAAAAGCTCGCCGCCGGGCTGGATGGGCTGGTGCTTGACGTAAAGGTGGGCTCGGGCGCCTTCATGAAGGATCTCGTGCAAGCCCGCGCCTTGGCCGAAGCGCTGAGCGGCACCGCCACGGCGGCGGGCTGCCCGACGACGGCGGTGATTAGTGACATGAACCAGCCGCTGGTGCCGAGCCTTGGCAACGCGTTGGAAGTGGCCGAGGTGATGCGGGTGCTGACCGGGGCGGCGACGGGGCCGATCCTTGATGTGGCGGCAGAATCGGGCGGCGGGCTTCTTGCCAATGGCGGTTTGGCCGCGACGGCTGAGGCGGGGGCCGAAGCCCTGCGCGCGGCGGTCCGCGATGGCCGCGCGTTGGAGCGTTTCACCCGGATGCTCAGCGCCATGGGCGCACCCGCTGATTTCGCCGAAAACTGGGAGCGTATTCTACCCAAAGCCCCCGTGATCCGCGCAGTCCCCGCACCGCGCGGTGGCTACGTTAGCGCGATCGACGGCGCGGCACTCGGCATGGCGGTGGTCAATCTCGGCGGAGGCCGGGTGGTTGAGGCGGACCAGATCGACCCGGCAGTGGGCCTGTCGGAAGTGCTGCGCTTGGGCGATGAGGTCCGTGCGGGCCAGCCCTTGGCACTGATCCATGCGGCGGAGGACGTGGCTGCGGATGCGGCAGAGGCGGCGGTTCTGGCGGCGATCACGCTTGGTGACAGGGCGGTTGAAACGCCGGATTTGATCTTGGAAAGGATCGGCTGATGGGACGTGCATTCTTGGTCGTGATCGACTCCGTGGGCATCGGCGGCGCGCCGGACGCGGGGGATTTCTTTAACGGCGATCTGCCGGACACCGGGGCCAATACGCTTGGCCATATCGCGCAGGCCTGTGCCGCGGGGAAGGCCGAAGAGGGGCGGAGCGGGCCGCTTGCGCTGCCCAATCTCGACCGGTTGGGTCTGGGTGCCGCGCTGAAGCTCGCCAGCGGGATGGAGGCACCGGGGCTGGGTGCTGCGCCCGAAGGCCGCTGGGGTGCTGCGACGGAGGTTTCGCAGGGCAAAGACACCCCCTCGGGCCATTGGGAATTGGCCGGGCTGCCGGTGCCTTGGGCATGGCATTACTTCCCGGATGAGACGCCTGCCTTTCCCGCCGCCCTGACCGCAGAAGTCGCACAGTTGGCGGGCACCGATGGCATTTTGGGCAATTGCCACGCCTCTGGCACGGCGATCATCGAACGGCTGGGGGCGGAGCATTGCGAAAGCGGCTGGCCGATCTGCTATACCTCTGCCGACAGCGTGTTCCAGATCGCCGCGCATGAAGAGACCTTTGGCCTCGACCGCCTTTTGAAGCTTTGCCAAGACATCGCACCGCGGCTGCATGAGATGAAGGTGGGCCGTGTCATCGCGCGGCCCTTCACCGGGGAAGTGGGCGCCTTTGAGCGCACCGCGAACCGGCGCGACTATGCCATCACGCCGCCCAAACCCGTGCTGACCAACTGGGTGCAGAACGCCGGAGGGCGGGTCTATGCGGTGGGCAAGATCGGCGATATTTTCACCATGCAGGGCATCGACGAGCTGCGCAAAGGGCCGGATGCCAAGCTGATGGATCATCTGCATGATCTGGTGGGTGAAGCCGAAGAGGGCAGCCTGACCTTCGCCAATTTCGTGGAGTTCGACAGCCTTTACGGGCACCGCCGCGATGTCTCGGGCTATGCCCGCGCGTTGGAGTGGTTCGACGCCGAGATCGGCAAGGTGATCGCGGCGCTGCGCGAGGGCGACATGCTGGTGGTCACGGCGGACCATGGCAATGATCCGACATGGGCGGGCAGCGATCACACCCGGGAAAGGGTGCCGGTGCTGGTCGCCGGGACCGGGGCAGGGGCATTGGGGCATATCGGCTTTACCGATGTCGCAGCCCTCGTCGCCGGGCATCTGGGGGTAGAGGTGCCGCAGTAGCCGCGCAGCCTTTGCTTGCGAGCGGGGCGCTTGTGCGGCTAGAAGCAGGGCAAATAAAGGAGCCTGCCGCATGACCGATACCCCCAATCACCTGACGATCGTCGACCATCCGCTGGTGCAGCACAAGCTGACCATCATGCGCGACAAAGCCACTTCGACCGCCGTCTTCCGGCAGTTGCTGCGCGAGATCAGCCAGCTTTTGGCCTATGAGGTGACGCGCGGCCTGCCGATGACGACCAAACGGGTCGAGACCCCGATGCAAGAGATGGACGCGCCGACGCTCGACGGCAAGAAACTGGCGCTGATTTCGATCCTGCGGGCGGGCAACGGGCTGATGGATGGGGTGCTCGAATTGATCCCCTCGGCGCGGGTCGGCTTTGTCGGTCTCTACCGTGACGAAGAGACCCTCCAGCCGGTGCAGTATTACTTCAAAGTGCCCGAGGCGATGGAAGACCGTCTGGTCATCGCCGTGGACCCGATGCTGGCCACCGGCAATTCTTCGGTCGCGGCGATCAACCTGCTGAAAGAGGCAGGCGCCACCAATATCATCTTCCTCTGCCTGCTGGCCTCGCCCGAGGGGGTCGCCACCATGAAAGCGGCGCATCCGGACGTGCGCATCGTCACGGCCTCGCTGGACGAGTCCCTCAACGAAAAGGGCTATATCATCCCCGGTTTGGGCGACGCAGGTGACCGGATGTTCGGCACCAAGTGATCGGGTAAGTTTCGCTAATCGGCGCGCGGTGCTTTACTCAGGCCGCGCGCTGATGCATCGTTCTACCAGATAGTGTGGGGGCATTAGATGACACTTACCAGAAGTATTGCCATGGCGATGATCGTCGCAGCCTTGGGCGTCGGCGGATCGCAGACCCAAGCGCAGGACAGCCGCAGCCAACCGGCAGAGTTTCCGCCGTCCTCTTACAAGGGTAAGCAATATGTCGACAGCGCGGGATGTGTGTTCATCCGCGCGGGCATTGACGGGAATGTGTCTTGGGTGCCCCGCATGAGCCGCGCGCGCGAGCAAATCTGCGGGTTCCAGCCCACGAATGGCGTGAAAGTGGCAGAGGCCAAGGTTGAGGCGGCGCAGACCAAAGTCGACCCCGCCCCGGCCAAGAGGCCCCCAGCCCGTGTCGCCGAAGCGCCCGCGCCCAAGGCGAAGCCGAAAGCCCCCGTGGCCCGGCCCGCGCCGCAAAAAGTGGTGCGCCGTGTCGCGCCAGCCCCGGCGCGGAGCACTGCCCCCAAAGTCGTGCGCGAGACCGCGCCGCGCCCCGTGCCCGTGGTGCCCAGCAAACCCGTCGCGCTGGCCGCCCCGGCACCGGCTGGCTTCGTCACCGCTTGCCCCGGCGCTTCGCCCCTGTCGCAGCGCTATATGCGGCGCGGGGATGGGTATAGCGTGCGCTGTGGTCCGCAGGCGGAGCCGATTGTGACGGGGCGTCTTGCCCCTTCGAGCCCGCAGCGCGGCACCGCACCGCAGCCCTACCGCAGCGCGGGTGTGATGCCCGGCGTTGCCGCTGCACCCGCGCGGATCGTGGCCCCTGCCGCCGTCGCCGCCCCGGTGGTCAGCGCCAAACCCGCCCGCGCCGTGGGCACGCAGACGCGGATCGTGCCGAAACACGTGGCGATCAATCGGGTGAACACGACTAATGTGAAAGTCCCCAAAGGATACCGGAAGGTTTGGGAGGACGACCGTCTGAACCCGCACCGGGCCGAGCAGACCTTGGAAGGCCGCGCCGACATGCTGTTGGTCTGGACCCAGACCGTGCCGCGCCGTTTGGTGAACAAGGCCACCGGCGAAGACGTGACCGCCAAGGTGCCGCTGATCTATCCTTATCTCGATATCGAAACGCAACGCCGCAAGCTGGGGCGGGTCAAGATCGTCGAGCGGGATGGCCAAGTGGTGAAACGGGTGCTGCGCTACCGCAACGCCGCGCCGATCCATCGGGATGCCCGCCCGATCAAGAAGGCCCCCGTCTATTCCAGCCGCTCGGCCCCGACAGCCCAGCCCAGCACCAAAGCGGGCTATGTGCAGGTCGGTGTCTTTGGCAGCCCCGCCAATGCGCAGCGCGCGGCGCGGCAGATCGCGGCCTTGGGCCTGCCCGCCCGCATCGGCAAACAGACACGGGGCGGCAAGACCTATCACAGCGTTCAGGCAGGCCCCATCGCGGGCGGCTCCGCGCAAGCGGCCCTTGGCCAGTTGCGCCGGGCGGGGTATCGGGACGCCTATCTGCGGCGCTAAGCGTTAGGCAGTGACGACAGAAAAGGCCAGCCACGGTGATCCCGGGCTGGCCTTTTTCTTGGGCCAATCCGTCAGCCGCCGCAGATGCTTTGCAATCTCAGCCAATCGGCATCCGACATCAGCGGCGCGGTCAGCTTGCCGTTCATCGGGTCACCTTCGATCAGGGGCAGGGTGCTTTCGCCGGTGATGTCACGCGCAAAGGCATAGGGCTTGCTGCGCAGCTCGGCTTGGGCAAATCGCGCCAGTTGAGCCTCGACCTGCGGTGTCGCGGCGGGGCGCATCAGCAGTTGCTCGGCATAGGCATCCAGCGCCGCGGAAGAGATATCGCCGGTGGTCAGCAGGCGGAAATTCTCGCGCAGGCCCACGGCCTCCAGAAGGGCGCGCAGCGGGTCATGTTCCCGGCGCGCCACATCCTCGGTCAGCACATAGCCCGCGGCGACATCGGGCTCTTCGTAATCCTCCAGCACCGCGCGGTCGAGCACGATGAGACGGCCCGGCAGATGCAGGCTGGCGCGGGTCATATCGGGCAGGATCGCCACGCGCCCGACCTCCAACCGTTTGGTGAGCCGCGCCAGCGCGGCGCTGCCGCCGGGGCTTTCGCAGGCGGGGCCAGAGACGCGTTCAAGCCGCTTGAGCAGCGCCGTGCCCAAAGAGACACGCTTGACCTCTGGCACCACTTTGATCGCATGATCGCGCAGCGCGCCGGGCATCCAAAAGACCGCCAGCGCCGCCACCACCGCGACGGAGGCCAGCATCCCGACCGACCGCAAACGCCCCGGCTTGGGACGGCTGCGGTTGATCGCGCGGCGCAGCTTTTCGATGGCCTCGATCATCTCGGTTTCATTGTCGGGCAGTTCCAAAGTTTCGCCCGGATCGCCGTCGGGATGATAGAGCGCGGGGGTCTGGCCGGGATTGGCCCTGTCGACGGCGGCCAGCGACCAATGGGTCAGCGCCTGATCCTTGAGATCGCTGATCACCAGCGTGGCGTCACCGATAGAGACGATCACCTCGCGCCGCTGCGCATCGGGCGTGGCGCGCCAAAGGCCCGTCGCTTCGAGCCGGGCGTATTTTGTCAAGGCGGTCATGGGGTTCTGCTGCGGGCCTGTCAGTTTTCGCCACTCTACCACGCGCTGCGGGATCAGCAATGGCAGGTGACATAATGCCCCGCCTTAGAGGGCCGCCGCCTGTTTGCGCAATTCGAACTTCTGGATTTTCCCGGTGGAGGTTTTTGGCAGTTCGCCAAAGACCACGCGCTTGGGCGTCTTGAACCCGGCAAGGCGCGCGCGGGCGAAGGCGATCAGCGCCTCTTCGCTGGCCTCCGCCCCCGGTTTCAGCTCGACAAAGGCGCAAGGCACCTCGCCCCATTTCTCATCCGGCTGCGCCACCACGGCCGCGAGGTTGACCGCCTCGTGGCCCATCAACACGCCCTCGACCTCGACGCTCGAAATATTCTCTCCGCCCGAGATGATGATGTCCTTGGCGCGGTCGGCGATCTGGATGTAGCCGTCGGGATGCTGCACCGCGATGTCGCCGGAGTGGAAGTAGCCGCCTGCGAAGGCTTCTGCCGTGGCCTCGGGGTTCTTAAGGTAGCCTTTCATCACCGCATTGCCGCGGATCATGATCTCGCCCTGCGCCGCTCCGTCGCGCGCCGTTTGGGCCATCTCGGCGTCCATCACGGTGATCTCTTCCATCATCGGCATGGCGACACCTTGGCGCGCTTTGATCCCGGCGCGCTCAGGCTCGGGCAGCCCGTCCCATGCGCCTTGCCAGAGACATTCGGTGACATGGCCAAAGGTCTCGGTCAGCCCATAGACCTGCGTGACGTTGAACCCCAGCTTTTCGATCTTCGACAGGGTCGCGGGGGCCGGGGGCGCGCCCGCGGTGAAAACCTCGACCCGGTGATCGAAGGCGCGGCGGTCTTCTGCGTCCGCGTTGACCAGCATGTTCAGCACGATGGGCGCGCCGCCGAAATGGGTGACGCCGTGATCGGCGATGGCGTCATAGATCGCGGCGGCGGTGATGTCGCGGCAACAGACCAGCGTGCCGCCCAAAAGCGGCATCATCCAAGTGTGATTCCAGCCGTTGCAGTGAAACAGCGGCACGATCTGCATGAAGACCGGGCGCAGCACCATCTGCCAAGAGATCACCGTGCCCATGGTCATCAGGTAGGCGCCGCGGTGGTGATAGACCACGCCCTTGGGCCGCCCGGTGGTGCCGGAGGTGTAGTTGAGCGCGAGGCTCTCCCATTCATCTTCGGGCATGATCCAGTGAAAATTCGGATTGGCTTCGGCCAGAAGGTCTTCGTATTGCGGGTGCCGCCCGCTGGTAGGGAAACCGGCGGCAGGGTCGGGCACTTCGATGATCGCGGGGCAGGTGCCCTCCATCCGCGCGCAGGCGTCTTCGGCGAGCGGCAGGAACTCGGTATCGACCAAAAGCACCTTGGCGCCGCCGTGGTCGAGGATATAGGCCACCGTGTCGGGATCGAGGCGAATGTTGATGGTGTTGAGCACGGCCCCGCAGGCGGGCACGCCGAAATGCGCCTCGGCCTGCGCGGGCAAGTTGGGGATAAGGGTGGCGACCACATCGCCCGGGGTCACGCCGATCTCGGCCAGTAGCGCGGCGAGGCGGGTGCAGCGGTCATGGTACTGGGCATAGGTGACGCGATGCACGCCGTGGATCACTGCCGTCTGGTTCGGGAAAACCTCTGCGGCGCGGGCCAAATGCGACAAGGGCGTGAGCGGCACGAAATTCGCCGCGCATTTCTCAAGCCCGCTTTCATCCGTCATCCACCCCATGCGACCCCTCCCAAGGCATTGGTTGCGATTTGGGGTTGAGTATTGCTGCCCGGACGTGACTTTGAAAAGAGGTCAGGAGGGAAAAGGAGGGCAGATGCAGGACATAGCGGTAAAATCGGGGCTGGCGGCGCTTTGCGCGGTAAGCGGTATGGCGGCTTTGGGGCTGACGGACAATTTCGTCCCCTTCATCACCGAGCGCGGGTCGCTCTGGCAGTTTCACTTCCTGCGCGGGCTTATGGCGGTGGCGATCCTGATGGTGCTCGCGGCCTTGGGTTTCGGCATTTTGCGCCCGCGGCGGTTCTGGGCCGTGGCCGGGCGCAGCCTGTTTCAGGCCGGGGCGATGTTGATCTATTTCGGCTGTCTGGCTTTTCTGCCCATCGGGGTGGTGGTGGCCGGGCTGTTCACCTCGCCGCTTTTCGTGCTGATGATCTCGGCCCTGTTTCAGGGCAAACGCGTCGGCCCGTGGCGGTGGGGGGCCGTGGCCGTGGGCTTTGCCGGGGCCTTGATGGTGATCCGCCCGGACCCGAGCGATCTTGACCCCGTGGCCTTCCTCCCGCTGCTGGCCGGGGCGCTCTATGCCATCGGTGCCGTGGCGACGCGGGCGTGGTGCGAGGGGGAGAGCACGATGGTGATGACCGCAGGCTTCTTCGGCATGTTGGCTGTTATGGGCGGCATCGGTGTCTTGGTCCTGCCGGGGGCGGAGGTGGCGGGGGCCGAAGGTTTCGTCAGCCGCACATGGGGCCCGCTCGACGGCGCGATGTGGTTCTGGATCGCGGTGCAGGCGGTGGGCTCGCTCATCGGCATCGGCTTTCTGGTGCGCGGCTACCAACTGGGAGAGGCCGGGCATGTGGCGATTTTCGAGTACTCGCTGCTGATCTTCGCCAGTTTCTGGGCCTATATCCTTTGGGATCAAGAGGTGCCGCCCTTGGGATTCGCGGGCATGGCGTTGATCGCACTGGCCGGGGCGGTGATCGCCCTACGCAGCGATGAGCCTTCGACCCTGCGCGCGCCGGAGGCGGTGGAGTGATCATCAGTCGCGGTCGGCGTTACGTCTTCGTTCATATCCCCAAGACCGGGGGCACCTCACTAGCGCTGGCGCTTGAAGATCGCGCGATGAAAGACGATGTGATGCTGGGCGATACGCCGAAAGCGCGCAAGCGGCGGCGGCGGGTGCAGGGCGCGCAGGCGGCGGGGCGGCTGTGGAAGCACTCGACACTGGCGGACATCGATGGGCTGGTGCGCGCTGAGGAATTGGACGATCTGTTCTGCTTCACGCTGGTGCGCAACCCGTGGGATCGGGTGGCGAGCTACTATCGCTGGCTGCGGGGGCAGGGGTTCGATCATCCGGCGGTGGCTTTGGCGAAGGCGACGGATTTCGCCGGGTTCCTGCGGCATCCGCAGACGCAAGCCAGTCTGCGCGCATGGCCTGCGCGGCGGTATATGCAGGATGCGGCGGGGCGGGAGCGTTGCGATCTTTATATTCGGCTGGAGCATTTTGCGCAGGATGCGGCGCCATTGTTTGAGCATCTTGGGTTTGAATTGGACTTGCCGCGGGTGAATGCCTCGGAGGGGCAGGCGGCCTATACGCCCGAGTTGCGCGATTTGGTGTCGGAGATCTGCGCCGAGGACATCGCGCGGTTCGGTTACGTTTACCAAGAGCACTAGGGCCAGCGCCTGCCCGTGGGTTGGCGACCCGCGCAGTGTTGTTGCCACTTTATGGTTCAACCGTGATGTGCCCTCGCGGGGTCACGCTCAGCCTCACCAAATCGCCTACCCGGGGGACGGGCAGGCAATGGCCCGGCGCCTGCGGCTTGATTCCGGGCCGGGTGGCAGCAGGAGCGTCAAATAAAAAGGGGCGCCGAAGCGCCCCTCTCCCCCTCACGCCGCTTTGGCGTCCGGGTTGAACCGTCCGTAGAAACTCTGGTTCTTCTGCGCCATATCGCGCAGCAGATCCGGGCAGGCAAAGCGCTCACCGTATTTCTCGGTCAACTCGTCACAACGCTCCGCCGCATAAGGCGCGCCGATCATGTCGAGCCAGCTCAGCGGACCGCCGGACCAGGGCGCGAAACCCCAGCCGAGGATCGCGCCAACGTCGCCCTCGCGGATGTCCATCAAGACACCTTCCTCCAGCGCGCGCACGGCTTCCAGCGTCTGCGAGAACAGCAAGCGGTGCTGCACCTCGATCAACTCGGGCTGCTCGTCGGCCACGGGGTACTTGTCCCCCATGCCCTGCCACAGACCCTCGCGCTTGCCCTTGGCGTCGTAGCTGTAGAAACCGGCGTTGGCCTTGCGGCCCAGACGGCCTTCTTCCTCCATCCAGAACACCAGCGGGTCGATGTCGTCGTTCGGATAGGCATCGCCCATCGCCGCCTTGGTCGCCCGGGCGATCTTCGCGCCCAGATCGATCGAGGTCTCGTCCATCAGCTGCAGCGGGCCCAAGGGCATGCCGACCAGCTTGGCCGCATTCTCGATCAGCGCCGGCTCGACACCCTCCTGCACCATGCGCACACCCTCGTTGATATAGGGAATGATGCAGCGGTTGGCATAGAAGAAGCGCGCGTCATTGACCACGATCGGGGTCTTGCGGATCTGGCGCACGTAGTCGAGCGCTTTCGCCACGGCCCGGTCACCGGTCTCTTGGCCCTTGATGATCTCCACCAGCAGCATCTTCTCGACGGGCGAGAAGAAGTGGATGCCGATGAACTGCTCATCGCGGCTCGACGCTTTGGCCAGATCGGTGATCGGCAAGGTCGAGGTGTTGGAGGCAAAGATGCAATCTTCGGGGATCACGGCTTCGACCTTCTGGGTCATCTCGGCCTTCACCTTCGGGTCCTCGAAGACCGCTTCGATGATCAGGTCGCAGCCTTTCAGCGCCTCCAGATCGGTGGTGGCGGTGATCAGATCGAGCACCTTGGCCTTCTTCTCGGGCGTGGCTTTCTTACGGGCGATGCCCTTGTCGAAATAGCCCTCGGTATAGGCCTTGCCGCGGTCCGCGGCCTCCTGCGTCTGGTCGATCAGCACCACCTCGATCCCGGCCTGCGCCGAGACCAGCGTGATGCCGGCACCCATCATGCCCGCGCCCAGAACGCCCAGCTTCTTCACGCGCTGGTCCAGCACGCCTTCGGGCCGCACGGCGCCTTTCTCCAGCGCTTCCTTGTTGAGGAAGAGCGAGCGGATCATGTTGCCCGACGACGGATTCATCAGCACGTTGGTGAACCAGCGCGCCTCGACCTTCAGTGCGGTGTCGAAAGGCACGAGCGCGCCTTCGTAAACCGCCGACAAGAGCGCCTTGGCCGCCGGATAGACGCCCTGGGTCTTGCCGTTGACCATGGCGTTGGCGCCGACGAAGGTCATGAAGCCCGCCGGGTGGTAAGGCGCGCCGCCGGGCATCTTGTAGCCCTTGGCATCCCACGGCTTGACCAGATCGGCGTCCTTGGCGTTCAGCACCCAGTCGCGGGCTGCGGCCATCGGGTCTTCGCTGACCTCGTCGATGATCCCGGCCTTCTGCGCGGCGGCGGGAGCAACCATCTTGCCTTCCAGAAGGAAGGGCGAGGCCGCCATGGCGCCGAGCTTGCGCACCATTCGCGTGGTGCCGCCCGCACCCGGGAAGATGCCCACGAGGATCTCCGGCAGGCCGATGCGCGCCTTGGGGTTGTCGGCGGCAAAGGTGCGATGCGTGGCCAGTGGCAGTTCCAGCCCGATGCCCGCGGCGGTGCCGGGGATCACGCAGGCCACGGGCTTGCCGCCCTTGTTGGTCTTGGGGTCCATGCCCGCGCGCTCGATCTTGCGCAGCAGGGCGTGCATCTGCATCGTGCCCTCGAAAAGCCCCTTGGCCGGATCGTCGCCTGCGTCTTCCTTCATCTTCGCCAGCAGGTTCAGGTCCATGCCCCCGGCAAAGGAGCCTTCCTTGCCGGAGGTGATGACGATGCCTTTGACGGCTTCATCGGCCAGCGCGTCGTCGATATGCTTTTCCAGATCGCGCAGGCCGTCGAAGGACATGACGTTCATGCTCTTGCCCGGCACGTCCCAGGTGATGGTGGCGATGCCCTCGGCATCCTTGTTCATGGTGAAATCGGTCATTCTTTTGCTCCCTTCGCGGCTCACACGCGCTCGATGATGGTGGCGGCACCCATGCCGGACGCGATGCAGAGCGTGGCCAGCCCCACTTCCTTGTCGGCGCGCTCCATCTCATCAAGCAGGATGCCGATGATCATGGCACCGGTGGCGCCCAGGGGGTGCCCCATGGCGATGCCGCCGCCGTTCACGTTGACCTTGCTGTCATCCACGTCGAAGGCCTGCATGAAGCGCAGCACCACGGCGGCGAAGGCCTCATTGACCTCGAACAGATCGATGTCGCCGATGGTCATGCCGTTGTCCTTGAGGATTTTCTCGGTCACCGGCACCGGGCCGGTCAGCATGATGGTGGGATCGGTGCCGATCTTGGCGGTGGCGCGGATGCGGGCGCGGGGCTTCAGCCCATGCTGCTCGCCAAACTCCTTGTTACCGATCAGCACGGCGGCGGCGCCGTCGACGATGCCCGACGAGTTGCCCGCGTGGTGGATGTGGTTGATCCGCTCAAGATGCGGGTATTTCATCAGCGCGACCTTGTCGAAGCCGGGCATGACCTCGCCCATCTGCTGAAAGGCGGGGTTCAAGCCGCCAAGGCTCTGCATATCGGTCTGCGGGCGCATGTATTCGTCGCGGTCGAGGATCGCGAGGCCGTTCTGGTCACGCACGGTGATGACGGACTTGTCGAAGCGGCCCTCTTCCCAGGCCCGCGCGGCGCGCTGCTGGGACTGCATGGCCAGTTGGTCGGCCTCGTCGCGCGAAAAGCCGAACTCGGTGGCGATGATGTCCGCCGAGATGCCTTGGGGCACGAAGTATTTCTCCATCGCCAGCGTCGGGTCCACGGCGATGGCCGCCCCATCGCTGCCCATGGCCACGCGGCCCATCATCTCGACACCACCGGCGATATAGCCGTTGCCCGCGCCGCCTTTGACTTGGTTCGCGGCGAGGTTCACCGCTTCCATGCCCGACGCGCAGAAACGGTTGATGGCCAGACCCGGGATGCGCTCATCAAGGTCCGAGGCCAGCACCGCCGAGCGGGCCAGGCAGCCGCCCTGTTCCATCACCTGGGTGACGTTGCCCCAGATCACGTCCTCGACGGCATGGCCTTCGAGGTTGTTGCGCTCCTTCACGGCGTTCAGGGTCTGGGCGGAAAGCCGCAGCGAGGTCACCTCGTGCAGGGCGCCGTCCTTGCGGCCCTTGCCGCGCGGGGTGCGCAGGGCGTCGTAGATGTAAACGTCTTGGGTCATGTCATGTCCTCCGGGTCAGGCGCGGTCAGCAGGGCTGCCGGGCATCAAATCATAGGGGGCTTTCCAGCCCGGTGTTTCGCTCAGACGCGTAAGCCACGCGTCGATATGGGGCCAGTCGCTGCGGTCGAAACCGAAAGGCTCGGGGTAATAAAGATACCCGCAGCAGCTGAGGTCCGCGTTGGTGATGTCGTCGCCCACGATCCAGGCGCGGCCGTCGAGATGGTCGTTCAGCACGCTATAGGCCGCCTTGAGCCGGCCTTGATTAAAGGCGATGACCTCGGCGGGCCGTTTGTCTTCGGGCAGGAAGTTCATCAGAAAACGGGTCATCCCGGCAACGGAGCTAAGCTTGTGGTTGTCCCATAGCACCCACCGCAGGATTTCGCGCCGTTCCGTCGCGTCGCGGCCGCCGAATTTGCCCGTCTTTTCCGCGACGTAATCCTGAATCACGCCCGATTGGGTAAGCCGCAGATCGCCGTCGATCATCACCGGCGCCTCGCCCATGTTGTTGATCTGCGCGCGGTAGTCGGGCTGGCGCGTCTGGCCACCGAAGAAGTCCACCTTCACCGGCTCCCAGTCGAGCCCGGACAATTCGAGCGCAAGCGCCGCCTTGTAGGCGTTGCCCGATTCGCCAAAGCAATAAAGCTGTATGGTCACCTGTCATTCCTCCTCTTCTTTCGGCGCCCGCTGAAATGTCGGAAGGTATTTGTGAAAGGATGAAGGGGGCAGGGGGCGCCTTATCTTCATCCTTTTTCAAATACCTCTGCGCCGGAGTTTCAACCCGCGCACGGCTAGAGGTTGCGCGCGATCAGTTCCTTCATGATCTCATTGGTGCCGCCGTAAATGCGCTGCACCCGCGCATCGGCCCACATTTCGCCCACGGCATATTCCTGCATGAAGCCGTAGCCGCCGTGCATCTGCAAGCAGACATCCAGCACCTCGCCTTGAGTGTCGGTGAGCCAGTATTTCTGCATTGCCGCCTTATCGACGCTGAGCTCGCCGCGCAGGTGTTCCGCGATACATTCGTCGAGGAAGGCGCGGGCCACCGCGGTCTTGGTTTTGACCTCGGCGAGTTGGAAGCGGGTGTTCTGGAACTGGGTCAGCGGGCCGCCGAAAGCCTCGCGTTCCTTGCAGTATTGTACCGTGCGCGCCACTGCGCCTTCCATGGCGCCCACCGCGCCGCAGCCGATGATCAAGCGTTCCTGCGGCAGTTGCTGCATCATCTGGTAGAAGCCCTGGCCCTCGTCTTGGCCGAGGATGTTCTCAGGCGGGATCTCGACATTGTCGAAGAAGAGCTCGGAAGTGTCGGCGGCATGCAGGCCGATCTTGTCGAGGTTGCGGCCGCGCTGGAAACCTTCGGCCTTGTCGGTTTCCACGACGACGAGGCTGACGCCCTTGGAGCCTTCCTTGGGGTCGGTCTTGGCCGCCACGATGATCAGGTTGGCGTGCTGGCCGTTGGTGATGAAGGTTTTCTGACCCGACAGGCGGTAGGCATTGCCCTCGCGGATCGCCTTGGTCTTGATGCGCTGCACGTCCGAGCCGGTGGAGGGTTCGGTCATCGCCAGCGCGCCGACCAACTCGCCCGAGACCATCTTGGGCAGCCAGCGTTTTTTCTGGTCCTCGGTGCCATAGGCGAGGATGTAATGCGCCACGATGCCGGAGTGGATGCCGTGACCCCAGGAGGCGAGGTTGGCGCGGGAGCCTTCGATGAGGATCGCGGCCTCATGGCCGAAGTCGCCACCAGCGCCGCCGTATTCTTCGGGCACCGAGGGGCAGAGCAGGCCGAGCTCTCCGGCCTGTGCCCATGTGTCGCGGTCCATCTGGCCCTGTTTGCGCCATTTCTCGAAATGCGGCGCCCATTCGGTGTTGATGAACTGCGCCGTCATGTCGGCGATCATCTGGTGTTCTTCGGTCATCCAGCTGGATGTTTTGGTCTGCATCTTCTGGCCCCCTCCCCAAGGGTTCAGCGTTTGCGGGCGTCCAGTTCGGCGTTGAACAGGCGCAGCCGCGCGATCAGGTTTTCCTCGTTCATGACCGAGTTGAAATTCTCGAACAGGAACGACAGCGCTTCCCCCTCATCAAGACCTGCGTCGGTGCTGAACTTCTTTAGCCTGCGGTAGCCCTCCTCGGTCATGGCGACGGGGAAGCGGCGGGTCAGGCGGAAGCGTTTGGGCATGGTCTCTCCGGGTGTTGGGCAGGGTGGGGGGCTTGCCCCCACCCCCCGTTTTAGAAGTTTGCGGCCTCCAGCGCCATGACCGTATCCGCGCCCGATTGGATGCGGGTCAGGTGCAAGGCCGTGGCGGGCAGTTGGCGCGCCATATAGTAGCGGCCGGTGGCCAGCTTGGTCTCGTAGAAGGTGGCGTCGCCGCTGCCGTTCTTCAATGCTTCTTTCGCCGCCAGACCCATCTTGGCCCACATCAGGCCAAGGCAGACATGACCGAACATATGCATGAAGTCATTGGACCCGGCGAGCGCGTTGTTGGGGTTCTTCATGCCGTTCTGCATGAAGTACATGCCCGCCGATTGCAGGTCCTTGCTGGCCGCCTTCAGGGGCTCAAGAAATGCCGCGTCGAATTCGGCGTCTTGGCCCGCGTTGTCCTTGATGAAGCCCTTTACGAGGTCGAAGAAGGCCATGACGTGCTTGCCGCCGTCCTGCGCCAGTTTGCGGCCCACGAGGTCAAGCGCCTGCACGCCATTGGCGCCTTCGTAGATCTGTGCGATGCGGGCGTCACGGGTGAATTGGGACATGCCCCATTCCTCGATATAGCCGTGGCCGCCGTAGACCTGCTGCGCCTTCACGGTCATGTCGTAGCCTTGGTCCGTGAGGAAGCCCTTGATGACCGGGGTGAGCAGCGAGACGAGGCCATCGGCGTCCTTATCCTCGGCGCGGTGCGCCGCGTCGATCATCGTGGCCCCCCAGAGGATGAAGGCACGGGCGGCTTCGACAAAGCTTTTCTGGTCCATCAGCGAACGGCGGATGTCGGGGTGCACGATCAGCGGGTCGGCGGGCTTTTCGGGGGCGACGGCACCGGTGACGGCACGACCTTGCAGGCGGTCCTTGGCGTATTCCAGCGCGTTTTGATAGGCCACTTCGGCCTGTGCCAGACCCTGCATGCCGACGCCGACGCGGGCTTCGTTCATCATAGTGAACATGGCGCGCATGCCCTTGTGTTCGGTCCCCAGCAGATAGCCGGTGGCGCCGTCGTAGTTCATCACGCAGGTCGAGTTGCCGTGGATGCCCATTTTCTCTTCGATGGAGCCGACGGAGACGCCGTTACGCTCCCCCAAGGAGCCGTCTTCGTTCACCATGAACTTCGGCACGATGAAGAGCGATACGCCCTTGATGCCCTCGGGGCCGCCTTCGATCTTGGCCAGCACCAGATGGATGATGTTGTCGGCCATGTCATGCTCGCCTGAGGAGATGAAGATCTTCTGGCCGGAGATTTTATAGCTGCCGTCGTCCTGCGGGGCGGCTTTGGTGCGCATCAGGCCCAGATCGGTGCCGCAATGCGGCTCGGTCAGGTTCATGGTGCCGGTCCATTCGCACGAGACCATCTTGGGCAGGTAGGTGTCTTTCTGCGCGTCGGTGCCATGGGCGAGGATCGCGGAGGCCGCGCCGTGGGTCAGACCTTGATACATGGTGAAAGCTTGGTTCGCGGCGGAGAACATCTCGCCCACGGCGGTGCCGAGGACGTAGGGCATGTTCTGCCCGCCATAGGCTTCGGGCATGTCGAGGCCGGCCCAGCCGCCTTCTTTCACCTTTTCAAAGGCTTCCTTGAAACCTTTGGGCGTGTAGACGACGCCGTTTTCCAAACGGCAGCCTTCCTTGTCGCCCACGACGTTCAGCGGGGCGAGCACTTCGGAGGTGAGCTTGCCCGCCTCTTCGAGGATGGCGGAGGTGAAATCGGGCTCCAGCTCATCATAGCCGGGGGTCTTGCTTTCGGTCACCTTCAGCACGTCGTGCAGAACGAATTGCAGGTCTTTGGTGGGGGCTGTGTAACTGGGCATCTTTGCTCTCCGGGTCGTCTTTTTATGGATGTGAGGGGCGGCGTCGCCGGGGTTATTCGGCGGCGCGGCGGGGTTGGTTCATGGAGGCGATCATCTTTTCCCCCCATTTCAACTGGTCCTTGAGGTCTTCGATGGCCTCGTTCAGCTCTTCGCGGCGCGACTCGAGGTCGGCCAGACGGGCGCGGGCGATCTCATAGGCGGCAGCGATCTGCGTCTGCTGCTGGTCGCCCATATGATAAAGGTCGAGCAGCTGGCGGATTTCTTCGAGGCTGAAGCCAAAGCGCTTGCCACGCAGGATCAGCTTGAGCCGGGCGCGATCGCTTTTGGTGAATAGGCGTTTCTGGCCCTCGCGCAATGGGAAGAGCAGCTCTTTCGCTTCGTAGAACCGCAGGGTGCGGGGGGTCACTTCGAAAGCGTCGCACATCTGGCGAATGGTCAGCGTGTCGGCGGTCATCTCATCACTCTCCAATCGTCGTTTCATGACTTCAGTTGGGGGCTGGCATTTCTGATACAATGGGAGTTGACGTTGACGTAAGTGATACGTTGCGTCACTTTATGCGCAGTGTAATTTCCTTTAGGTTTGAAAGGATGATGGGCGTGCGCCGCCGCCATGGCGCTGGGCAGCAAAACGGGTGGGAGATGGCAAACCTCGAACAAAGCGGGCCGAAGACGCTGGACGGATTGGTTCACTGCGCGCAGAACGCCACCTCCGCGGCGCGGCTTCTGGCCTGCGGTCTTGCCTATTATCAAGGTCTTGGAATTGATCTGGTCAGCTATCACGGGGACAGCCCCGGCGCGCCTGCGATCCTCTATCAGTTCGACAGCAGTGGGACAGATGGACCGCAGTGGCATTCGCAGTTTCTGGACATAGAGAAGCTGCGCGCAAGCCCGGTGGAGGCGCTGGCCCGGCAACAGGTGATGCCGATTTACTGGTCGGATGTGGCCCGCACGGCGCGGCTTACCTCTGCGGAAGGCCTCTATATGAAAGGATTGATGCGGCGCTACCCGAATGACGGCATTTCGCTTAGGGTGCATGGCCCGGGCAGGGATTCCGCCGTGGTAGGACTGGGGTTTGCCGCCAAACAGGCGCGTCTGTCGCCGGAGGCGTTGTACAAACTTCTCAGCGCCGCCCAGATCGCGCATCTGCGCTATTGCGTCTTGGCCGAAAGCCAATCGCCGCGGGATTTCGGCCTGTCCCCGCGCGAGGTCGAGGTGTTGGAGTGGATCGCAACCGGCAAGAGCAATGGGGTCATTGCCGAGATACTTGGGATTTCGCCTCATACGGTCGATACGATCGTGCGGCGGATTTTCTCCAAGCTTGAGGTGAATGACCGCACGACCGCGGCCATTCGCGGGCTGGGGGCGGGGCTGCTGCGCCGCCCGAAAGAGGGCGCGCCCTAGGGCAAGGTTGACCTCGCGTCGCTGTCGCGTGACTGCGTGACATGACCCCACGTCGTGGGGGCTGTAGGTGCGGGCGCTCGACCTAAAGAGGCACCAGGCATGTCAGAAAAACAAGAGCAGACAGGTAGCGGGGCTAAAAACGGTTCCGTGGCAGAAACGCGCGCGCGCGTGGTTGCAGAGCTGAAAGGCGCGTCCGAGACCATCGAAAACGGCGCATTCGATCTGGCCGGAGACGCGAGCGCGGATGTGGTGTCCGATCTCATCCGCATCACGGCGGATTTGCAGATGCTTATCGGGCAGTTGGCGCAGCGCAACAGCCGCTGAGCCCGCCGCTCAGCCAGCCGCTCAGCCCTTGTCCGAGGCGATGGCCGCGGCGGTGTCGTCGCGCAGCTTTTGCAATTCCGCCATGGCTTCGTCCAACTGGCGGCGCTGCTCGGCCAGTTCTTCCAACTGCCCATCGGCCATGGTGACCCAAGTGCGCATCTGCGCCTCGGTCCCCTCTTTTTCGTAGATCAACAGCCACTGGCGGATGTCCTCCAACGCGAAGCCAAACTTGCGGCCGCGCAGGATCAGCTTCATCCGCGCCCGTTCGCGTGGGCCATAGAAACGCGAGCGCCCCTCGCGGTGCGGTTGCAGCAATTCGATATACTCGTAATAGCGCAACGTGCGTGGCGTCACGTCAAAAGCCGCGCACATCTCTTTGAATGTCAGGCGTTCATCGTCCAAAGCATCTTCTCCCTTCCGGCAAACTATGGTCACGCGCGGGGATGCGCAACAGGCGGTCTTGCCCTTTGGCTATCTCGCCCTGATAAAGGACAAAACCAGAGGCAGAGGGTTGGGTTGCATGTCCGACAAATTAAAGCTGGCGCGACAGTTCATTCAGGCGCTGCCCCATTCCTTGGCTCTGGGGATGGAGTTGCAGGAGTTGGGCGATGGCTCTGCCGTGATCACCATGCCCTATGACGACAAGTTGATCGGTGACCCGCAGACCGGGGTGATCAGCGGCGGGGCGGTCTCGGCGCTGATGGACACCTGTTGCGGCGCTGCGGTGATGAGCCACCCCAGCAACCCGGCGGCCACTGCCACGATGGACCTGCGGATCGAATATCTGCGTGCCGCCACACCGGGGCAGACGATCATCACCCGCGCGACCTGCTATCACGTCACCCGTTCGGTGGCCTTCGTGCGGGCCACGACGACGGATGAGGACGCCGACAACCTTGTCGCCACGGCAACCGGCACTTTCACCGTGGAGGGGCACACATGACCACACGTCGCAAGCCGGAGCCAGTTCAGGTCATCAAACAACGCCGCGACGGGGTGCTGCGCGCCATGGTCGAAGGCGTGCCCTATATCCGTTTTCTGGGCATCGAGTTCGAGCGCCGTGGCGATGAGCTAACCGGCATCATGCCGTTTTCCGAGCAACTGATCGGCAACCCGATCCTGCCCGCCCTGCATGGCGGGGCCACGGCGGCCTTTCTTGAGGCGACCGCGATCATCACCCTCAGCTGGGGGCTGATCTGGGAAGATATGGAAAGCGGCGCGCTCGATCTGGACAATCTGGATGCCGACCACTTGCCGCGGCTGCCCAAGACGATCGATTTCACCGTGGATTACCTGCGGTCGGGCCTGCCGCGCGATGCCTATGCGCGGGCGCGTATCAACCGCTCGGGGCGGCGCTATGCCAGCGTCCATGTCGAGGCATGGCAGGACAACCGCAGCCGTATTTTCGCGCAGGCCACGGGCCATTTCCTGATGCCGCAACGGCGTGGCTGAGCCGCAATCAGAGACAGAGCCGCTGACCGAGGCAGAGGTGCGCGCGGTTGAGCGTGGTACGCTGGCGGCGCGGGATGTGGTGACCCACCGCCGTGTGCTCAAGATCGCGGTTCCCATTGTCATCTCCAACGCCACCGTGCCGATCCTCGGCGCGGTCGACACCGGGGTGGTGGGGCAGATGGGCGCCGCCGCCCCCATCGGCGCGGTGGGGCTGGGGGCGATCATCCTCTCGGCGCTTTACTGGATTTTCGGCTTTCTGCGGATGGGTACCGTGGGGCTGACCGCGCAGGCGGCGGGCAATGGCGAAGAGGGCGAGGTCGCCGCGCTGCTGACGCGCGGGCTTTTGATCGGCGCGGGGGCGGGGCTGGCCTTGATGGCGCTGCAATGGCCGCTTTTCTGGGCCTCGTTCCAGATCGCCCCCGGATCGCCCGAGGTCGAGGGGCTGGCGCGGCAATATATGGCGATCCGCATCTGGTCTGCCCCCGCCGCGATCTCGATCTATGCGATCACCGGCTGGCTCATCGCGCAGGAGCGCAGCCGCGCCGTGCTGGTGTTGCAGGTCTGGATGAACGGGCTGAATATCCTGCTGGACCTGTGGTTTGTGCTGGGCCTCGGTTGGGGTGTCGAAGGCGTCGCCATCGCCACCTTCCTTGCAGAGTGGAGCGGGGCGGCCTTGGGCCTGTGGTTCTGCCGCGCGGCTTTCGCAGGGGTGGCGTGGCGCGATTGGGCGCAGGTCTTTGACGGGCCTCGCTGGACGCGCATGATGCAGGTGAACACCGATATCCTGATCCGCTCGCTTTTGTTGCAGGCGATCTTTGTCTCCTTCCTCTTCATGGGGTCGGGCTTGGGCGATGTGACCTTGGCGGCCAATCAGGTGCTGCTGCAATTCCTGATGATCACCTCCTACGGGCTGGACGGTTTCGCCTTCGCCGCCGAGGCGATCATTGGCCGGGCCTACGGCGCGGGGCAGCGCGATGTGCTGCGGCGCGGGGCGGTGCTGACCTCCGCTTGGGCGCTGTTGGTCAGCCTGCTGTTGGCGGTGGTCTTTGCCGTCAGCGGTGGCGCGATTATCGACCTGATGGCCAAGGCCCCGCAGGTGCAAGAGCTCGCCCGGGTCTATCTGCCCTATATGGTCGCGGCGCCGCTGCTGGGCTGTGCGGCCTATATGTTCGACGGTATTTTCATCGGCGCCACGCGGTCGCGCGACATGCGCAATATGATGCTTGTGTCGTTTCTGATCTATGCCGTGACCGCGCTGGCATTGGTGCCAAGCCTGGGCAATCACGGGCTTTGGATATCGCTTCTGGTGTCCTTCGTGGTGCGCGGCATCACCTTGGCGCTGCGCTATCCGGCGTTGGAGCGCGCGGCGGGCTAGAGCAGCGCCTGCACCGCTTCGGGCGGGCGGCCGATCACTGCGCGGCCAGTGCTAAAGGCGATGGGGCGCTCGATCAGGATCGGATGGGCGGCCATGGCGTCGATCAGAGCCTCTTCGGGGCTGTCCTTGGTCAGGCCCAACTCTTTGAACAGCGTCTCGCCTGTCCGCATCATCTTGATCGCAGGCAGGCCAAGGGCGTCGCGGGCGGCGATGATCTCATCCCGTGTCGGCGCGTCTTCGAGGTAGCGGCGGAGTGTTACTTCCACCCCCGCCGCTTCGATCAGCGCCAGCGTCTGCCGCGATTTCGAACAGCGCGGGTTATGCCATAGGGTGATCATAGCCAGTCCTCGCGTTTGCTGCCCACGGCCTCGGCCACGCTGGCAAAACCGTCGCGAGCCAAGAGCGCATCCAGCCCGGTGGTGATCTCTCGCACCAGTCCGAGGCCGCCGAAGACCAGCGCGGTGTAAAGTTGCAGGGCAGAGGCCCCGGCGCAGATCTTGGCATAGGCGGTCTGCGCGTCCGACACCCCGCCGACGCCGATCAGCGGAATATCCGTCAGCCCCGCCAGCCGCGCCAAGACGCGGGTCGAGCGTTCGAACAGCGGCGCACCGGACAGACCACCCGCTTCGCCCGCATGGGCGCTGGCAAGGCCAGTCCGGTCAAGCGTGGTATTGGTCGCGATGATGGCAGCAACGCCCGAATTTTGGGCAACCTCGGCGACATCCTCAATCTCGGATTCGCTAAGATCGGGGGCGATTTTCAGGAAAACCGGCGTGGCGCCGCGCACATCCATCACCCCTTCGAGCAGGGCCGACAGCGCCGCCTTGCCCTGAAGGTCGCGCAGCTTTTCGGTATTGGGGGACGAGACATTGACCGTCGCGAAATCGACGTGGTTGCGTGCGGCGGTCATCACGCGGGCAAAGTCGGCAGCACGGTCCTTGCTGGTCTTGTTCGCGCCGAGGTTCAACCCCACCGGCACACCCGTGCCACGGCGTGAAAGCCGGGCGCAGATCGCCTCCATCCCCTCGTTGTTAAAGCCGAAGCGGTTGATTGCGGCGCGGTCTTCGGTCAGGCGAAACAGGCGCGGGCGCGGATTGCCGGGCTGGGGCAGGGGCGTGGCGGCCCCCACTTCGACAAAGCCAAACCCGGCGCGGGAGAGGGGGGCGATTGCAGTGGCGTTCTTGTCAAACCCCGCCGCCAACCCGACAGGGTTCGGCAGGTCCAGCCCGGCAAGCGTGGTGTGCAGCCGCGCCGAAGTCTGCGGCCCCGGCGCGGGCGCAAGCCCCGCCCGCAGCGCGCGGATCGCCAGACTATGGGCCGCTTCGGGATCGACCCGGTGCAGCGCCTGCAGGCCCAGCTTTTCCAAGAGCGGCGTCATTTGCTGGCCTCGCCCAATCCTGCGGGGAATTCATGCACGCCATCCACCAGCGGCAGGGGCTGCGCCCAGACCACGTCTTCGATTTTGAGCGGGCGGTAGAGATGGGGAAAAAGCGCACCGCCGCGCGAGGGTTCCCATTTCAGCGCATCGCCCAGAGCGTCGGCCTCAAGCGCGAGCAGGAAGAGACCGTCCTCCCCCTTGAAATGTTTGGCAGCGGTTTCCGCCGCCTGTTCGGCGGTGGAGAAATGCACATAGCCATCGGTGACATCGATCGGCGCCCCGTCCGAGACCCCGTTCTTGCGCAGCGCAGCCCATTCGTCTGCGCGGAATATCTTGAAAATCAGCATGGCTTCTGATGCCCGCCGGGCGGGGCGGGGTCAAGACCCGCGGGTGACCATAGGGCAGGTCATATGACCTTTGACACGGGCCAAACCCCGCGCCACGATACCGGCATAACAAGCAACAGGGGAACTATCATGAAACGATTCCTGACCGCGACCGCTGCGCTGGCTTTGACCAGCGGCATGGCGGCGGCCGAGTATAATCTGACCATTCTGCATACCAATGATTTCCATGACCGGTTCGAGCCGATCAGCAAATATGACGGCCCCTGCAGCGCCGAGGATAACGCCGAGGGAAAATGCTTTGGCGGCGTCGCGCGCATGGTCACCGCAATCGAAGCCGCACGCGAACGCGCGGGCGAGAACCACCTGCTGCTGGATGCAGGCGACTGGTTCCAAGGCTCGCTTTTCTACACGCGCTACAAGGGCGACATGGCGGCCGAGTTCATGTCAAAGCTCGACTATGACGTGATGGCCGTGGGCAACCACGAGTTTGACGACGGCCCCGAGGGGCTGGCCGATTTCGTGGCACAGGTCGATTTCCCGGTGCTCTCGGCCAATATCGACGTGAGCGGTGTCGAGGGGCTGGAGGGCGAGATCGGCAAATCCACCGTGGTTGAGGTTGGTGGAGAGCGTATCGGCATCGTTTCCGTCCTTGCCGAAGATACGCCCGAAACCTCCTCGCCCGGGGCGGAGGTGATCTTCTCCCCCGCAGCGGATGCGGCGCAGGCCGAGATCGACGCGCTGACCGAGGACGGGGTTAACAAGATCATCCTGCTCACACATGTGGGGCTTGCCGCCGACAAGCGGCTGGCCGAGGAGTTGACCGGCGTCGACCTGATCGTCGGCGGCCATTCCCACACGCTTCTGAGCAACAGCGAGGAACGGGCCGAGGGCGCTTATCCGACCATGGTCAACGACGTGCCGATCGTGCAGGCCTATGCCTACAGCAAGTATCTGGGCGAGGTGAATGTCACCTTCGATGATGCGGGCGAGGTGACCTCGATCTCAGGCGATCCGATCCTGCTTGACGCTTCTGTCGAAGAGGATCAGGCCACGGTTGATCTGGTTGCCGAACGCGCCGCCCCGCTGGAGGAGTTGCGCCAGAAGGTCGTGGCCGAGACTTCGGAGACCATCGAAGGCAGCCGTGATGTCTGCCGCGCGCAGGAATGCGCAATGGGCAACCTTGTCTCCGACGCCATGCTGGACCGGGTGAAGGATCAAGGTATCGACGTGGCGATCTCCAACGCGGGCGGCCTGCGCGCCTCGATCGACGCAGGCGAGGTGACCATGGGCGAAGTGCTGACCGTGCTGCCGTTCCAGAACACGCTCTCGACCTTCCAGATCAGCGGTGCGACTTTGATCGAGGCGCTGGAGAACGGTGTCAGCCAATTGGAAGACGGCGCGGGCCGCTTCCCGCAGGTGGCGGGCATGTCCTACACCTTTGATCCCAAGGCCGAGCCCGGCAGCCGCATCAGCGATGTGATGGTGGGTGACGAACCGATTGATCCCGAAAAGACCTATGGCGCCGTGTCCAACAACTATGTCCGCAATGGCGGCGACGGCTATGCGATGTTCAAGGACGCCGAGAATGCCTATGACTTCGGCCCCGATCTGGCGGATGTGACGGCGGAGTATCTGGCGAAGAACGGCAGCTACAAGCCCTACACCGATGGCCGCATCAAGATGAAGTAAGGGTCTCGGGCCTTAGCGAGAGGGCGCGTCCAGCGGGGCGCGCCCTTTTTGTTTACGAGTAGCCGGGCCTACGCCCTTGTTTCCGGGCTGTTGCCTAAGCTGCGCGTCCCCCCCCCCCCGCAAGCCAGCCCCTTGCACCTCTCCCGCCAAGGGATACACATGCGGTAACCAAACAGGAGACCGCTATGCTCACCCCCTTCCACCTTGCCTATAACGTCCGCGACCTTGATGAGACCCGCGCCTTCTACGGATATGTGCTGGGCTGCACCGAAGGCCGTTCGACCGAAACTTGGGTCGATTATTCCTTCTTCGGCCACCAGATCTCCATGCATCTGGGCGAGCCTTTCAAGACAGAGGCCACCGGCAAGGTCGGTGAGCATATGGTGCCGATGCCGCATCTGGGCGTCGTCCTGCGGATGGAGGATTGGAAGGCGCTGGCGGAGCGGCTGAAGGGCGCAGAGGTCGACTTCGTGATCGAACCCTCGCTGCGTTTCGAAGGGGAGCCGGGCGAGCAAGCGACCATGTTCTTCCGCGACCCGTCGGGCAATCCGATCGAGGTCAAGGGTTTCGCCGATATGGACCGCGTTTTTGCCCAATAAGGTCAAGCGCTGAAACGACAAAGCCCCGCTGTCGCAAGCGGGGCTTTGAAGGGCTGAAACCGGTGCGGGCTCAGTCGAAGCTGATCGCCCCTTCGAAAGCAGGCTCTTCCAAAGTCTGCCCGCTGAAACGCGTCGGGGTCTGTGCGGTGATGTCGAGCGTGTAGCTGCCGTTCACGGGGATCGGCCCGCTGGTCCATGCCTCGTCCTCGCCGGTGATCGTATGACTGCCGGTGGCGTTGTTGGTAAAGACCACCTGATCGCCCGGCTGCACATGGGACAGCGATGGGAAGTAGGCGCCGTCGACGATCAGCACGTTGCGGCTTTCGGCCATGGCGCCAGCGGCGCAGAGGCTCAGGGCAAGGGCCAGAGCGCCGGTGCTTTTGCGGTATGAACTTAGCATCATCTGCTCCTTTGGAACGCCCGATGCGGGCGGGTTAGCCGGTTTCTTACAAGGTAAATGCGGCATAACTTGGGCCAGCCTTGCGCGGCTCACCCCGCCGTCGCAGGCTCCGCCTGTTGGGCCAGCCAGCCGCGGAATGACGCAAGCGCCGCCGTCTCATCGCGGTCGTCGGGCCAGACGAGGTAGTAGTTCCCGATGCTTTGCGTGGTCGGTGAAGCGGCCAGCACCAATTGCCCGTCGCGCAGGTAGGGGCGGGCGAAGAAGGTCGGCAGCAGCGCCACCCCCAGCCCGTGAATGGCCGCCTGCGCCATGGTCGAGAATTGGTCGAACATCATGCCGCCGGGCGGCTCATCCGTCACGCCGAGCGAGGACAGCCAGCGCGCCCATCCGCGCGGGCGGGTCTCCAGATGAAGCAGCGGCAGATGGCGCACGTCGCGTGCATCCTCCAAGGGTGCGGGCAGCAGATCGGGCGCGCAGACCGCCACCACCGTTTCCGGCAAAAGCGGCAGGTAGCGCACGCCGAGCCAATCTTCATGACCGAAATGAATGGCGGCGTCGAATCGGCTGCCCGCAAAGGCGAAGGGCCGCAGCCGAGTCGATAGGTTCACCGTCACCTCCGGGTGGTCACGCGCGAAATCGCGCAGGCGCGGGGCCAGCCAATGCATCCCGAAGGCAGGCAGGATCGCCAGATTAAGCGTGCCCCCCGTAGGGTTCGTCCGGGCCGAGACCGAGGCCTGCGCCAGCCGGTTCAGGATGTCGCGCACCTGCGTTACATAATCCAACCCGGCCTGCGTCGGGGTCAGACGGCGGCCCTGCCGGATCATCAGCGTCACGCCCAGCTGTTCCTCCAGCGTCTTGATCTGACGGCTCACCGCGCTCTGCGTGAGGTTCAATTCCTGCGCCGCCGCCGTGGCGGTGCCCAGCCGCACGACCGCCTCAAAAGACAGCAGAGCCGAGATCGAAGGCAGGAAGCGGCGCGGCGCGATCATATGACTTTTTCTCATGAACTCAGGACAAAGCAGCGATAGAGTTCGCGCCGCCGATTTGCAATACTGCCGCAAATCACATCACCCGAAAGGATGCATCATGACCGCTGACGCCCCCAAGCTGCGCGCCAAGGACAAACCCGATCTTGGTACCTTCGATTGGCAGGATCCCTTCCGCCTCGACAGCCAATTGACCGAAGACGAGCGCATGATCCGCGATTCCGCCCGCGCCTATGCGCAGGAAAAGCTGCAACCGCGTGTTATCGAAGCCTTTGCCGAGGAAAAGACCGACCCCGAGATCTTCCGCGAGATGGGCGAGATGGGCCTTCTCGGCGTCACCATCCCCGAGGAATACGGCGGTCTCGGCGGCAGCTATGTGTCCTACGGTCTCGTCGCGCGTGAGGTTGAGCGTGTCGACAGCGGCTACCGCTCGATGATGTCGGTTCAGGCGAGCCTCGTCATGTACCCCATCTATGCCTATGGCTCCGAAGAGCAGCGCCAGAAGTACCTGCCCAAGCTCTGCTCGGGCGAATGGATCGGCTGCTTTGGCCTGACCGAGCCCGATGCGGGTTCCGACCCCGCGGGCATGAAGACCCGCGCCGTGAAGACCGACACGGGCTACAAGCTGACCGGCTCCAAGATGTGGATCTCGAACTCCCCCATCGCCGATGTCTTTGTGGTCTGGGCCAAGTCCGAGGCGCATGACGGCAAAATCCGCGGCTTCGTGCTGGAAAAAGGCATGAAGGGTCTGAGCGCGCCCAAGGTCGGCAACAAGCTCAGCTTGCGCGCCTCGATCACCGGTGAGATCGTGATGGACGGTGTTGAAGTCGGCGAAAATGCGCTGCTGCCGAATGTGCAGGGTCTGAAAGGCCCCTTCGGCTGCCTCAACCGCGCCCGCTACGGCATTTCTTGGGGCGCGATGGGTGCCGCCGAGTTCTGCTGGCACGCCGCGCTGCAATACGGGCTGGACCGCAAGCAGTTCAACAAGCCGCTGGCGCAAACGCAGCTGTTCCAGAAGAAACTCGCGGACATGATGACCGAAATCTCGCTCGGCCTTCAGGGCTCGCTGCAAGTGGGCCGTCTGATGGATGCCGCCAACGCCGCGCCCGAGATGATCTCTATCGTCAAGCGCAACAACTGCGGCAAGGCGCTCGACGTGGCGCGCATGTCGCGTGACATGCACGGCGGCAACGGCATCTCGGGCGAATTCCAAGTGATCCGCCACATGATGAACCTTGAGACGGTGAACACCTATGAGGGCACCCATGACGTGCACGCGCTGATCCTGGGCCGCGCCCAGACCGGCCTGCAGGCGTTCTTCTAAACACCGGCATCGGGGGAACCTCCCCCAGCCATCCAAAATACTTATGGCCAGAAAGAGGGGCGGCGCCTTTCTTTCTGGCCGACATGCTTTCGCCGAGGGCGATTAATTTCTATTTCAAGAGGCCCCATGGACCGCGTTGCCATCGTTCATGAGAACTTCCTCCGTCGCGTTGCGGCGGGGGATTTTCCCGATTCCACCCATTCCGAAAAGGCGCTGGAGCGCGACCAGTTGGAGCAGCTCTACCGCGCGCAGGTGCTGAGCCGGGCGCTCGACCTGCAAAGCCGCGTCATGCAGAAGGAGGGGCAGGGGTTCTACACCATCGGTTCCTCCGGCCACGAGGGGATGGCAGCGGTGGCGGCGGCGCTGCGCGTCGATGACATCGCTTTCCTGCATTACCGCGATGCGGCCTTCCAGATCGCCCGGGCCGATCAGGCGGGCGGGCAGGACATGATGCGCGACATGCTGCTTAGTTTTGCCTGTTCGGCGGAGGATCCGACCAGCGGCGGGCGGCACAAGGTCTTGGGCTCGCGCCCACTGATGATCCCGCCGCAGACCTCGACCATCGCCAGCCATCTGCCCAAGGCGGTGGGGGCGGCGCATTCCATCGGCATGGCGCGGCGGCACCGGCCCGAGCACGCGATCCTGCCGCGCGACGGCATCGCCATGTGCAGTTTCGGCGACGCCTCGGCCAATCACTCCACCGCGCAGGGCGCGATCAACGCCGCCTGCTGGACCGCCGTGCAGGGCGTGCCGCTGCCGCTGCTGTTTGTCTGTGAGGACAACGGCATCGGCATCTCGACCAAGACGCCGACGGGCTGGATCAAGGCGTCGATGTCTGCCCGACCGGGGCTGAAGTATTTCGAGGGCGACGGGCTTGATCTTCACGCGGCCTATGCGGCGGCGAAGGAGGCGGCGGATTACGTGCGCGTGCACCGTAAGCCGGCTTTCCTGCACCTGCGCACGGTGCGGCTCTATGGCCATGCCGGGGCGGATGTGGCGACCTCCTATCTGCCCCGCGCCGAGGTGGAGGCGGATGAGGCCAACGATCCGCTGCTGCATTCCGCGCGGCTGCTGGTGGAGGCTGGGGCGTCTGCCGAGGAAGCGCTGGCGATTTACCGCGATACGCAAGAGGCGGTCGCGAAGGCGGCTGACGAGGTGGTGAAACGCCCCCGGCTGAAGGCGGCGTCGGACGTCATGGCGAGCCTCGTGCCGCCCAAGCGCGACTGCGCGCCCAGCAACGGGCCGAGCGCCGAGGCGCGGGCCGAGACCTTTGGCAGCGACATGGGGCAGATGGATAACCCCCAGCCCATGTCGCGGCTGATCAACTGGGCGCTGCACGACCTGATGCTGTCCCATCCCGAGACCATGCTGATGGGCGAGGACGTGGGCCGCAAGGGTGGGGTCTACGGCGTCACGCAGAAGTTGCAGAACCGTTTCGGCCCGGGGCGGGTGATCGACACGCTGCTGGACGAGCAGAGCATTCTGGGCCTTGCCATCGGGATGGCGCACAATGGTTTCGTGCCGATGCCGGAGATCCAGTTCCTCGCCTATCTGCACAATGCCGAGGACCAGCTGCGCGGCGAGGCGGCGACTTTGCCCTTCTTCTCGGACGGGCAGTGGAGCAACCCGATGGTGCTGCGCATCGCGGGGCTGGGCTATCAGAAAGGGTTCGGCGGGCATTTCCATAACGACAATTCGCTGGCCGTGCTGCGCGACATTCCCGGCATTATCATCGCCTGCCCCTCGGCGGGGGACGACGCGGCGATGATGCTGCGGGAGGCGCACCGTTTGGCGCGGGAGGAGCAGCGCGTTGTGGTCTTTGTCGAGCCCATCGCGCTCTACCCAATGCGCGATTTGATGGAGGCCGGGGATGGCGGCTGGATGCGCAGCTATCCGGCGCCGGACCGGCGGATCGGACTGGGCGAGGTCGGCGTCACGGGCGAGGGCGCGGATCTGGCGATCGTGAGCTATGGCAACGGGCATTATCTGAGCCAGCAGGCGGCGCGGGATTTGGCAGAGGCGGGCGTCGATGTGCGGGTGATCGACCTGCGTTGGTTGGCCCCCATGCCGGAGCAGGCGCTGATTGCGGCCATCGGGGATCGGCCTGTGCTGATCGTCGACGAATGCCGCCGCACTGGCGGGCAGGCGGAGGCGCTGATGGCGCTGATGGCCGAGCGCGGTGTGAAGCGTTTCGCGCGGCTGACGGCGGAGGACAGTTTCATCGCAACGGGTCCGGCCTATGCGGCGACGCTGCCCTCACGCGAGGGGATCGTCGCGGCGGCGCGGAAGCTGTTGGGGTAGCTGAGGGCCAGCGCCGACCCGGGGGGGGGGGCGGGCAGGCGATGGCCCGGCGCCTGCGGCTTGAATCCGGGCCGGGTACGCGCGCCTAGTGGCTATCCGCTGGCGCACCGCCCTGAAAATTATTCCCGTTCACATAGTCGCAAGGCTCTTCGCGCATCTCCAGATGCAGCCCGTCGCCGGTATAGGGATGCGCGCGGGCGAGTTCCTCATCAACTTCGATCCCCAGACCGGGCGCTTTGGGGGCGGTGATGAAGCCGTCCTCCACCCGGATCGACCCTTTGATCAATTGGTCATGAAATGGCGTCTCAATACATTCGCACATCAGGATGTTCGGGATCGCGGTGGCAAGCTGCACATTCGCGGCCCATTCCACCGACCCGGCATAGAGATGCGGCGCCACTTGCGCGTTGTACACCTCGGCCATGGTGGCGATCTTCTTGGCCTCCGCGATGCCGCCCACACGGCCAAGGGCCGGTTGCAGGATCTCCGCCGCGCCCGCCCGCAACAGCGGCGCGAACTCGGCCTTGGTGGTCAGCCGCTCGCCCGTGGCCACAGGGACGCGCACGCCGCGCGCGACCTTGGCCATCTGCTCAGGCGCGTCTGGCGGGATCGGCTCTTCGTACCACAGCGGGCTATAGGGTTCGATCGCTTGGCCCAGCCGGATTGCGCCCGCGGTGGTGAATTGCCCGTGAGTGCCAAACAGCAGGTCGGCGCGGTCGCCCACCGCCTCTCGGATGGCCTTGCAGAACGCCGCTGAGGTGCTGATGTCCGACATTGCAGGCATATGCCCGCCGCGCAGCGTATAGGGGCCAGCGGGGTCGAATTTCACCGCCGTATAGCCGCGCGCCACGCAATCCGCCGCCGATTCCGCCGCCATCTCGGGCGAGGTCCAGAAATCCGCCATGCTGTGATGCGGCAGGGGGTAGAGGTAGGTATAGCCGCGCACCCGGTCATTGGTGCGCCCGCCGATCAGCGCATGCACCGGGCGGTCACGGTCCTTGCCCAAGATGTCCCAACAGGCGATCTCAAGCCCCGAAAACGCGCCCATCACGGTCAGGTCTGGCCGCTGGGTGAAGCCTGCGGAATAGGCACGGCGGAACATCAACTCGATATTCTCGGGGTTTTCGCCCTGCATATGACGGGCAAAGACATCTTCGATCACCGCGCGCATCGCGTCGGGCCCGACGCTGGCGGCATAGCATTCGCCCCAGCCGGTTACGCCGGCGTCGGTGGTCACCTTGACCAATATCCAATAGCGCCCGCCCCAGCCGGGGGCGGGCGGGGCCGTCACGATGATATCGAGGTCTTGCAGTTTCATGACGGTCCCTTTCGTTTGGCCGCTTAGGTCTCTTTCTTGTCGTCGACGATGGTCATCTGCGCGATGCCGCTTTCGCCCAGATCGACCTTGGCGAAGGGGCCGCCGTGGCACATCTGGCCGGGGTCGGTGATGTCCACGGGGCCTTCCTCGGCCAGCACTTTTTCGGCGAATTGCTCGGCATTGTCCTTAGGCCGGTAGCCGAGGAAGGAGGCTTTCGAGTTGTCCACCGGGGCGCGGTCGTTGTTCGACACGCCGTAGATCACCGAGAATCCGACCGAGGGCGTGTCCACCGCGCGGGTCACCAGTTGGATCAGGTCGTCATAGCTGAGCCAAGAGCCGAGCGCGCGGGAGTTGTTGACCTGTGCCGCGCTGAGGATGCGCAGATGTACGGATTCAAGTTGGCGTTTGTCCCAATACATGGAGCCGAGGTCTTCGGTGAAGCATTTGGCGAGGCCGTAGAAAGTGTCGGGCTTGTGAGGCGCATCGATGCCGATGAAATCGGCCTTTTTGTGCATCCCCACCGCATGGATCGACGAGGCATAGACGACGCGCCGTGCGCCCGCCTGATAGGCCGCTTCCCATACGTTGTAAGAGCCGACGAAGTTCGGGCCGAGCAGTTCCATAAAGGGTTTTTCGTCCACGATGGCCCCGAAATGCACCACCATGTCGGCGCCCTCCATCAGGGCCGCGACTTGGTCGTATTCCGCCAGATCGGCCTTTTGATAACGCTCACCGTCGTAAAGCTTGCCAATGTCCTCGGCGATGTCGGAGCTGACCAGTTCCTCACACATGCCGGCTAGCGGCTCACGCAGGTAGGAGCCGAGGCGCCCGGCGGCGCCCGTCAGGACCAGTTTCTTAAATTTCATAACATCTTCCTTTCACGTCTCAGAAATCTTGTCGCGCACCTTCGCGCGCAGCGCATCGGCCCCTTGGGCCAAAAGGCCCACATCCGTGCCGCAGGCGACAAAGGTGAAGCCTTCGTTCAGCAGTTGGGCGGCGAAATCGGGGTCGGTGACCAGCGTGCCCACGGGAATGCCCTTGTCCATCAAGAGTTTGGCCGCGGGGCGGATGACCTCCCAGACCTCGGGGTGCAGGGTCTGGCCCAGATGGCCCATGTCGGCGGCGATATCGGCGGGGCCAAAGAAGATGCCGTCGATCCCCTCAACCTCGGCAAAGGCGGCGGCGTTTTCGACGGCGGCGCGGGTTTCAAGCTGGATCAGGATGGCGGTCTGATTCTCGACCTCGGCGTTGTAATCCGCGACCCGGCCAAATTGATTGGCGCGGTTCAGCCCGGCCACCCCCCGGATACCGCGCGGCGGGTAGCGGCAGGCGGCCACGGCGGCGCGGGCCTCATCAGGGGTCTGCACCATGGGAAACAGCAGGCCCGGCGCGCCGAGGTCCATCAGCCGTTTGACCTTGACCGCATCGTTCCAGTCGGGCCGCACCATTGCCGTGGTCTCACTGCCCGAGAACGCCTGTAGCTGCCCGAGGGCTGAGGCCATGTCGCTGGGCGCATGCTCCATATCCAGCATCACCCAGTCATAGCCCGCATGGGCCACCACCTCGGCGGCATAACCGTTGGAGAGGGAGACCCAGAGGCCAAGCTGCTTTTGACCGGCGCGAATGGCCGTGAGGAAGCTGTTCTCGCGCAATTTCATATCACAGCCCTTTCGACGAATTTCTCGGAACGCACGATCCGCGCGTAGTCTAGCGGGGTTAGGTCGAGCGTGCGGTAGCCGCCATGGGTGATCAACTCTGCCGTGCCGCGCCCGATGGCGGGGGCCTGTTGCAAGCCGTGGCCGGAAAAGCCGTTCATGAAGACGAAGTTCGCGACCTTGTCGTGCCGACCCAGAATCGCGTTCTGGTCGACGGTGTTATAGGCGTAGTGGCCGACCCATTCGTTGATCACCTTGACCCGCTCAAAGGCCGGAACGCGGGTAGCGATGATGGGCCAGACCTTCTCTTCCCAGATCGAATGGACGAAGGTGAAATCATCATAGGCCGCGTCATAGTCATCCTCTGGCGGGCAGCCGGCCATGTAATATTTGCCCTCTTGGCGCATATGCACGCCGCTGGGGTCGATGGTCAGCGGCAGGTCCATTTCCAGCGGCTCGGCGGCGTCAAAGATGAAGGTGTAGCGTTTGCGCGGCACCACGGGCAGGGTGATCCCGGCCATCTGCGCCGTCGCCGCCGCGCGAGGGCCAGAGGCATTGACCACCGTCCCGCAGGAGACCGTCGCGCCGGACTTCAGCGTCACCGCATCCACCGCACTGCCCGCGGGGTTCAGCACCATGCCGGTCACCTCGTCATGCACAAAGGTCACGCCGCGGCGCTTGGCCATGCGTTTGAACCAGTCGAACATCGTGCCGCCGTCGAAATAGCCCTCATTCACCGTATTGTGATTGGCAGCGATCACATCGTCGAGCATGTAGAAGGGATAGCGCGCGGCGATCTCATCCTTGGTCATATGCTGGGTATGGGCGCCCATGGAGGTCTGGATGCCCTGCGCCTCGCGCAGGGTCTGGGCAAACTCGGGCGTGTCGGCAAGATAGAGGTAGCCAAAGCTTTGCAGCGCCAGTTCCGGCACCTCGGGATCGTCATGCATGAAGTGGCGGAAGTTTTTGATGAACTCGGCCCCGAATTGCGAAATCTGGATGTTCACGGGGGCGCTGAACTGCTGGCGGATGCAGGAATTCGTATGGCTGGTCGAGGCGAATTCATAGGTTGGATCACGCTCGACCACCAGCACCTCGCCGTCGAACCCCGGCGTGTTGGTCAACCACCAAGCCAAAGCCGAGCCATAGATGGCCCCGCCCACGATCACCACGTCATAGGATGTCTCAAGCGCGTTTTGCATGCACAGTCTCCCTTTGCGCATTCCCCTCTGAATCGTGGGTAGCCTAAGCTTTCAAAGCCTGCAATCTCTGTGAACGGTGGCGCGAATTTTCGTTTTCCCGCGATGGGTTGCGCGACTGCCCAAGGATGGGGCAGGGTGGCATTCGAAAGATGCGCTTCTATTGCATCGTTGACTTTTGCAGCGGCCGTCGCACCATGATCGACGTGTCGCGAAAGACATGACCGCCCGAAGGAGTGGCCCTTGGACAGCGACCGTGAAGAGATTGAACGTCTGATTGCGCAGGTCGCATTGGGGGATCGTGCCGCCTTTGAGGCGCTTTATGATCGGGTGTCGGCGAAACTATTCGGGGTCTGCCTGCGTGTGTTGGATACACGCGCCGCAGCAGAGGATGCCATGCAGGACAGTTTCGTCAAAATCTGGAATAATTCCGACCGCTATCAGGCCAATGGTCTGTCGCCGATGACGTGGCTGATCACCATTGCGCGCAATACCGCGATCGACCGTTTGCGCGCCACCCGTAAGGGCCATCAGGACATCGACACGCCGGGGTTGGAGCTTGCCGCGCCGGGACCGAGCCCCGAACAATCCGCCGTGGCCGCGTCAGAGGCCAAGCGCCTGACCAATTGTCTGGATGATCTCGAAGCGGATCGCGGTGCGGCGGTGCGGGGCGCCTACCTCGACGGCGACAGCTATGCCGATCTGGCGCAACGTTTCAACGTGCCGCTCAATACCATGCGCACTTGGCTGCGCCGCGGTTTGATGGCCCTGCGGGAGTGTATGAGCGTATGAGCGACACCCCCATCACCCCGCCCGAAGACGACGATCTGCTGGCCGCCGAAATGGCCTTGGGCCTTTTGGAAGGCGAAGACCGTGCCGCGGCACGCGCCCGCCTGATGCAAGACCGTGAATTTGCCCGCAGCGTGGCCGATTGGCAGGAGCGTTTCGTGGCGATGACCGACGATATCGCCCCCGTCGCCCCGCCCGCGAAGCTGCGCCGCGCGCTGATGGCGCGGCTTTTCCCCGCGCGGCAGGTACCGCTGTTGCAGCGGCTCTGGCTGTGGCAGGGGGTTTCGGTGGCAGCACTGGCCACTGTGGCCTTCCTTGCCCTGCCGATGCTGCGCGAGCCGCAGATGCGGCCCCCGGCAGAGGTCTATGCCACCCGCATGGCCGCCGAGGACAGCGCGCTGGAATTGCTGGCCGTCATGGATATGTCGCGCGGCGATATCGCGCTGCGCCGTGTCTCGGGCGACGCGCCCGCGGGTCGCGTGTTAGAGCTTTGGGCAATCCTGCCGGACCGCGCGCCGATCTCTTTGGGCGTGCTGCCTGAGGGGGAGGTCAACCGCGTGGCCTTGCCCGCCGATCTGGCGCCCGAGGCGGCGCAGATCACGCTGGCCATCACCGATGAGCCGCCCGGCGGCGCACCCGGCGGTGTCCCCACCGGGGAGGTCATGGCCGCTGGTGCTGTGGCGGAGCTCTAAACCCCGAAACGCCCTGCTTTGACCGAGCAGGGCGTTTCATTTTTCACCCCCCTTACAACGCGTTATAACTTTGTTGCGAATTTTCTGAACCATTCTGAAACTCCTCTCACGTCTGCCCCGTGGGTCCAGTATCGCCGCCCACAACGGGGGGCATTCAAGGGAGGAAACCCAATGAAGACGCTCAAGACATTCGCCGCCGCCACCGCCACTGCCGCTCTGCTGGCCACCGGTGCCATCGCCGCCAATCCCGAAGTGGGCGGCGCGCCCATGTTCGAGAATAAGAACATCGTCGAAAACGCCGTGAACTCCGCCGATCACACCACGCTGGTCGCCGCCGTGAAGGCCGCCGGTCTGGTCGACACGCTGGCCTCCGAAGGGCCGTTCACCGTTTTCGCCCCGGTCAACTCCGCCTTTGACGCGCTGCCTGCGGGCACTGTCGAGACCCTGCTCAAGCCCGAGAACAAGGACATGCTGACCAAAGTGCTGACCGCCCATGTGGTGGCCGGTAAATGGTCCGCCGCCGACATCGCCGCCAAGGCCCGCGCCTCCAGCGATGGGTTCTACCACTTCAACGCCGTCTCCGGCGATGCGCTGTCGGCGCAGGTGAAGGGCCGCAACGTCTATATCATCGACGAAAGCGGCAATGCCTCGCGCGTGACTATCGCAGATGTGAACCAGTCCAACGGGGTGATCCACGTTGTAAACAGCGTGCTGGTGCCCAAGTAATAGGCAACCTGCATGATGTGGCCGGGCCAGTACCCCCATGCTGGCCCGCCGCCATCCCATCCGAACGCGAGGAGTAACACCATGAACAGACGTCATTTTCTGACATCGACCTTTCTGGGCGCCACCGCCATCGGGTTGGGCGCGCGCGGGGCATCGGCGGCCTATGTCGAGGGCGACTTCGAGGTTACCCGCAGCGAGGCCGAGTGGCGCGCGATGCTGAGCGATCTGGAATATGCGGTCATGCGCGAAGGCGACACGGAGCGCGCCTTTACCAGCCCGCTGAACGACGAGAAACGCCCCGGCACCTTCATCTGCAAGGGCTGTGATCAGCCGCTTTATGATGCGGCGACCAAGTTCAAAAGCGGCACCGGCTGGCCGAGCTTTTATCAGCCGCTCGACAATGCGGTCGAGACCATGGCCGACAACAGTTTCTTCATGCGCCGGACCGAGGTGCATTGCGACCGCTGCGGCAGCCATCTGGGCCATATCTTTGATGACGGGCCAGAGCCCACGGGCAAGCGGCATTGCATCAACGGCGTCTCGTTGAAGTTCGTCGCGGCTTAACAGGTACGTCTCACCCGAACGGATCGCGCGCCGCTTTCGGCGCGCGTTGTCTTGTCAGGTGCCGCGCGGTTTGGCGCGCAGGGTCGGGTCCGCCACCGTGGGGTCGTCGGGCCACGGGTGACGCGGATACCGCCCGCGCATGTCCTTTCGCACATCGGCATAGGAGCTTGCCCAAAAGCCGGGGATATCCATCGTGACCTGCACCGGGCGCTGTGCAGGCGACAGCAGGGTGACCTGCAATGGCTGACCGCCCACCGTCGGGTGCCGTGTTACGCCGAACATCTCTTGCAAACGCAGCGCGATGCCGGGGGTCTCTCCGCTGTAGTCGATGGCCACGCGCCGCCCGAGCGGGGTTTCAAAATGGGCAGGGGCCGAGCGGTCCAACTCTTGTTGCTGCTCCCAACTCAGCCGGGCTTTGAGCGCCGGGGTGATGTCGAACCCTTTCCAATCGGCGCTGCTGCGCACGCCCGTGAGATGCGGCAGCAGCCAGTCTTCCAGCGTCTCCATCAGATGCGCTTCGGTGAAATCGGGGAAGGGCGCGGGCATCAGCCGGGCGCGGGCCAGAAACAGCGCCGCCGTCTTGCCGGGGTTCAGCCCCAATTGCCGCACCCCGTCCAGCATCGCGACTGCCACTGCATCGGCGGGCGCATCGGGCCATGTGCGGTCCTCTAGAACCAGCGCGCCAAAGACCTCTTGCTTGCGGGTCAGCACACGCCCCTCACGGCGCGACCATAGGCAGACATCCTGCCAGCGGATTTGATCGGCGAAGGTAGCGCGCAGCTCGGCGTCCGAGATCAGCGCCGCCTGCCGGATGCGCGCCTCGCGCGGGTCGCCGTCGAGGTCCGTGGCCACCAAGAGCCGCGCGCCCGCCATCGGGTCGGCCTCTGGCAGCACCGCGCCCTTGCCGCCCGAGAGCACATAACGCGGTGCCTCGCCCTTGCGGCGCAGCCCGACGCGGTCGGGGTAGGCGAGGGCCGCCAGCACGCCCAAGGAGTCCGGCCCGTCGCCCTTCGCGCCGCGTGCAAGGCGTTTCGCCTCGGCCTTGATGCGCGCTAGCGTGGGCGCATGGGGCGGCGTGGCAGTGCGTTTGCCGGCCAGCGCGTCCATCCGCTGCGCAAGGTCGACGGGTGCGCCGCGCATCGGGTCACGCTCGGCCAGAAGGGCCGCCAGAATCGGCGCGCGAGGGCCGCCGCGGGCCACCATATGCGCCAATCGTGGGTGCAGGGGGAGTTTTGCCAAGGTGCGGCCATGTTCGGTGATGCGCCCCGCAGCGTCCAGCGCGCCCAGCATCTGGAGCACCGATTGCGCCTCGGCCAGACGGCCTGCGTGGGGCGGGGTGACGAAGCTCAGATCGCTCGCCTGCGCGCCCCAGAGCGCCAGTTCCAAGGCGAAACCGGTGAGGTCGCCAGCCTCGATCTCGGCCGGGGGAAAGGCCGCCAGCGCCCCTTCTTCGCCCCGGGTCCAGAGCTTGTAGGCCACCCCGGTATCAAGCCGCCCGGCCCGGCCCGCGCGCTGCGTCGCCTCGGCGCGGGTCACCCGCTCGGTCACCAGCCGGGACATGCCCGAGGCGGGATCGAAGAGCGCGCGCCGCGCGCGGCCCGCGTCGACGACAATGCGGATGCCTTCGATGGTCAGGGAGGTCTCGGCGATGGAGGTCGCCAGCACGACCTTGCGGCCCGAGGGCGCGGGCGCGATGGCGGCCTGCTGCGCCTTGAAATCAAGCGCGCCAAAAAGCGGGGCGAGGGTGCAATCTGCTGGCAGGGCGGGGCGCAAAAGCGCCTCGACCCGGCGAATCTCCCCCTCGCCGGGCAGGAAGACCAGCGCGGAGCCGGGCGATTCCGAAAGCGCCTTCAGCGTGAGGTCAGCCACGGCGTTCTCTAGCCGTTGTTTGCCCATGGGCTTGTCGAGCCAGCGCGGTTCAACCTCGAAACTGCGCCCCTCGGAGGTCACGATCGGCGCCTCCATCAGCGCGGCCACCGGGGCGGCGTCGAGCGTGGCGGACATGGCCACCAGCATCAGGTCGTCGCGCAGCGCGCCCGCGACTTCGAGCGCCAGCGCGAGGCCAAGATCGGCGTTGAGCGAGCGTTCGTGAAATTCGTCGAAGATCACCGCGCCGACGCCCGGCAGGTCGGGGTTGTCCTGCAACATGCGGGTCAGAATACCCTCGGTGACTACTTCGATGCGCGTGGCCTTGGACACCGCCGAGGCGCCGCGTACGCGAAAACCCACGGTCTGGCCGGTCTCCTCGCCGAGGCTTTGGGCCATGCGCGCAGCGGCAGCGCGGGCGGCAAGGCGGCGCGGCTCCAGCATCAGGATGCGGCCTTGGGTCAGCCCGGCCTCCAGCATCGCCAGCGGCACCCGCGTCGTCTTGCCCGCGCCGGGGGGCGCTTGCAGCACGACGCGGCCCGTGTTGCGCAGGGCGGCGATCACATCCGGCAGAACGGCGTCGATGGGCAGGGCGAAATCAGCGTTGGACATGGCGCGGTTATCGGGCAAAGCCGTCGCCGCGCCAAGGGTGGGGATGGACAATTCCACGCCGCCCCCGCAAAAGTTGCCCCATGGATATCGAGACATTGGCCGAAGGCATCATAGCAGGAGAGCGCCGCGCATTGGCACGGGCGATCACCTTGGTGGAATCGGGCCGCGCCGATCACCGCGCGGCGGCGGCGGAGCTGTTGGCGAAGCTGCCCACCGACCGGCAGGCGCTGCGCATCGGGCTTTCGGGCACGCCCGGTGTGGGCAAATCCACCTTCATCGAAAGCTTCGGCATGATGCTGACCGGGCAGGGCAAACGCGTGGCGGTGCTTGCGGTGGACCCCAGTTCGGCGCGCACCGGCGGCTCGATCCTCGGCGACAAGACGCGGATGGACCGGCTGAGCCGCGACCCCAATGCCTTCATCCGCCCTTCGCCCAGCCAGACCCACCTGGGCGGCGTCGCGCGCCGCTCGCGCGAGGCGGTGCGGCTCTGCGAGGCGGCGGGCTTTGACGTGGTGCTGATCGAGACCGTGGGCGTGGGCCAGTCGGAGACTGTCGTGGCCGAGATGTCGGATGCCTTCGTGCTGCTTCTGGCCCCCGCTGGCGGGGACGAGTTGCAGGGCGTGAAACGCGGCATCATGGAGATTGCCGACCTTATCGTCATCAACAAGGCCGACGGCGATCTGAAATCCACCGCCGCGCGCACCCGCGCTGACTATGCCGGTGCCCTGCGCCTGTTGCGCAAGCGCCCGCAAGACCCCGAGGGCTTTCCGCGTGCCACCGCCGTCTCTGCGCTGGAAGAAAACGGGCTAGAGGAGACTTGGGCCGCCTTGCAGGAACTGACCGACTGGCGCCGCGAAAACGGGTTCTGGGACCGCACCCGCGCCGCACAGGCGCGCTATTGGTTTGAGCAGGACGTGAAGCAGCGGCTTTTGGCGCAGCTTGAGACCCCGCAGGCCAAGGACGATCTGACGCGGCTCAGCGATGCCGTGGCCGATGGGGCGCGTGATCCGGCGGAAGCGGCGGCGGAATTCGTTCGCCGCCTCAGGGCAGATTAAGACGCGTTTGCGGGTTCCGAGACGGGGAAGAGCACGTCGTAGATCCAGTTAAACACGAAGGCGTAGATCAGGTAAAACACCGCCAGGGACACGTCGATCAAGAAGGCTTCGCGCAGAGAAATCTCTAGATACCACGCGATGAAGGGCAAGAGCACGAAGAGCAGCCCGATCTCGAAACTCACGGCATGAAGCACGCGGATCGGCACCGTCTTTTTCACCGTGCCGCGCAACCGGCGCAGGGCGTGGTCGAAGCCGAGGTTGTAGAGATAGTTCCACCCCGTCGCGATGCTGGCGCTGACCACGGCGACGACGCCGATATGGCCGATGGGCTTGTCAAAGAGCCAAGCACTGGCGGGGGTGACGATCAGCAGGGCGATGATCTCAAAACTAAGGGCGTGGCGGATGCGGTCTGCGGTGCTGCGCATGGGGTGGTCCCGGTATTGGTCGGGTCGTCCCGAGTGGCTGCCCAAATGGGGGAGGTCGTCCTCGCTTGGGGCCAATATGGCGATTGACGCGCGGGGTGCAAGGGGCTCAGCGGCCCGCCTTGGGATGGGCGTTGTTATAGACCTCCATCAGCCGCGCGGTATCGACGGCGGTATAGGCCTGCGTGGTCGAGAGGGAGGCATGGCCCAGAAGCTCCTGAATGGCGCGCAGATCACCGCCCGCGTCGAGCAGATGGGTGGCAAAGCTGTGGCGCATGGCGTGGGGCGTGGCGCTGGCGGGCAGGCCCAGTTGCATCCGCGCATCGGCCATCACCTGCGCCACGGCGCGCGCGCCCAAACCACCGCCGCGGATGGCGCGGAACAGCGGGGCCTGCGCCTCACGCGGGTGCGGGCAGAGGGCGCGGTAGTCTGCGACCGCGGCGCGGGCGGCGGGCAAGACCGGCACGACCCGTTCCTTCCCGCCTTTGCCAAGGATGCGCAGGCTGGCGGGCAGGGGCGCATCGCCGCCTTTCAGCGCCAGCGCTTCGGAAATCCGCAGTCCGCAGCCCCAGAGCAGGGTCAGCACCGCCACGTCACGCGCCGCGACCCATGGCGCGCGGGCTTGGGTCTCGACACAGTCGATCAGCGCGCGGGCGGCGTCTTCGGCCAGCGGGCGGGGCAGTTTCTTGGTGAACTTGGGCGACCGGGCGAGGAGGACCGCAGTGGGCTCGAACCCCTCCCGCTCGGCCAGCCAGCGGTAAAAGGCTTTCACCGCCGAGAGTTTGCGCGCGACAGAGCGTGACCCCGCCCCGCCGCTGCGGGTGCTGGCCATCCATGCGCGCATATCGCTGATGGTGATTTTCGCCAACGCCCCCAGACCTTGGGTGTCGCCCTTATGCAGCGTCATGAAGGTAAGAAATTCGGTCACATCGCCCCGGTAGGCGATGATCGTATTTTCGGCCGCATCCTTGAGCGCGCTTTGGTGTTCCAACCACGTCTGAAGCGCGTCCCGCGCGGCGGGGCTGATCAGCAGCGGATTTGCCTTCTCGCTCAAGACAGCCAGCGGCGCATGGATCGCTCCAGCACGCCGGTAAAGAAGGTGAGCAGATCGGTGCCCTGTTGCGGGCCGAACATATGCGGGTCTTCGGCGCCCATGACCAACAGGCCGGGCAGCCGACCGGGGCCGAAATCAAGCTTGAGACAGGCTTCCGAGCGGATCCACCCCGCCTTGCTGCCATAAAGCGCTTCGGACCCATCTTGCAGCGCGCGCAGGGTCACCTGCCGCACCATGCCGCCGCGCCCTTGGCTCAGGTAGTCGTCGATGAACCCCGGTTCGGCCACGCTGAGCACATCGCCCAAGCGCTGCACCGCCGGGTCATTGTCGTTCTGAGTAGATTCCAACACCAGCCGCACCGCATCGACGCGCAGGATATCGGCCACTTCGCCGCCGAGGTTGCGCAGGAAGGTCTCGAACTCCACCGGGTCGAGCATGCGCAGGATGGCACGGTGGATCTGGTTGGTCCCGGCGAGGTTCTCATAGGCCGCCGCGATCACGCTGCGGTGGGTGTCCTCCAGCCGGTCAAGACGGGTTTCCAGCCGCTCCATCGCGATGCCGCGCAGATCGACGATATTGCCGCCCATGGCCTTTTCATTGGCCGCGATCAGCGCCTGCATCACGTCGCTGTCGTCAAGAATGACGTCAGGCGCTGAGATGATCGCCTCCCGCAGGGCGTCGTCGATTTTGGGGCTGCTGCTCATGGGCGTCTCTTTTTGATTTGCGGTGTCATAGCATGCTGGGGCGTCAAGATCTGCCCCCAATTGGTCACGGGTGCTGCCGCCTGCGATCTTTGTTGCCGCATTGCGTCAAGCCGGGATGTAGAACGAAGCCCGGCGGAACAAAAGCGGCGCAGACGTGTTAGCCCCGGTCGACGCGCGGATTTCAGCCGTAGGGCCGCGCGTAGCTGATCGAAGCCTGCCGCATATCCCCGGATGCGGTGGAACAGGTCTTTGCCGGGAGAGGAAATCTTACATGGAACATGTCTCTGTCGATCTTTGGGCCGCCAACCTTCAGGTCGCGCCGGACTCGCTGCAAAGCTGGCTCGCCAGTGTCGAGACGCGGTTGCAGCAGGCCGCCGCGCGCGAGGCGCAGCTTTTGGTGATGCCCGAGTTCTGCTGCGCGCAGTGGCTGAGTTTCGCCCCCGCCGACTTACCTGCGGAAGAGCAGCTTGGCTGGCTCGCGCAGACCGCCACGCTGGCGCTCGACCCGATGCGGCGCATGGTTGAGCAAGCCGGCGTGGCCCTGCTGCCCGGCACCTTTCCCGTGGCCTTCCCTTCGGTCGATGCACCCGAAGGTTACCTTAATCAAGCGTGGTTTCTAACCCCCGATGGCGGGCTGCAAGTGCAGAACAAGCTGAGCCTGACCCCGCTTGAGGCGAATGGCGCCAGCGGCGTGACCATCGCGGGCACGGGGATCAACCTGTTCGAGTGGAACGGTTTGCGCTGTGTCATCGCGATCTGTCTTGATGCGGAATATACCGCGCTCTGGTCAAAACTGGGGGAGCTGAACCTCGATCTGGTGATCATTCCCGCCAAGACCGATATGATCACCGGCTATAACCGTGTGTTCAGCTGTGCGCGGGCGCGGGCGATCGAATTGCAAACCGCCGTCTGCTGTGTCGGCGCCGTCGGCGCGCCGCTGACCCCATGGCAAGAGGATACCGGCGTGGGCGGGGCGAGCGTCTATCTGCCCTGCGATGTGTCGGTGGCATTGGACGGGATGCATGCGGCCCTGCCGCCCCAGACGGCGGCGCAGGGCATGGATCTGGTCTTGCAAGCCCCGGCGATCCCCGTGGGGCAATGCCGCCGCATCCGCGCAGGCGCGGCCGAGGCCGAGGTGCGTCCGGGCCTGTGGTCGGGCGATCACCTGACGGTCGAAGGGAGTGCGGCCTAAGGCAAAGAAAAACCCCCTCCGCCACGGGCGGAAGGGGTTTGATGTTCGCGCGTTAAGGCCGGATCAGAGGATGTTCTGACCGGTCTTTTTCCAATCGGCCATGAACTGCTCCAGCCCCTTGTCGGTCAGCGGATGCGCGGCCAGTTTCTTGATCACCTCTGGCGGCGCGGTCATCACGTCGGCACCGATGCGTGCGGCGTCCAGAATGTGGTTCACGCTGCGGATGGAGGCGGCGAGGATCTGCGTCTCGAAACCGTAGTTGTCATAGATGGTGCGGATGTCTTGGATCAGGTCCATGCCATCGAGGTTGATGTCGTCGAGACGCCCGATGAAGGGCGAGATGAAAGTCGCGCCCGCCTTGGCCGCGATCAGCGCTTGGTTCGCCGAGAAGCAGAGTGTTACGTTGATCATGTGACCTTCGCCCGACAGAACCTTACAGGCTTTCAGCCCGTCCCATGTCAGCGGCAGTTTGATGGTGATGTTGTCGGCGATCTCGGCCAGTTTGCGGCCCTCGGCGATCATCGCGTCGGCTTCCAGCGCCACGACTTCGGCGGAGACGGGGCCATCGACGAGGTCACAAATCTCTTTGGTGACTTCAAGGATGTTGCGGCCCGATTTCAGGATCAGGGAGGGGTTGGTGGTCACGCCGTCAACCATGCCAAGGTCGTTGAGTTCGGCGATGGCGTCGATCTCGGCTGTATCTACGAAGAATTTCATGGGCTTTCCTTCCGGGTTGGAATGTGATCGCTATCGGGTCAATTCGTTGCCTTGGCTTTACCGCATGATCTGCGATGCTTAAAGCCTCAATTCCCCCAAGCGACACGGAGCATGCAGCAGGTATGGCTGAATTCTACCACCATGGTGAGTTGTTGTCGGTGATGACCACCCAGCCTTTGGGCCGCGCGCTGGATTATCGCGCGCCCGAGGGCGGTTGCCATGCAGGGGCCTTTGTCGAGGTGCCGCTGGGGCCGCGCAAGGTGATGGGTGTGGTCTGGGGGCCGGGGGCTGGGGATTACGACATCAACAAGGTGCGCCATGTGATCCGGGTGCTCGACGCGCCGCCGATGCGCGAGGAGATGCGCGAGTTTCTGCTACGGTCCGCAGCCTATACGCTGACCCCGCTGCCCGCCATGCTGCGGTTGGCAACCCGTGCGCCGGGGCTGGGCGATCCGCCCTCGATGCGCAAAATCTACCGGGCCGGTGAGGGCGTGCCGTCGCGCATGACCGATGCGCGCCAGCGGGTCATGGCGGTGCTGGAGGAATATGGCGATCTGGCTTTCACGCTGAAGGAGCTTTCTGAGATGGCCGGGGTGACGTCCTCGGTCGTGAAAGGGCTGGTCGACCAAGGCGCCGTGCGCGAGGAGGAAAGCCCCCGCGACCTGCCGTTCCGCCCGCTCGATCCCTCGCTGCCGGGCAAGGCGCTGACCGAGGATCAGGCCAAGGCGGCGGCAGTGCTGCGCGAGGGGATCAAGTCCGAGACCTACGGCACCACGCTTTTGCGCGGGGTCACCGGTTCGGGCAAGACGGAGGTCTATCTCGAAGCCGTGGCGGCGGCGGTGCAGGCCGGGCGGCAGGCGCTGGTGCTGCTGCCCGAGATCGCGCTCACCGAACAGTTTTTGGAGCGTGTCGAAGAGCGTTTCGGCGCCAAGCCCGCCGAATGGCACTCGGGCGTGACCATGACGGAGCGGCGCCGCATCTGGCGCATGGTGGGGCAGGGCAATGCGCAACTGGTGATCGGCGCACGTTCGGCGCTGTTCCTGCCGTTCCAGAACCTCGGGCTGATCGTCGTGGATGAGGAACATGACACCTCCTACAAGCAGGAAGACGGCGTGCTCTACAACGCGCGGGACATGGCGGTGCTGCGGGCCTCAATCTGCGGCGCGCAGGTGGTGCTCGCAAGCGCCACGCCGAGCCTCGAGACATGGGCCAATGCCGAGGCCGGGAAGTACCGGCGGCTGGAGTTGACCTCGCGTTTCGGCCCGGCGGTGATGCCGCAGATGGGCGCGATCGACATGCGGCAGGCGGGGCTGCCGGGGGATAAATGGATTTCGGGCGAGATGAAGCGCGAGGTCGACGCGCGGCTGGCGCGCGGCGAACAGGCGATGCTCTTCATCAACCGCCGCGGCTATGCGCCGGTCACGCTTTGCCGTGCCTGTGGCGAGCAGATCGGCTGCGACCAATGCGATGCGCGGATGGTTGAACACCGGTTCCTGAAACGCCTCGTCTGCCATCAATGCGGTGAGAGCAAGCCGATGCCCGAGGCCTGCCCCTCTTGCGAGGTCGAGGGCAAGCTCGCGCCCGTGGGGCCGGGGGTGGAGCGTCTGGGCGAAGAAGCGGCAGCGCTCTGGCCCGAGGCGCGGATCGCGACGCTGAGTTCTGACATGTACGGCTCGGCCCGCGCGCTCAAGGCCGAGATCGCAGGCATCGCCGAGGGGGCGGCGGATATCATCATCGGCACGCAGCTGGTGGCCAAGGGGCATAACTTTCCCAAGCTGACGCTGGTGGGGGTGATCGACGCCGATCTCGGGCTCACCGGGTCGGACCTGCGCGCAGCGGAGCGGACGTTCCAACTGATGCGGCAGGTGGCGGGGCGTGCGGGCCGGGCCGAGGCGCCGGGCGCGGCGCTGTTGCAGACCTATCAGCCCGAGCACCCGGTGATCCGGGCGATCTTGGCGGGTGAGGAGGAGGCCTTCTGGGCCGCCGAGGCCGGGGAACGGCGGCAAGCCGGGGTGCCGCCCTATGGGCGCATGGCGGGGATCATCCTGAGCGGCAGCGATGCGGCGGCGGTCTTCGATCTGGGCAACCATCTGGCGCGGCATGATGCGCCTTTGCGTGCCGTGGGGGCGCAGGTCTTCGGCCCGGCGCCCGCGCCGATCGCGCGGGTGCGTGGGCGGCATCGGGTGCGGTTGTTGGTGAAGGCGGATAAAGGCGTGGCGTTGCAGGAGGCGCTGGGCCGCTGGGTCGGCGGGCTGCGGCTCAAGGGGGACTTGCGGCTGGCGGTGGATATCGATCCGCAGAGTTTTTATTGAGGCTGGCTGGCAGGGCATCTGCATCGAACAAAACAGCCCGGAATCAAGGCCGAAGGCCGCCGGGCAGCGCCAGACCGGCCCATGGTCTGGCGCTTTTGCTATCGGAGTGGCGGCTTGCGCATGTTTCATATGAGTTGCTGCCATAAAGTGCCCACCTGAAAGTTCGTGTGCGCCAGCCCCCGGTCTGGCACTGCCCGGCTCCTGAGCCGGATCGTCCTTTTCTCTCGCCATCCCCGGGCCTTGGGCGTAATGAATTGCCATGACCCGTTTTATCACCCTCGAAGAGGCCAAGCGCCTGCCGTTCTGGCGCCGTCCCGTGGCCCTGCTGTTCCTCATGGCGCTGGCCATGCCGATTGCCTTCAATACATGGTCGGCGCTGCTCAATAACTTCGTCATCGAGGTCGCGGATTTCGACGGGTCCGACATCGGGCTGCTGCATACGGTGCGCGAGATCCCGGGCTTCTTCGCCATCGGTGTCATCGCCATCCTGCTCTTCATGCGCGAACAGGTGCTGGGGCTGGTCTCGCTCGCGCTTCTGGGCGCGGCCACGGCGGTCACGGCCTATTTCCCCTCCATGGGCGGTATCCTGACGATCACCATGCTCAGCTCCATCGGCTTTCACTACTACGAGACGGTGAACCAGTCGCTGCAACTACAATGGCTGAAGATCGAGGACGCCCCGCGGATGATCGGCTGGCTCATGGCCGCGGGCTCGCTGGCCACGTTGGTGGCCTATCTGGCGATCATGGCGCTGTGGGAGACGCTGAGCCTGAGCTACAGCATCGTCTATATGATCGGTGGCGGTGTCACCGTCGCTATCGCGATCACCGCCATGCTGGCCTATCCGCAGTTCGAGGCGCCCACGGTGCAGAACAAGAAAATGGTGCTGCGCCGCCGCTACTGGCTTTATTACGCGCTGCAATTCATGTCCGGCGCGCGGCGGCAGATCTTCGTGGTCTTCGCGGGCTTCATGATGGTCGAGCGCTTCGGCTTTGAGGTGCATGAGATCACCATGTTGTACCTCATCAACCTTGTCGCCAATATGCTCTTTGCCCCGCTGATGGGCCGCGCGGTGGGCCATTTCGGCGAACGCCGGACCTTGGCGGTGGAATACATCGGACTGATCTTGGTCTTTCTGGCCTATGGCGGGGTCTATTACCTCGGCTGGGGCGTGGTGATCGCGGCGGCGCTCTATGTCATTGACCACATGTTCTTTGCCCTCGCATTGGCGCTGAAGACCTACTTCCAGAAGATCGCCGATCCGGCGGATATCGCGCCCACGGCGGCGGTGGCTTTCACCATCAACCATATCGCCGCGGTCTTCCTGCCGGTACTCTTGGGGCTTCTGTGGCTGGCCTCTCCGGCGGCAGTGTTCTTCCTTGCGGCAGGGATGGCGGCGGTGTCTTTGATGTTATCGCTGCTGATCCCGCGCCACCCCGCGCCGGGGCATGAGACGATCTTTCAACCTGTCGTGGCGCAGGCCGCCGAGTAACGGGCAAAACCCGGCATGGCTTGACCCGGCGCGCGCGTGGCCCTAGGCGAAACGCAACCGCACCGCAGCAAAGGACCGCGCCATGCCCACTTTCACCGCCCTGACCACCCTTGAAGGCCGCGACCCCGCCTATGCTCTGGGCGAGGCGATGGAGCGGCTGACCCCTGAGCCCACCGGCGTGGGTGTTTTCGAGGTCGAGGACGGCTCGGGCCTGTGGGAAGTCGGCGGCTACTTCGAAGAAGCGCCCGATACCGCAGCACTTGCCGTGCTGGCCAAGGCCATGGGCGCCAAGGAATTCACCGTCTCCGAACTGCCCGAGACCGACTGGGTCGCCCATGTCCGGCGCGAATTGGCGCCGGTGGAGGCGGGCCGCTTCTTCGTCTACGGCAGCCATGACGCGGACAAGGTGCCCGAAGACTGCGAGCCGCTGCTGATCGAGGCCGCCATGGCCTTCGGCACCGGGCATCACGGCACCACCTTGGGCTGTCTCAAGGCGCTGGACCGGCTGGCGAACGAGGGGTTCCACGGCCGCAACGTCGCCGACATCGGCTGCGGCACCGCGGTGCTGGCCATGGCCGCCGCGCGCATCTGGCCGGAAACCGTGCTGGCCAGCGACATCGACGAGGTCGCGGTCGAAGTGGCGCAGGCCAATGTCGATGCCAACGGGCTAACGGGCCGCGTGACCTGCGTGGAAGCGGCGGGCTTCGACCACCCCGCGCTGGCCGAAGCCGCGCCTTTCGATCTGGTCTTTGCCAATATCCTCAAAGGACCGCTGGTGGCGCTGGCCCCCGACATGGCGGCGGCGCTCCAACCCGGCGGCTATGCGATTCTCTCCGGCCTGCTGAACGAACAGGCGGAAGAGGTGATCGAGGTTTATGCACGATCTGGCATCAATCTGACCCACCGCGAGAGCATTGGTGACTGGACGACACTGACGCTTCAAACGAAAGTATAATTCACGCCTCATTTTCGTTGCATTCGAGCCTTTTGCCGCTTTGTTGCCACATTTGGACTTTATTCAAATTGGCAGCAAACGGTGGGGGCCGGATTGCTACGGAGGCTGTGATGGCTGAAGGACACGCTCAATTCGCGAAACGGATCGAACTTCTGGGGCGCAAGCATCGGAAGCTGGAACGAGGACATGTCACCCGCGTCGGACGCGACGGGCTGATCTCCGTCTTGCCGAAACGCGCCCGCCGGGGGTTCCCGATGACAGGGCTTTTCCTGATCGTTCTGGTGTTTTTCGGCTTCAAAGCCTTCACCCTCGCCGCGATCGGCCCGGTGACCTATAACGAACGCCTTTCGCGCCTCGCCAATGGGTCGAACCTTGAGCAGATCGGCGCCAAGATGATGGCCATCGACCCGGTGACCCAGACATTGTCCGAGCTGACCGGCCCGATCATGCGGTAACGTGGCACCGCCCCTTGCGTAAAGAAAAAGCCGTAGCGGAGGCTCTCCGCTACGGCTTTTCTAATGGGGCTGATGTTTATCCCGTAGGGTCAACGCACGAAGTGGTTCTGCGCCACAAGGTCAATGTCGCCCCGGATCAAGCCGATGTCTTGCAATTCGAGATCGGTCAGGTCCGACAGCGCCTTGCGGGTGGCGCGGCTGTCTTGCCAAGCCTCAACCGCAGCGAAGAAGGCGCCGAAAAAGCCAAGGATACGTGTGACGGCCGAGGGGGAGCCGTAAGCGGTGCGGGTGGTGTCGAAAGCTGCCATGGGGCCGTCCTTTGTTTGATCTCAGGTTGCGCCGGCAGGAGGGCAGGATGGCCTTCCTTACCGAACGGAATTTTTGGCAAGTATGCCCGAAATTCGCCCCGCGCAATCCCTCAAAAACGACAGTGAGGCCTGCGTTTTTTGCATGGGTCGAAAACAGGGTTAACCCACTCTCATTACGGGAAAAATTCACCGCCCGGCATGTCGGTTTTGAACCATGGAGAGGCGCAATTCGACACCGCGGTTTAAAAGCGACAGAGCGCCTGTCGCAAAGCGCCCGCCACGCTTCAGGGCTTTGCGATGTTCGCCTTTCGTGCTAGTGCACCAAAAAAGCAACAATTTTATCGAGGGGCAGAGATGATACGGGTGATCGGCATAGATCCGGGGCTGCGCAATCTGGGCTGGGGCGTGATCGATGTCTCGGGCAGCCGAATCGCCCATGTGGCCAATGGCATCTGTCACTCCGAAGGCGACGACCTTGGCGCGCGGCTCTTGTCCTTGCATGGGCAGCTTACGCGCGTGCTGACGGCATGGCGGCCCCAAGCGGCAGCGGTTGAGCAGACCTTCGTGAACAAGGATGGCGCCGGGACGTTGAAGCTGGGGCAGGCGCGGGGCATCGCCATGCTGGTGCCCGCGCAGTTTGGTTTGACGGTGGGCGAATATGCCCCCAACAAGGTCAAGAAAACCGTGGTCGGCGTCGGCCATGCGGATAAGGGACAGGTGGCGCATATGGTTAAGATGCAGATGCCGGGGATCGAGATTGCGGGGCCGGATGCCGCCGACGCGCTGGCCATCGCGATCTGCCACGCGCATCACGGCGGGGCGAGCACGCTGGCGCAGGCGGTGGCGAGGGCAAGCGCATGATCGGCAAGCTTTCGGGCCGCATCGACTACCGCGCTACGGATCATGTGCTGATCGACGTGCGCGGGGTGGGTTACCTCGTCTATGTCTCCGACCGAACCATGGCAGCACTCCCGGGCGTGGGCGAGGCGGTGGCGCTTTATACCGACCTCGTGGTGCGCGAGGACTTGATGCAGCTTCTCGGCTTCCAGACGCTGGTGGAGAAGGAGTGGCACCGGCTGCTGACCTCGGTGCAGGGGGTGGGGGCCAAGGCCTCGCTCGCGATCCTCGGCACGCTGGGGCCGGATGGCGTGAGCCGCGCCATCGCGCTTGGTGACTGGAACGCGGTGAAGGCCGCGAAGGGCATCGGGCCCAAGATCGCCCAACGCGTGGTGCTTGACCTCAAGGACAAGGCGCCCGGCGTCATGGCGATGACCGGCACCGTGGCCGACGCCATGGGCGAGACTGAGGCCGCCGCCGACGAGGCGGTGATTGAAGCTGCCGCCCCGCGCCCCGCGCCGAAACCTGCCGCCCCCAATGCCTCTGCCCAGTCCGAGGCGCTTTCGGCGCTCGGTAACCTCGGCTATGCCCCGGGCGATGCGGCGGGCGCCGTGGCGCAGGCGGCAGGCGAGACGCCCGAGGCCGATACCAAGGCGCTCATTCGCGCGGCGCTGAAACTGCTGGCGCCGAAGGGGTGAGCATGAATGCGCGCGGCGGCTGGTGCGTGAACCTTCCGCTGGAAGAACCACGCACCCTACGGCATAACGAGGCCCTATGACCGACATCGACCCAACCGTGCGGCCCGACCCGCTGCCCGAAGACACCGACCGCGCGCTGCGGCCACAAATGCTCAGCGAATTCGTTGGGCAGGCGGAGGCGCGGGCGAACCTGTCGGTCTTCATCCAGTCGGCCCGCCAGCGCGGCGAGGCGATGGATCACACGCTGTTCCACGGGCCGCCGGGCTTGGGCAAGACGACACTGGCGCAGATCATGGCGCGCGAGCTTGGCGTGGGCTTTCGCATGACTTCCGGCCCGGTGCTGGCCAAAGCCGGTGACCTTGCCGCGATCCTCACCAATCTCGAGGCGCGCGACGTGCTTTTCATCGACGAGATCCACCGACTGAACGCCTCGGTCGAAGAGGTGCTCTACCCGGCGATGGAGGATTTCGAGCTTGATCTGGTGATCGGCGAAGGCCCCGCCGCGCGCACCGTGCGGATCGAGTTGCAGCCCTTCACGCTGGTGGGCGCCACCACCCGCATGGGGCTTCTGACGACGCCGCTGCGCGACCGTTTCGGCATTCCGACGCGGCTGCAGTTCTACACCGAGGACGAGCTTTACATCATCGTCGACCGCAACGCCCGCAAGCTCGGCGCCCCGGCGGACGAAGGCGGCGCGCGCGAGATCGCCAAACGCGCCCGCGGCACGCCGCGTATCGCCGGGCGGCTGTTGCGCCGGGTGGTGGATTTCGCCGTGGTCGAAGGCGATGGCCGCGTGACGCGCGAGTTGGCGGATATGGCGCTGACCCGGCTCGGGGTCGATCACCTCGGCCTCGATGGGGCCGACCGGCGCTACCTGCGCCTGATGGCCGAGAATTACCAGGGCGGCCCGGTGGGGATCGAGACGCTTTCCGCCGCGCTTTCGGAAAGCCGCGATGCGCTGGAGGAGGTCATCGAGCCGTTCCTGTTGCAGCAGGGGCTGATCCAGCGTACCCCGCGCGGCAGGATGTTGGCCGCCAAGGCGTGGAGCCATCTCGGGCTTGCCGCGCCCAGAGGGCAGAGCGACCTTTTTGGCTGACGTTTCGGAGCGAAGGTAGACCAGATGACGATGACCGCAGAGCAGATCGAGACCCTTTTCACCCGCCGCGACGGGCAGTTCGCCTTTGCCCGCTGGGGCCGTCCCATCGCCCCCGTGGCTTTCGGGATCGAGGAAGAGGCGCTGCCGGTGGTGAAAGGCGCGCTCGAAGCGGTGGCCACGCTTGCCGGTCACGACATGGCCGAAACCGACCCGGAGTTGGGCAGCAACCTGATGATGTTCTTCTTCGCCGATTGGGCGGAGCTTTTGGACGTGCCGGGTATGGATGGGCTGGTGCCCGACCTCGCGGCGCAGGTCGAGCGGCTGCAGGCCGCGGGGGCGAACCAGTACCGTTTCTTCCGTTTCGACGAGAACGGCGCGATCAAGGCGGCTTTCGTCTTCCTGCGCATGGACGAGAGCCTGCAAGACATGTCCGCGCAGGTGCTGGCGCTGAGCCAAGCGGTGCAGGTCATCCTTTTGTGGTCCGAGGATGCCTTTCAGGAGCAATCCCCGCTGGCGATGGCCGATGACGCGCTGGTGCTGCGCCCCGAGGTGGCGGATGTGATCCGCGCCGCCTATGACCCGGTGATGCCCCCCGCCGCCAATGATGCTAGCCACGCGCTGCGCCTTGCCGCGCGGGTGCAGGTGGCGTCATGAGCCATAGCTTCCCGGTCCGCATCTTCTATGAAGACACCGATATGGCGGGTGTCGTCTATTACGCCAACTACCTGCGCTATATCGAACGGGCGCGGTCGGACATTGTCGAACAGATCGGCCTTGATCAACGCGCCATGCGCGACGAGGGGCTGGTCTTTGTCGTGACGCGGGTGGAGGCGGATTACCTCGGCGCCGCGCGCTTTGGCGACCGGCTGGAGGTGCAGACGACCCATCAGGCCGAAGGGCCGGTGCGTTGGGTGTTCGACCAAGACGTGCTGCGCGATGGCAAGGTCATCTTTCGCGCCAAAGTTACCGCCGTTTGCATGACAACGGGCGGAAAACCCACGCGGCTGCCAGCGAAACTCCGCTTGTCGGACGGCGATCCGGCGCGGTGATACCATAATTCTGGCAATCTAGGTTGCAGTCCGTTAGCTTTGCTCCAAATTGAGGCCGGAAAATAGGGCCCAGAGATAGAACCCAGAGGCAGAATGCCCCGAAGGGGCGGCAGTAAAAGAGCATAGTTAAATGGAAGCAGAGACGCTGGCATTGGCACAGGGGATCGATTTCTCCCTGTGGGGTCTGTTCGCGAAGGCGACGGTCACGGTCAAACTTGTAATGATCATGCTGATCGGGGCCTCTTTCTGGTCTTGGTCGATCATCATTCAGAAAACCATCCAATACCGCAAAGCCCGTGCAGAGGCGGCGCAGTTCGATCGGGCCTTCTGGTCGGGTGAGCCTTTGGACGGTCTCTTTGACACGATTGGCGCCGATCCCGACGGCCCGTCGGAGAAGATCTTCGCCGCCGGCATGTCGGAATGGCGCCGCTCCCACCGCGAGGACGGGGCGCTCATTCCCGGCGCCACCGCGCGCATCGACCGGTCGATGGACGTGGCCATCGCCAAGGAGGCCGAGCGCCTGCAAAAGGGGCTGCCGGTGCTGGCGACCGTGGGCTCCACCGCGCCCTTCGTCGGGCTGTTCGGCACCGTCTTCGGCATCATGAACTCCTTCATCGAGATCGCGGCCCAGCAGAACACCAACCTCGCCGTTGTGGCCCCGGGCATCGCCGAGGCGCTTCTGGCGACCGGCATCGGCCTTCTCGCCGCGATCCCGGCGGTGGTCTTCTACAACAAGCTGAGCGCCGACAGTGACCGGATCCTCGGCACCTACGAGGCCTTCTCGGACGAATTCGCGACCATCCTCAGCCGCCAGTTGGACAGCTAAGCCATGGGTGCGGGTGTCATGAAAAAGCAAGGCGGCAAGGGGCGGCGGCGCGGCCGCGCCCAGCCGATGGCCGAGATCAACGTCACGCCCTTCGTGGACGTGATGCTGGTGCTGCTGATCATCTTCATGGTCGCGGCCCCGCTCCTCACCGTCGGCGTGCCGGTGGAACTGCCCAAGACCGCCGCCACGGCCCTGCCAGCCGAGCAGGAAGAGCCGCTGACCGTCACCGTCACCGCCCAAGGCGCGGTGCAGATCCAGACCACCGACACGCCACGCGACCAGCTGGTGACCAAGCTGCGCGCCATCGCGGCCGAGCGGGCCAGCGACCGGGTCTTCCTGCGCGCCGATGGCGCGGTGCCCTATGCGCAGGTCATGGAGGTCATGGGCGCGCTCAACGCGGGCGGATTTTCCAACATCGGTCTAGTGACCGACATCGGCGGCCCGGCGATGGACGGCAGCGACACGTCGGGTGGCTGAGCGGTGCATACCGGGCATTACATATCAGGTGCCGGGCATCTGGGTCTTATCGGCTGGCTTTTGTTCGGGAATATCTTCACCTCCGAGCCGGACCCGGTCGAGATGACCGAGGTCTCGGTGATCTCGGCGGCGGAATATGACGCGCTCGTCGCGGCCCAGCAGCCGCCCGCTTCGACTACCGAGGTGGCCCAGCCCGCATTGCCCGCACCGAGCGAGGAGGCGCCCGATGTCAGCGCCGAGCCGGATGCCGAGATCGAACAGCCCGAGCCGGTGCAGACCGAGACCCCGCCCGAGGACAGGCCGCCCGAGGTGACCGAGCTGGAACTGCCGCCGCAGACCGAAGTGGACGACAGCGCGCCCGAACTGAACGAGCCCATCGGCGACACCGCCGTTCTGGTGCCCGAGATCGCCCCCGAGGCCCGCCCCCGCGAGGCCCCGCGCGTGGCGCCCGAGCCCGTGGCCCCGCCCGAGCCCGAAGCGCGCCCCGACCTTGACGAACAGCCCGCCGTCGCGCCCGAGCCCGAGGCCGAGCCGGAAGTTGCCGTCGAAGAAGAGCCGCAAGAGGCGCAGACGCCTGAGGACAGCACGACCGAGATCGTGACCGAGGCCGATCAGGCCCCGGCGGCCTCGGCCCGTCCGCCCGGTCGCCGTCCGGCCCCGCCGCCGCCCGTCGAGGTGGCCGAGGCCCCGGAGGAACCCGAGGAGGAAGCCGCCCCCGAACCGACACCGGAGCCCGCCGAGGAACCTGCGCAGGACACGACCGAAGACGCCATCGCCGATGCGCTGAGCGAAGTCCTCGGCCAGCCGGAGGCCGAAGCCCCGGTGCCGAGCGGCCCGCCGCTGTCGTCGGGCGAGCGCGAGAGCCTGCGCGTCGCGGTTTCCGCCTGCTGGAACATCGGCGCGCTGTCGACCGAAGCGGCGCGGACCACGGTGATCGTGGGGCTGCAGATGAATCAGGACGGCACGCCGGTAATCGGGTCGATCCGGATGCTCAGCGCCTCGGGCGGTGGCGATGCCGCAGCAAGGCAGGCCTTCGAGGCGGCCAAACGTGCAATCATCCGCTGCGGCAGCCGCGGCTACGACCTGCCACAAGAAAAATACAGCCAGTGGCAAGACATCGAGATGACATTCGATCCAATGAGGAGCCGATAACATGCTGACGAGACTTCTGGGACTTCTGGCACTGGGGGCCGCGACCGTCTTCGCGGCAGCCCCGGACACCGCGCGCGCCGAGCCGTTGCGCATCGTGATCGACGACCCGACCATCGAACCCTTGCCCTTTGCCGTCCCCAGCTTTCAGCCCGAAAGCGGTGAGGCGGGGCAATTGGCCGTCGACATCGCCCGCGTCGTCTCGGACGATCTGACCGGCACTGGCCTGTTCCGCGAGATTCCGGCCAGCGCCTATATTTCTACCGTGAGCGACTTCAATGCGCCGGTGGAATATGCCGATTGGAAGGCGATCAACGCGCAGGCGCTGATCACCGGGGCGGTCAATGTCACCGGCAATAGCGTGAACGTGAAATTTCGCGTCTATGACGTCTTCTCGGGTGAAGAGCTGCTGGATGCCAGCGGGCAGGGCGGTTTGCAATTTAGCGGCACCGTCGACGGCTGGCGCCGCATGGCGCATAAGGTGGCCGATGCGGTTTACAGCCGGATCACCGGCGAGGGCGGCTATTTCGACAGCCGCGTGGTTTTCGTCTCCGAGACCGGGCCGAAGGACAATCGCCAGAAACGTCTGGCCGTGATGGACTATGACGGGGCGAACCTGAAATACCTCACCGAATCCGGCTCTATCGTGCTGGCGCCGCGTTTTTCGCCCAGCGGGGACCGTGTGCTCTACACCAGCTATGAAAGCGGCTTCCCGCGCATTTATGTGCTCGACATCGGCACCGTCCAACGCCGCGCGCTGCAAAGCGCCGAAGGCTCCATGGCCTTCGCGCCGCGGTTCTCGCCCAGCGGTCAGACGGTCGTCTATTCGCTGAGCCAAGGCGGCAACACGGATATCTACTCGATGGACATCAACAGCGGCCAGTCGGTGCGCCTGACCAACACCCCCGCGATCGAGACGGCGCCGAGCTTCTCGCCCGATGGCAGCAAGATCGTTTTTGAAAGTGACCGTTCCGGCAGCCCGCAGCTTTATGTCATGCCCGCCACCGGGGGCGAGGCGACGCGGATTTCCTTTGGCGAGGGGCGCTACGGCACGCCCGTCTGGTCGCCGCGCGGGGATCTGGTGGCCTTCACCAAGCAGAACAAGGGCCGCTTCCACATCGGTGTCATGCGGCTGGATGGCTCGGAAGAGCGTCTGCTGACCGCTTCTTTCCTTGATGAGGGTCCGACTTGGGCCCCCAACGGGCGGGTCATCATGTTCGCGCGCGAAACCCAAGGGGCGGGCGGGTCTTCCTCGCTCTATTCCGTCGATATTTCGGGGCGCAACCTCAAGCCTGTGCGCACGCCCGAAGGCGGCTCTGACCCCTCGTGGTCACCGCTGCAAGACTAAGGTTTCCACATGCCACCCACGGGTGCGGGCAATTCCAATGATCCCGCGCCTGTGTTAATACCAGCAACGATAACGCCACCACATAGAAGGCAGACCCCATGAAACGCATTCTGACCAGCACGCTTTTGATTTCCGCATTGGCCGTGTCGGCCTGTACCAACCCTGACCGCTTTGGTGCCGATGGCATGGGCGGGGCAAATGCAGGGGCCGGGGTCAACGCCGGCGTGGTGCCGGGCAGCGCGAATGACCCGACCTCCACCGCCTATTTCCAGCAGGCCGTGGGCGACCGGGTGCTGTTCCTTGTGGACCAATCCACCCTGACCGACGAAGGCCGCGCCACGCTTGACGGGCAGGTCGCATGGCTTCAGGCCAATTCCGACTACCAAGCCGTGATCGAAGGCCACGCCGATGAGCAGGGCACACGCGAATACAACATTGCCCTTGGCGGTCGCCGCGCCAACGCGGTGCGCGAATACATGATCTCACGCGGGATCGCGGCCTCGCGGCTCAAGACCATCAGCTACGGCAAGGAGCGCCCGATCGAGATTTGCTCGGCCGAGGCTTGCTATGCCAAGAACCGCCGCGCGGTGACCGTGCTGGCTGGCGGCGCGCTGACCAGCTGATCGCGGCAACTGCCCAAGCAATGACCAATCCAAGGAGGCCGATGTGCTGAAGCGATATATCTTCGTGGCCGTGATGGGGCTGATGACCGCCCCCGCCGCGCTTATGGCGCAGGACAACGATCAAACGCTGGCGGACATTCGCCAGCAGCTGACCGTGCTCAACGTCGAGGTGCAAAAGCTGCGCCGCGAATTGTCGACCACCGGCGGCGCCTCGGTCGAGACCGGCGGCAATTCGGTGTTGGAGCGGGTCAGCACCATGGAGAGCGAGTTGCAGCGCCTCACCTCCAAGACCGAGGAGATGGAGAACCGCATCAACCGGATCGTCGCCGATGGCACCAACCGGATCGGCGATCTGGAATACCGTCTGGTTGAGCTTGAAGGCGGCGATCTGGGCGCTTTGGGTGAGACGTCGACCCTCGGCGGAGGGGAGGCGCCCGCCGTGGCAGCCCCCGCTCCCGACGCAGATCGCGAGGTTGTCGAAGTGACCCCCGGCAGCGGTGGCGCAGGTACATCTGGCGGCATCATCACCCCCATCAACGAAGCAGAGCTGGCGGTCAGCGAGAAGGCCGATTTCGAGCGGGCGCAGGAGGCGCTCGCATCGGGTGACTTTCGCAGCGCCGCCGATCTCTTTGCGTCCTTCAATACGACCTACCCCGGCGGTCCGCTAGCCGCCGAGGTCGAGATGCGCCGGGGCGAAGCCCTGACCGGTCTGGGCGACAACCGTGAAGCGGCGCGCGCCTATCTCGCGGCCTTCAGTACCGATCCCGAAGGGCCGGTGGCCCCGCGGTCGCTCTTTGAACTAGGCCGCGCCCTTGGCGTGTTGGAGCAGACCCAAGAGGCCTGCGTGACCCTTTCGGAAGTCGGCGTGCGCTTCCCGAACGCCCCGCAGGTCAGCCAAGCCGAGGCGCAGCGCCAGACGCTGGGTTGTTCCTGACCGCAGATGACTGCACCCGCCGCAACGGCTGATGCAGCGCTGACCGAGGGGTTGCTTTCTGGCTTGGGCGGCGCGCTGCCGCCCCGCCTTGGCGTCGCCGTCTCGGGCGGGGGCGATTCCATGGCGCTGCTGTCGCTTCTGCATGGGGTGGCGACGGCGACGCGCAGCCATCTTGAGACCGTGACCGTCGACCATGGACTGCGCCCAGAAGCGGCGGAAGAGGCCGCCATGGTCGCGCGCCATGCCGCCCGACTGGGGTTGGCCCATGAAACCCTGCACTGGCGCGATTGGGACGGGCAGGGCAATCTCCAAAACGCCGCGCGGGAGGCGCGTTATCGCCTGATGGCCGGTTGGGCCGCGCGGCGCGGGCTACCCGTCGTGGCCCTTGGCCATACGGCGGACGATCAGGCCGAGACGGTGCTGATGCGCTTGGCGCGCCGGTCGGGGGTCGATGGGCTTGCGGCGATGGCGCCGCGCAGCGAAAGGTTCGGTGTCACATGGCTGCGCCCGCTGCTTTTTGCCCGGCGCGCGGCCCTGCGCGATCATCTGCAGCGGGCGGGGCTGCACTGGGTCGAAGACCCCGGCAACGATGACCCGCGCTATGCCCGGATCAGAACCCGCCAAAGCCTCGATGCCCTCGCGCCGCTTGGCATCGATGTAGAGACTTTGGCCGAGGTCGCGCGCAACATGGCCACCGCCCGGGCGGCGTTGGACGTCCAAACCGATCGCGCCGCGGGCGATATTCTGCGTATGGAGGCGGGCGCGCAGGTGATGCAGGCCGATGCCTTTTTCGCCGAGCCGAACGAGATCCGCCGCCGCCTGATGCTCCGGGCAATTGGGCAGATCAACGGCGGCGCATACCCCCCGCGCCGCGGCCCCGTGGCCGCTTTGATCGCGGGGCTAGCGGAAGGGCAGGCGGCCACGCTGGCGGGGTGTCAGGCACTGCTCCGGCGCGGTGAAATCTGGATCTTTCGCGAGTATAACGCGGTGCGCGATCTGCGCGTGCCTGCGGATCAGCTTTGGGACGGACGCTGGCGTGCGATCCCCCCCGAAGGGCTGCCGCCGGAGGCCGAATTGCGCGCGCTTGGCCCAGAGGGGCTGGCCCAATGCCCCGATTGGCGCAGCCTTGGGCGACCCCGTGCCGCCTTGCTGTCGACCCCGGCCATCTGGCAGGGCCCGCGGCTGCTTGCCGCGCCCCTTGCCGGGCTGGACCAGAAATGGCATGTCCGGCGCGAAAGCGGCGCGGAATGGAACAAAACAGCGCCATTATCGCATTGAACATGAGCGCATCATGTCTATCTTAGTATGGTGGTTGCCCGAACGGGCGCCCCTTGGGTTGCGGGACTTGCCCGCGGCCATGTGAATTTAGGAGAATTCCCTTGGGAAATGTTCGTAACCTCGCCTTCTGGGTTGTCCTGATGTTGCTTGTGCTGGCGCTGTTCAACCTGTTCAGCGGGTCCAGCGGGTCGCTGCAAAACAACGAAGTCAGCTATTCCGAATTCGTCACCTCCGTACAGGATGGGGATGTCCGAAATGTGACATTGGATGGTGAGCAAGTGCGATTCCGCCAAGCGGATGGTGCCGACTACTTGACGATCAAACCCGGCGATGCCGAGCTGACCCAGCTTTTGATCGACAACGACATCCCTGTCAAAGCGCGCCCCCAGCAACAGTCTGGTTTCCAGACCTTCCTGATGTCGCTCTTGCCCATCGCGCTGCTGATCGGCGTGTGGATTTACTTCATGAACCGCATGCAGGGCGGCGGCAAGGGCGGGGCCATGGGCTTTGGCAAATCCAAGGCCAAAATGCTGACCGAAAAGCACGGCCGCGTGACCTTTGACGACGTGGCGGGCATCGACGAGGCCAAGGAAGAACTCGAAGAAATCGTCGAATTCCTGCGCAACCCGCAGAAGTTCTCGCGCCTCGGCGGCAAGATCCCCAAGGGCGCGCTGCTGGTGGGCCCTCCGGGCACCGGTAAGACCCTGCTGGCCCGCGCCATTGCGGGCGAGGCTGGCGTGCCCTTCTTCACCATTTCGGGCTCCGACTTCGTCGAGATGTTCGTCGGCGTCGGTGCATCCCGTGTCCGCGACATGTTCGAACAGGCCAAGAAGAACGCCCCCTGTATCGTTTTCATCGACGAGATTGACGCCGTGGGCCGTCATCGTGGCGCCGGCTACGGCGGCGGCAACGACGAGCGTGAACAGACGCTGAACCAGCTTCTGGTCGAGATGGACGGCTTCGAGTCCAACGAAGGCGTCATTATCCTCGCCGCGACCAACCGTCGCGACGTGCTCGACCCCGCGCTGCTGCGTCCGGGCCGTTTCGACCGTCAGGTCACCGTGCCCAACCCCGACATCAAGGGCCGCGAAAAGATTCTCTCGGTCCACGCCCGCAAGACCCCGCTGGGGCCGGACGTCGATCTGCGCATCATCGCGCGCGGCACGCCGGGCTTCTCGGGTGCGGATTTGGCGAACCTCGTGAACGAGGCCGCGCTGATGGCCGCCCGTGTCGGCCGGCGTTTCGTCACTATGGTCGATTTCGAGCAGGCCAAGGACAAGGTGATGATGGGCCCCGAGCGCCGGTCGATGGTGATGACCGCCGAGCAGAAGGAAATGACCGCCTATCATGAGGCCGGTCACGCGCTGGTGGGCATGACGCTGCCCAAATGCGACCCGGTCTACAAGGCCACGATCATCCCGCGCGGCGGCGCGCTCGGCATGGTGATGAGCCTGCCTGAGATCGACCGGCTGAACATGTTCAAGGACGAATGCCACCAGCGTCTGGCCATGGCCATGGCGGGCAAGGCGGCGGAAATCCACAAATACGGGCCGGATTCGGTCTCCAACGGTCCGGCGGGCGACATCCAGCAAGCGTCTGCGCTGGCGCGTGCGATGGTGCTGCAATGGGGCATGTCGGATAAGGTCGGCAATATCGACTATTCCGAAGCCGCGCAGGGCTATCAGGGCAACACTGCGGGCTTCTCCGTCTCAGCCAATACCAAGGAGTTGGTCGAGAAAGAGGTGCAGCAGTTCATCCAAGACGGCTATGATCGCGCGATGAAGATCATCACCGAGAAAGAGGTGGAGTTCGAGCGTCTGGCCCAAGGTCTGCTGGAGTATGAGACCCTGACCGGCGATGAGATCAAACGCGTCATGGACGGCCTGCCGCCAGCAGAGGATTCCGACGACGACAACTCCGACACCGGCAGCGCGCCGAGCGTCACCGCGATCCCCAAGGCGAAGGGCAAGAAAACCCCGCCGAAGGATGGCGGGATGGAACCTGAACCTTCGGTCTGATCCGACCTACGACATTTGAAAGACCCTGCTTCGGCGGGGTCTTTTCATTTTGGGGGGGCATTCGTTGAGGGGCGGGAATTCCACTATCGCGTCGCAGCCGCCGTCGCGTTACATAGAGGCGGAATTCTCGACAAGCCGGGGTCCCATGCGACGCATCCTTTCTGCCCTTGCCCTTCTTATGGCCGTCAACGCCGGACGCGCTTTGGCCGATCCGCAAACCTACGCCGTGGCCTTGGGCGGGCGGCAGTTGGGGACTTTGCAGTTCAACGGCCAAAGCCGGAACGCCGCTTTCTTGCTGTCGCTCGACAACGCACCATTCGGCATCAAGAACGGCAGTTTCAACGCGGTTTCCAAGGCGAAAGGGAACGCGGTCAGCTATCTCGGTTCAAACCGGGGGAGCGAGACGCGCGATATCGCGATTGAACGGGCGGGGCGGCAGGTCACCTCGGTCAAGATCACGCCGTCATCGGAAATGACGAAAATGTCGGATGCCAAGGCGGTGCCGCCCGGTGTCCTGTTTCCGCCGGAGCTTTTCGCGGCGCTAGCCACCGGCAAAAGCTGCCCCGCGCCGCTGTCGCTCTACGATGGGCGCCGCGTGGTGCAGATCGTGACGCAGAGCAGCCGAGAGGAAGGGGCTTCGGTGTTCTGTGATATGTCCTTTCGTGTAGTCATGGGGCCGGGCTATGTCTCGCCATTTTATCTCAAATCTTTCGGGATGGCGCTTGTCTATACAGCGGGCACCCTTGCCAAAGCCTCATTGAGTGGGGGCGGTTTCAAGGTACATCTGGTCCGGCAATAGGCATAGGATGCCACAGCAAACCACGTCAAAGGACGCCCCATGCCCGAACTGCGCAAGACAGACCATACCGCCCGGATCACTTGGCTGGGCATGGTCCCTCAGGACCGCGAAAACATCCGCTCGGTCGCGGTGGAACAGGTCTTTGCGACCTATGCGGGCATCGAAGGGGATTTTCACGCAGGGCTGACCCGTCCGGCCTGCGTGCGCGTGCGCAACCTGCATGCCAAGGGAACAGAGATACGCAACACGCGCCAACTCTCCATCCTCTCCGCCGAAGAGATGGCCGAGATCGCCGCCGCCATCGACCTTCCCAAGCTCGACCCGACCCTGCTGGGCGCTTCGATCATCCTTGAAGGGATCCCGGATTTCACCCTCGTCCCGCCGGGGTCGCGGCTACAAAACGAGCATGGCACCACCTTGGTCGTGGACATCGAAAACGGCCCCTGCAACCTCCCTGCCCGTGAGATCGAGGTGGAGGCCCCCGGCCATGGCAAAACCTTTAAAGCCGCCGCCCAAGGCAAACGCGGCGTGACCGCATGGGTTGAGCGGGAGGGGCCGTTGAGCTTGGGCGACACGCTGCGGCTTTTCGTGCCGAACCAGCCGGTCTGGCCGCATCTGGGCTAAGCGCGCGCCGTTTCGCGAACTTTGAGTGTCGGAAACACGGCCCCCCGTCGGGGGCTTGTCGCGCTATGGCTAAAGAATAAAGATCGCCACCAACGGCAACAGGGGATTCTCATGGCTTGTAAAACCGACATTCAAATCGCCCGCGAAGCGGCGAAACGCCCTATTCAAGAGATCGGCGCGAAGCTGGGCATCTCAAGCGACGACCTGCTGCCCTATGGCCATGACAAGGCGAAGGTGAGCCAATCCTTTATCGACTCTGTGCAGGACCGCGCGAACGGCAAGCTGATCCTCGTCACCGCGATCAACCCAACCCCGGCGGGGGAGGGCAAGACCACCACCACCGTCGGGCTCGGCGACGGGCTGAACCAGATCGGCAAAAAGGCGGCGGTCTGCATCCGCGAAGCCTCTCTCGGGCCGAACTTCGGGATGAAGGGGGGCGCTGCGGGCGGCGGCTATGCCCAAGTTGTGCCGATGGAAGAGATGAACCTTCATTTCACCGGCGATTTCCACGCCATCACTAGCGCGCACAACCTGCTGGCGGCGATGATCGACAACCACATCTACTGGGGCAACGAGTTGGAGATCGACACCCGCCGCGTCACATGGCGCCGGGTGGTCGACATGAACGACCGCGCCCTGCGCCAGATCACCGCCTCCTTGGGCGGTGTGCCCAACGGTTTCCCGCGCGAGACGGGCTTTGACATCACCGTAGCCTCCGAGGTCATGGCGATCCTCTGTCTGGCCAAGAACCTCACCGATCTGCAAGAGCGCCTTGGCGCGATGATCGTCGCCTACCGCCGCGACCGTAGTCCGGTCTATGCCCGCGACATCAAGGCGGATGGGGCCATGACGGTGCTTTTGAAAGACGCGATGCAGCCGAACCTCGTGCAGACGCTTGAGAACAACCCCGCCTTCGTCCACGGCGGGCCCTTCGCCAATATCGCCCATGGCTGCAACTCGGTCATCGCCACGACCACAGCGTTGAAACTGGCAGATTATGTGGTGACAGAGGCAGGCTTTGGCGCCGATCTCGGGGCCGAAAAATTTATGAACATCAAATGCCGCAAGGCGGGGCTGGCGCCTTCGGTGGTGGTCGTCGTCGCCACGGTGCGCGCGATGAAGATGAACGGCGGCGTGGCGAAAGCCGACCTAGGGACCGAGAATGTCGAGGCAGTGCAACAGGGCTGCGCCAACCTTGGCCGCCACATCGAAAACGTGAAATCCTTTGGCGTGCCCGTGGTCGTGGCGGTCAACCATTTCGTCACCGATACCGATGCCGAAGTGGCGGCTGTGAAGGACTATGTCGCGGCCCAAGGGGCCGAAGCGATCCTCTCGCGCCACTGGGAGTTGGGCTCGGAAGGCTCCGCCGATCTGGCCACCCGCGTGGCAGAGATCGCCGATGGCGATCACGCGAATTTCGCCCCGCTCTATGCCGACGAGATGCCGCTGTTCGAAAAGATCGAGACCATCGCCAAACGTGTTTACCGTGCCGACGAAGTGCTGGCCGACCAAAAGGTGCGCAACCAGTTGAAGGATTGGGAGGCGCAGGGCTATGGCGATCTGCCGGTCTGCATGGCCAAGACCCAGTACAGTTTCTCGACCGATCCCGACCTGCGCGGCGCGCCCACTGGTTTCAGCGTCCCCATCCGCGAGGTGCGCCTCTCAGCAGGGGCGGGTTTCGTTGTCGTCATCTGCGGTGAGATCATGACCATGCCGGGCCTGCCGCGGGTGCCTTCTGCCGAGGCAATCAAGCTCAACGCCGATGGCGATGTGGAGGGATTGTTCTAAGGCGGGTTGCAATGACCCGCCGTCGCGGTGATGTAGAGCATGTTCAACCTGCAGCGAGCGAAAGTGAGACGGATATGGCAGCGACAATCATCGATGGTAAAGCCTTTGCAGCAACGGTGCGTGAGAAGGTCGCGGGCCATGTCGACCGGCTAAAGACGGATCACGGTGTCACCCCCGGCCTCGCCGTGGTGCTGGTGGGCGAAGACCCGGCAAGCCAAGTCTATGTCCGCTCCAAGGGCAAGATGACCCGCGAAGTCGGTATGAAATCGGTCGAACACAAGCTGCCCGCGACCGTTGATCAGGGCGAGTTGCTCAAGTTGATCGACGCGTTGAACAACGACCCCGAGATCCACGGCATCCTCGTGCAACTGCCGCTGCCGGATCATCTGGACGAAAGCCGTGTGGTCAACGCCGTCTCGCCCGCCAAGGACGTGGACGGCTTCCACATTTCCAACGTCGGCCTGCTAGGCACAGGGCAGAAAAGCATGGTGCCCTGCACCCCGCTGGGCTGCCTGATGATGCTGCGCGACCATCACGGCGATCTGACGGGTATGAACGCGGTGGTCATTGGCCGTTCCAACATTGTCGGCAAACCGATGGCGCAGCTGCTCTTGGGCGATAGCTGCACGGTGACCATCGCGCATAGCCGCACCCGCGATCTGCCCGAAGTGGTGCGCCGCGCCGATATCGTGGTCGCCGCCGTTGGCCGCCCCGAAATGGTGCCCGGCGATTGGATCAAAGAGGGCGCGACGGTGATCGACGTGGGCATCAACCGGATCGAGACCGGCGGGAAAACCAAACTGGTTGGCGACGTGGACTTCGACAGCGCCAGCCAGCGCGCCGGGGCCATCACCCCGGTGCCCGGCGGGGTCGGGCCGATGACCATCGCCTGCCTGCTGGCCAATACGGTCACCGCCTGTTGCCGCGCCAATGGGTTGGCAGAACCCGAAGGGCTGACCGCCTAAGCGCCCGGCACCGGCACGATGGTGCCTGCAGGATGGCGATGAGCTTGGCGGCGCCATCCGTTTCCGCATGCACCTCTGCCGTGACCACACAAAGCCGCCGGCCCGGTTTCACCACCCGGCCCGTGGCAATCAGCCGGTCTCCCCTGGCGGGAGCCAGAAGGTTGATCTTGATCTCCGAGGTTACGACATCGACCTCCGGCGGCAACATGCTCAAGGCCGCATAGCCCGCCGCGGAATCGCCAATGGAAAAGGTCAGCCCCGCATGGCCAAAACCCTGCTGCTGCATCGCGCCCGGCAGGACCGGCGCCGCAACCTTGACCAGACCCGACTGCACTTCGATGATCTCGGCCCCCAAGGTCTGCATCATGGTCTGCTTGGCAAAACTCTCCCGCACCCGGCGTTCAATCTGATCATCCATCATCGCTTCTTTCCGGGCATGGGGATCGCCACAGGTTGCGGCCCGGTCAGCACCGCACAGGCCTCTGGCCCCATCAAATCACAAAGCACCCGCGACTGGCTGCGCAGCCCGCCGGTATAGGTGCCATATGCAGGCAGGATCAGCCGCTTGCTGTCAAACAAAAACGCCGGACGCGAGATGCTGCGGCCCCGCGCGCGGATCGATGCCTTGGGATGATAATGCCCCGACACCTCGCCGCCGGTCCCCTCCGCCGCGATATGCCGAAAGGTCAGCGGGCCGAGCGCCAACTCACCCAAATGGGTACCGCCCAACCCAACCGGGCCCGGGTCGTGATTGCCTTCGATCCAATCCCACCGCCGCCCGGCCTGCAGGCCAAGAATCCAAAGCCGCTCTTCCTCTGGCAGCGCCTGCGCCGCCCCGAGGTCATCAAAACTATCGCCAAGGCAGACTACATGCCGCGCCTGAGTGTAAGACAGGTCCGCCGCCAACCGTTTCAACGTATCGCGCGTCTCATAAGGCGGCAGCGCCGACCCGCCGCGCCGCGCAATCCGTTCCGACTTGCCCAAGTGAAGATCGCTCACACAAAGCAAATCCCTTTCGCGCCACCAAAGCGCGCCAGAACCAAGCGCAGTCAGCCCCGCCCCGGCGAATGAAAACTTAAGTCCGTTCATCCTTTGTTCATCTGAGATCGGCACTGATTTGGCAAGGGGCCAAACGCGAAGGTTGCGCAGACGGAAAGGTCAGCGCAGAGGTATTTAAGAAAGGATGAACTGCAGAAAGCGCGCCCCGCGATCGGGTGGTCACCGGACCGGAGACGCGCCTTCATCCTTTGCGGTCATCGGCTCCTCAGCCTGTACCGCGAGAGGAAGATGCGCCACCTTGGTTAAAGAACCCTTAATCATCTTCATCCTTTTTCAAATACCTTGCAGAACCTCTCCGCCCGCGAAACGCTCATGTTCAACGACCATCCCGCCATGGCGGCTGATCCGAGGGCGGCGGGGTGAGTTGCGCGAGGCCGGAGGCTTCCATCAAACGTTCCGCCTCTTCTGCCAACAGACGATCCTGCCCGGCGCCTTCGACCGGAACGCGGCCCATTTCGAGAAACAGCGGCGCGGCCAGGGGGCTTACGCGGGAGAGCTTGCGATGGGTGATCCGCCCGGCAATTCGCCCGAGCATTTCTTCGATTCTGCCGAAATCCACCAACCCGCTGAGGGCTTCTTCTCGGGTGATGTCGAGCATCAGGTGGTCCGGTTCATAGCGCTGCAGCGTGTCGTAGAGGATATCGCTAGAAAAGGTCGTTTGCCGTCCGGATTTGCGCGCCTGCGGGCTGTTGCGCTCGATCAGCCCGGCGATGGTGGCGGCGGCGCGAAACGTGCGTTTCATCACGGCATTGCCCGCAAGCCAACTGTCGAGCCCTTCGTGCAGCATCGCCGGATCAAGCAGCGGAGCCGGGTCGTCGAGGGGGGAGAGCCCCCAGATCAGCGTGGCATAGTCCGTTGCAACAAAGCCCAGAGGGCGTAGGCCAAGGTCTTCCATGCGTTTGGTGAGCAGAAGGCCGAGCGTTTGTTGGCCGTTGCGTCCGGCAAAGCCGTAGAACACCGTCTGTTCGGCAAAGTCATGGGGGAAGCTTTCCACCAGCAGCGTGCCGGGCTGCGGCAGTTGGCTGACCTCACGTTGCAGGCTGAGCCATTCGGCGGTGTGGGAGGGCAGTTCGGGCCAGCTGTCTTGGGTGAACATTTGTTGCACGCGGGCCGATAGTTGGGTGGAGGTGGCGAATTTCGTACCGCCGAAGGTCGCCACTTTCGGCTTCTTCGCGGCGTTGCGGCTGACCTCGACCACGGTTTCGCGCAGCCCTTCGTAGCGCACGATTTGCCCGCCGATCAGAAAGGTATCGCCTTTGGTGAGCGTGGCGGCAAAGCCCTCTTCGATCTCGCCAAGGGGCTTGCCGCCGCGGTTGCGTTTCATGCGGACCTTGAGCTTGTCGGTGTCCTGAATGGTGCCGATGTTCATACGGATGCGTTGCGCGGCGCGGGGGTCACGCAGTTGCCATTGCCCGTCGGGGCGTTGCAGCAGCCGTTGCCAACGGTCGTAGGCGCGCAGCGCGTAGCCGCCCGTGGCGCAGAAATCGAGGCAGGCGTCGAAGGCGGCGCGTGACAGGTTGGAATAGGCCCCGGCGGTGCGGATTTGGGCAAAGAGGTCCTCGGCGTCGAAGGGGCCGGCGCAGGCAGCGATGAGGATGTGCTGGCAGAGCACGTCGCGCGGGCCTTGCCCGCGCGGATCGCCATCGAGTGCACCTTCGAGCACGGCCTCTAGCGCCGCCACGCATTCCACCACTTCAAAGCGGTTGGCGGGGACCAGGAGCGCTTTGGAGGGGGCGTTGTAGCGGTGGTTGGCGCGGCCGATGCGCTGGACCAGACGTTTCACGTTCTTCGGCGCGCCGATCTGGATGATGAGGTCCACGTCGCCCCAGTCGATCCCCAGATCAAGCGTGCCTGTGCAGACGATGGCGCGTAGATCGCCGCGTACCATCGCCGCCTCGACCTTCTCGCGCTGCGCGCGGTCGAGGCTGCCGTGGTGGATGGCGATGGGCAGGGCGTCCTCGTTGGCGAGCCAGAGTTTGTGGAAGAAGATCTCGGCCTGCGCGCGGGTGTTGTGGAAGATGAGCGTCGTCTTGTGTTGGCGCACCTGTTCGAGGACCGCGGGGATCGCATAGGCCGCGCCGCCGCCGGCCCAGGGCGGGGCCTCCTCTGTGCGCAGCATCTGGATGTCGGGGGCGGGGCCGGGATCGGCCAAGAGCACTTCGCAGGGGTCGGGGTGGCGGGCCATCAGGTGGGCGATGGCCGCGGGGTCTTCGACCGTGGCCGAGAGGCCCACGCGTTTCAGGTCGGGGCAGAGGGCTTGCAACCGGGTCAAGGCCAGCATCAGCTGGTCGCCGCGTTTGCTTTCGGCCAGGGCGTGGATCTCGTCGATCACCACGCGTTTGAGGCCCCGAAAGGTGCGCGCGGCGTCCTCATAGGAGGTCAGCAGGGCGAGGCTTTCGGGGGTGGTCAGCAGGATATGCGGCGGGTCGGCACGCTGGCGGCGGCGGCGCGACTGCGAGGTGTCGCCGGTGCGGTCTTCGATGCGGATCGGCAGGCGCATCTCCTCGACCGGGCGTGTGAGGTTGCGTTTGATGTCCGCCGCCAGCGCCTTGAGCGGCGATATATAGAGCGTGTGCATCCCCTCGTGCTCTTCTTCGGCCAGATCGACGAGGGTTGGCAGGAAACCGGCCAGCGTTTTGCCGCCTCCTGTGGGGGCGATGAGCAGCAGGGCAGGAGCCTCGGCACGGTCCAGCATCTCTTGCTGGTGCGGGTGCAAAGACCAGCCGTTCTGGGCGAACCAATCGGCGAATTTGGGGGGTAGGGCGCGCATGACACCCAATGTAGTATCGGCAGGGCGCGGTGCCAGCGGCGGAGGTTATTTAACGATCACCTCATCGCGAACGAACATATTGGCCCACGCCCGGTCCACCAGATCGGGGTTCATCTGATAGGGGATGCCTTCGAAATCGCAGATTGCAATCATCTGGTCGATCAGGAAATTCGGCTGGTAATTCGCATAGACATTGTCGATGGTCGGGTATTTCACCTTGAGTAGATGGATCAGCGTCGCCTCATCCAGTGGCATGCCGCGTTTCCGGGCAACCATGGCAAAGATCTTGAGGAAGTTCTCTTGGTCCGGGCCGTCGATCTTGATCTTGAAGAAGATACGCCGCAGGGCAGCTTGGTCGAAAATCTCATTCGGGTGGAAGTTGGTAGAGAAGATCACCAGCGTGTCGAAGGGCACCTCGAATTTCTCGCCCGATTGCAGGGCGAGGATGTCTTTGCTTTCCTCCAGCGGCACGATCCAGCGGTTGATGATGCTTTGCGGCGGCTCTTTCTGGCGGCCAAGGTCGTCGACGATAAAGATGCCGCCAGTGGCTTTGAGTTGCAGCGGCGCCTGATAGGTTCGGGCCGTGGGGTTGTAGACCAGATCAAGCATGTCGAGCGTCAGTTCGCCACCGGTGATGACCGTCGGGCGCTCGCAGCAGACATAGCGGGCGTCATAGCGCGTGATCCGGCGCAGGGAGGTGGGGTCTTGCACCTCGGCCTCGGCGGCGGAATGAACGATCGGGTCATAGACGGTGATGACCTGGCCTGCGTATTCGATGGCGCGGGGGACATAGACCCGATCACCAAGCGCGTCGCGTATGCCATTGGAAATGCTGGATTTACCGTTTCCCGGCGGGCCGTACATCAGGATCGACCGCCCGGCAGAGACGGCGGGGCCGAGGTGATCCAGCAGGCTGTCGGGCAGCACCAAATGGCCCATGGCGCCGGTCAACTGGTCACGGGTGATTTGCAGATTGCGCACGGATTGGCGTTTGACCTGCTCGCGGTAAACCTCAAGCGGGACGGGCATGGCGCCGAAATATTCCGACTGCGCCAGCGCATCCAATGCGCGCGCCTTGCCCGCGTCGGTCAACTGATAGCCCATCTCATTGCCGCTGGTGGCGCTGAGCGTGCCGGTGGCTTCGATCAGGCGTTGGCTGCGGGCTTGGTCGACCATCTCCTGCGTGACCGGGATCGGCAGGCAGAGCGCTTGGGCCAGATCGCTGACCATCTCGACGTTCTTGCGAAAGATCGTTTTCAGAAGGATATCGCGCATCATCACGATGGGCAGCTTCATATCCTCCAACCGCTTGGGGGGCGGCGGGGCAAGCACGGTGCTGGTCGGGGCGTTCATCAATGGCTTCCTTGGAAAGTCATGCGGCGGTGCGGCTTGTCGGTCAGACTGGAGGGTAAATCTTGAATATGGCGTGAATGTGGACGCTTTTTCGCAATGAAAAGAGTTTGCAGCGGGACGGTCAGACCCCGAAGAGCGCTCCCAAGATCAGATAGAGCCCCAGCGTGGTGCCAAGGGCGAGACCCATGGGGAATTTCTTGGTTTCTTGCCAGCTTTGCCAATCGGGGGCGAGGCGGCGCAGGGGGGTGTATTTCACCCCGCGATGCGTGGCGGCGGCGGCGAGAAGGGTGGCCATGAAAAGCATCATCAGCAATCGCATATCGCCCCATGCGATATAGGGCGCGGCGGCGGCGGCGAACTTTGCGTCACCGGCCCCCATGACCCCTGCGGCGTTCAGGACGATGCCGACCACTAGGACCACGACAAGGCTCAGCAGACGCCAGAGATAGGTGTCAAAGGGCAGCAGAAACAGCCCCAGCAGCACAAAGATCGCGGTCAGCACTAAGACCGCCTGATTGGTGATCCGCATCTGCTTCATGTCGGTGAAGGCGACATAGAAGCAGATCGGCAGGACGAAGGGCAGAAACCACAGGGCCGCCGTGGCAGAGATCGCCATGGATCAGCCGTTTTCCAATGCGCGCAAAGAGCGGACGGCGGCTTCGAAATGCTGGGGGTGCGTGTCAATCGCTTCGCGCAGCAGGCCCTTGCCGGTCTCCACATCGCCGCGTTTGATCGCCGACAGGGCCATCGTGTGCAAAAGCTGGGCGCGCTCAGATTGCTCCATCGGCATGACGGGCAGGGTATAGTCGCGCTGTGCGGCGCGGGCCATGACGAGGTTGTTCTTGGCGGTGAAAAGCGTGTTGTCTTGGCGGATCGCCTCGCCGAACAGACGCTCGGCCTCGGGGTAATCCCCGCGGGTCAGTTTGGAGTAGCCCCAGTTGTTCATCACGGCGGCGGGGGTCGTGGTCAGGCCGACGGCGATCTCGTAAAAGCTGTCGGCGCGGTCCCACTGTTCCTTGCTGTCGGCGACCATGGCCTCAAGCCGGTAGCGGGCAAAAGTCTCATGGGTGGGGGGGATGCCGTTGAGGACCGTCTCGGCCCGCGCCCAGTTGCCCGAGCGGATCAGCGCATCGGCCAATTGCACGCTGTCTTCGGGGGTGGCACCTTCCATCTTGGTGACCTTGTCCCATTCGGAAACGGCCTCGGTCGTGCGTTTGGCGCGAACCAGTGACGCAGCGAGCCCGCGCTGGTGGTCGATCCGGTCGGGGCTTTCCTTGATGGACCGCGCGAAATAGCTCACCGCCTCATTGGGGTCGGCCACGGTCAGCATCACGTCAGAAAGGTTGGTTTCATCCACCACATTGACGTCCTTGAAGGCCCGTTCAACGGTGGCGTTCGCGTCTTTTTCACCGCAGCCTGCAAGCGCGGTGACGCCTGCCATGCAGACGGCCAGAATGATTGGATGGCGCATTTTGCGTCCTCTTACTGCTCTGCCGGGTCATGGTGTCGGACGGATCAGGTAATCTCCGCTGCCGCGCCGCACCAATTTGTAATTATCTTCATTGACTTCTGTTATAACAGATTTTTCCGTTTTTGCGAGCGCCAAGCGCAGATTGTCCCGAATTGCGTCACTTTCGCCATTGTCGAGCGCATAGGCTTTGCGGAAAATCTGCTCGGCCTCGGCGGTCTGGCCGCTTTCCATCAGCACGACGCCAAGGTTGTTCCAAACTTCCGGCTCGGCGGCGTCTTTCTCAACGGCGCGGCGCAGCAGGGTTTCGGCCTGTCCCAAACGCCCAAGCCCGAGGTTGGCGCTGCCAAGGGCCGAGAGGATTTCCCCGGTCAGCCCATGCTCCAGCGCGGCGCGGTTGAAGGATTTGATGGCCAATTCATATTGCCCCGCCGCGATGAGCCTATGGCCCACCTCGATCCCATCCACCGCCTCGGCCCGTTGGTTCACGCCGGGGGCATAGAGGTTTTTCGGTGTCTGATCCCCGCGCAACGCGGAAAAGCCGCCTGTCGAACAGGCGGCCAGAGCAAGGCCCAAGATCGGCCCGATGAAAACGGCGCGGGTGAGGCTGCGCCGAATTTTGCCCGTCATTAATTCCCTACCTGACCCAGTTGCGAGATGCCATGTGCCGAGGGGCCGATCAGAATAATCAGCAGCGGCGGTACGGTGAGGCCCATAGTGGCAAGGGTCATCTTGGTTGGCAACTTGTTTGCCGCTTCCTCGGCCCGCATCACGCGTTTGTCGCGCATCTCGGCGGCATAGACGCGCAGGGCGTCGGCGATGGAGGTGCCGAAGGCCGCCGATTGGATCAGCACGGTCACGAAAGAAGAGACATCCTGCACGCCGCAACGTTCGCCCATGTCGTTGAGCACCGATACTTTGTCCTTACCGGCTTTCATCTCATAGGCGACCATCTCGAACTCTTCGGAGAGGGCGCGGTAGGAGGCGCGCAACTCGCGCGCGACGCGGACGATGCATTGATCCAGCGATTGCCCGGCTTCGACGCAGACCAGCATCATATCCAGCGCGTCGGGAAAGCCGCGGGTGATCTCTTCTTTGCGGGAATCGACTCGGCGTTTGACCCAGTATTTGGGCAGGTAATACCCGATGGCACCGGGGCCGATGGCCCACATCATGGTCTGCTGCGTGGTCATCCCTTCGCCGCCGCCCAAGACATTGGTATAGATCAGGCCGCCCACCAGCCCGAGCATCCCAAGGGCAAACTGGGCAAAGTAATAAAGCCGCACCGCATCGCGCGAACGATAGCCAGCTTGGCGCAGCATCAACTGTTTGGCGCTGAGTTCGGCCACGTCCTCAGGCTCAAGAAACTTGGCGAATTTCTGCAACTGCGCGTTTTGATCCGATTGGCGCAGCTTCTCGCGCGAACCGTCGCCCGTCGGGGCAGAGCTGGTGCGCTTGAGCTTGGTCAGCGGGTCTTCGGGCTGGCGCAACATCAAGACCAGCGTGGTCGCCACCAAGGCGACGCCCAAAGTGCCGATGATGATGATCAGCCCCATCGGCCCCAAGGCTTGGTTGATCTGATCGTTAAGCTGATTGAAAAATTCCATCCCCGGCCTCTCAGACTTTGATATTGGTAAGGATGCGCATCACGAAAAGGTTCAGCACAAGGAAGATCCCCACAAGGAAACAGGCGGGAATGAAATAGGGGTGATCGCGCACCTCGTCGTAGTAATGCGGATCGCCGAGGTTGATCACCACCAGCGCGGCCAGCGGGAAGCCCGACAGGAACTTGCCCGACCATTTCGCCTCGGCTGTGATGGCTTTGACACGGCGGAACAGGCGGAAGCGGGCGCGGATCACCTTGGCAAGACCGGCAAGGATCTCGGCCAAGTTGCCGCCCGATTGCTGCTGAATGGTCACGGCGACGGCGAGAAAGCGCAAATCCTGCATGTCGAGCCGTTCGGCCATATCCTTGAGCGCTTCGCCCAGATCGCGGCCATAGGCGGCTTCATCGGCGATCACGCCGAATTCCGAGGCGAGCGGGTCTTGGATTTCCTTCGACACGATGGAGATCGCGTTGGAGAAAGGGTGCCCCACCCGCAGGCTGCGCACCATCAGCTCCACCGCATCGGGAAGCTGTTCTTCGATCATCGCCATGCGTTTGCTGGCCTTATGCGACACCCAAAAGAACACTGCGCCCACGCCCATGGCGATGGACATCAGCGCGCGCACCGACACGGAGGTATCGGTGCCGATGGTCAGCCCCAGAAAGGCCAAAGCGGCCAATCCGGCCATGATCATCAGCAACTGCTGCGGCGTGAAGGCAATCGCGGCCTTCTGCGCACGTTCTGACAGCAGGGAGTAGAGCGGGATCGACTTGGCGTTCATATGCTGCTGCATTTCCTTGCGCAGCTTATCGAGCACCTCTTCGCGGCGCGCGCCTTTCTCCAGCATCTCAAGGCGGCGGTTCACGCGGCTGTTGAGGCTGATGGATTTGCCGAATGCGACAAGGTACAGCCCCTCGACCAGCACCAGAACGCCGATGAAGATCAAGCCATAGATGATTGGTTCGGCACTCATTGCATCAATCCTTACTGGGCCGCCACGGGTTCGTAGATGGAGGCGGGCAGGTCATAGCCCCACATGCGGAACCGCTCAGAGAAGTGGCTGCGCACGCCGGTGGCGGTGAAATGGCCGATGATCTTGTTCTCGGGCGTCAGGCCGACGCGCTGGAAGCGGAAGATCTCTTGCATCGAGATGACCTCGCCCTCCATGCCCGTGATCTCGGTGATCGAGGTCATCCGGCGCGAGCCGTCTTGCAAGCGGCTGGCCTGCACGATCAGGTTCACAGCCGAGGAGATCTGGCTTCGCATCGCCTTGAGCGGCATTTCGATCCCGGCCATGGCGATCATGTTTTCCAGACGGCTGATGCCATCGCGGGCCGAGTTGGCGTGAATTGTGGTCATGGAACCGTCGTGGCCAGTGTTCATCGCCTGCAACATGTCGATGACCTCTTCGCCGCGCGTCTCGCCGACGATGATGCGGTCGGGGCGCATCCGAAGGGCGTTTTTCAGACAGTCGCGAGGCGAGACTTCGCCCTTGCCTTCGACATTGGGCGGGCGGCTTTCCATCCGGCCCACATGGGTCTGTTGCAGTTGCAATTCGGCGGTGTCTTCGATGGTCAGAATGCGTTCAGCATTGTCGATGAAAGACGACAGCGCGTTGAGCGTGGTGGTCTTACCCGAGCCCGTACCGCCCGACACGATGATGTTGAGACGCGTGGCCACGGCGGCCTGCAAATAGGCGGCCATCTCTTCCGAGAAGGCGCCGAAGTTCACCAGATCGTCGATGCCCAGCTTGTCTTTCTTGAACTTACGAATAGACACGAGCGAGCCATCGACGGCCACCGGGGGCACCATGGCGTTGAAACGCGAGCCATCCTTGAGACGCGCGTCAACGTAAGGGTTGCTTTCATCCACCCGACGCCCCACCGCCGAGACGATCTTGTCGATGATCCGCAGCAGGTGTTTTTCGTCTTTAAAGGTGATGTCGGTCAATTGCAGCTTGCCGTCGCGTTCGACGAAAATCTGCTGCGGGCCGTTCACCAGAATATCGTTGACGCTGTCGTCTTTCAGCAGCGTCTCAAGGGGGCCAAGACCGGTGACCTCGTCATAAAGCTCGGAGTTCAGCGTCATGCGGTCTTCGCGGTTGAGCACGATGCTCTTTTCGGAAAGGATCTCGACGGCGATATCGTTGATTTCCTGCCGCAAATCAGCTTCCGAGGCATGTTCCAGCGCGGCGAGATTGAGGTTGTCCAAGAGCGCGCGGTGCAGTTCGAGCTTGATCTCACTCATCCGCTGCTTGCGCTTGACCTCACGGTCCTCCGGGGAAGCGGCGGCGGGTTTGACCGCGCGGCGCATTGAAACCGGTTTGGCTGCCGGTGCGGGCGCAGGTGCCGCGGGGGCGGGCTGGGCGGCTTTGGCTGGCTTGGCCTCACGCGCCGGCGCGGGGGCGGCGGCTTTCGGGGTGGCAGAGGCTGGTTTCTTGTATTTCGAGAACATCGGTACGGTCTTTCGCTAGGGGGCTCAGGCGGCTTGCGCCTGCTCGCCCTTGAGATCGTGGATGGAGCTTGCCAGTTTGGCGATTTCGCGGCGCAGTGGGCTTTTCGGCGCGGAATTGGCCAGCGGCAGCCCGTGGTCATTGGCCTGGGTCACCGCCTTGCCGCCATCGGGCATCTGCACGTCGATCGAAATGCTCAGCGATTCGGCCATGCGCTTGACCCGGCTCTTGGCGCTGAGATCGGTGAATTTCGGCGCGCGGTTCATCACATAGCGCAGCTTTTCAAAGGGCAGTTCCTCAGACTGCAGTGCCCGTTTGAAGCGCAGCGCGTTCTGGGCCGAGCGCATGTCGAGTTCCAGCATGGCAAAGTAGACATGCGCGCTGGTCAGCACCGTCTCGGACCATTGAACCAGCGTCGAGGGCATGTCGACGATGACATAGTCGAACTGGTTGCGCGCCATGTTGAGGATGCGGTCGATATCTTCGTTGGTCACGATATCGAGCGGCAGCATCTCTGCCGGGGCGGTCAGCACATGCAGCTTGTCTTCAAAGGTTTGCAGCGCTTGGCCAAAGATCTCTTCGTCCATGGATTCCGTGTCGGACATCATCTCATAGACTGCCTCGCGGCGTTGCAGATCAAGGAAGGTCGCGACCGAGCCATATTGCAGGTCGAAATCCAGCAGGCAGACCGAGGGCGGGTTTTTCTTGTCGGCATTCGCCAGTTCCCAAGCGAGGTTTACGGCAAGGGTCGTGGCCCCGGTGCCGCCAGCCAAACCATGCACGACGATCAGTGCGCCATCCTTTTGCGCACCGGCCTTCAACTGCGGCGCACTGTTGTCGGCTGCGGGGGCAGGGGGGGCATTCTCTCCGGCGCGGACGCGGGCAATGGCCTGTGCCAATTCGCCTTCGGGCAGCGGATAGGGGACGAACTCATCCGCCCCCTTCCGCAGCAGCGAATGCAACGCGGCGGGGGTCATGTCTTCGGCGATCAGGATCACCCGGATGTCGCGCGCCTTGGCCTGTGTGATGATTTCACTCATCAAAACGAGATTGTCCTCGTCGGTCTCATCCATGGCGAGGGCGACGAATTCCATCGCCTCGGCTTCGGGTTGGCTGAAGAATGCCAGCGCCTCGGCGAATCCCAGATCGCCCCAGCTTTCGCCCAAAGTGGCTTCCATATCTTCGATCAAGAGGTCGAAGTTCTGTACATCACGGCTGATTGTGCAGGCAACGATCGGCGCTGCTTCGGGTTGTGGCATAGTGCTGCTCATGACCTTTTGTCCTTTACATCAACGGTTTGGCCGGAGGGCGGCGATATTCTGTCGCTGCGAACGCTCTGACCTCTGCCTTATGCGCGGCTCTTGAGCCGGGCACATTTATCCTTCTGCGTCGAATATCACCCCCAACTGGGGCGAGATTGGGGCCAAAAAGCCTCTATTGTTGGGTATCTTGAAACGATACGTCCATTCGCGCCCGATTGGACATGGCTTTTCAGAGACGAAAACCCCCGCGGCCCAAAGGCGCGGGGGAATATTATCCGTGCGAAAGAAGGGCTTACCCTTACTCCCCGCCGCCGCCTGCCTCGGTGGCACCGGAGCTTAGCTGAGAGGGGGGCACGGCGCTGGCTACATATTCGCGGTAGATGATCTGCGCATATTTGCCGTCCAGCAGCATCGGGTGGCCCTGGACGAAGCCGCTGACCTCGGTCACCGTGCGCCGGTTGCGGCGCTCGCGGCCCTGGGTCACGATCAGCGGCTGCGTTTCGCCAAAGGAAACAACGGCTTCCAAACGGCTGGGGCTGATTCCCAAGGTCGAGAGATAGCGCACCACGGCCTGCGCCCGGCGCAGCCCCAAGCCGCGGTTATAGGCCTGCGAGCCGACCAGATCAGTGTGGCCATAGACGCGGAAGCGAATCTCGGGGAATTGGCGAATCCAGCTGGCCTGCTGGCGCAGGATGGCTTTCGCATTCGCGTCCAGTCGGGCCGAGTTGAAGGCGAAGGTCACGGTCGAGCGGACTTCGTTCGAGAAACGGTTCGCCAGATCAAAGGTCACACGCTTTTCGCCGGTCATGACTTGGCGGTTGTGCAATGTGGCATTGCCGAATTGGCCCGTGTCCACGATCGACCCCGCCTCGCGGTAGAACTGCGTATAGACCGGATCGTTGCTGGGGGCGCAGGCGGCGAGCCCGGCAAGGGCCGCGGTGCCCGCGATCAACGTGATATGTCTGCGTGTCATCGGATCAATCCAGTACATAACCGTAGGAACCGCGGAAGTCCTGCTTGGCCACTTCACCCGCAGCACCCCGGCTGGGGGTGCGGGTGCCATCCGCCGTGCGCCCGTGCAGGAACAGGTCTTTCTCAGAGGGCGGCTTGATGCGGTCCGTGGGCAGGGCCAGCGCTTCGCCACGGGTCGGGGTGACCAGATGGGCGGTGACGATGATGACCAGTTCGGTCTGGCTGCGCTGGTAATCTGCCGAACGGAACAGCGCGCCCAGCACCGGCACATCGCCGATCCACGGCAGTTGCCGCGTGCTGTCGGTGAAGTCGTCGGTCAAAAGGCCCGCGATGGCAAAGCTTTCCCCGTCACGCATCTCGACCGTGGTCGAGGTTTCGCGCCGGGTGAAGGCGGAAATCTCGATGCCGTTGCCCAATGAAATGCTGTTGCTTGCGTCGATGGCCGAAACGGCGGCGTTCATCTCAAGGTTGATGATATCCTTGTCCACGACGCGCGGGATAAAGGCGAGTTCTACGCCGAAGGGTTTGAACTCCACCGACACCGTATCACTGGTTTGGGCGACCGGGATCGGGTACTCGCCCCCGGCGAGGAACTTGGCCTCTTGCCCCGAAAGCGCCACGAGGTTCGGCTCTGCCAAGAACCGGACGACGCCTTTTTCTTCCAATGCTTCCAATAGGATGCCCACTTGGGTAGAGCCTGCGTTGAAACCGAAAAGCACCGCGCCCGCGTTCTGGTTTGCCGACGGGATCGACCCACCAAGCGATGTCGCGACCCCGCCTGACGTATTGGTGCTGCCGGTGCCCGCGCTGAAATCGGAGCCGCCGTTGATTGCCAGCGAGGAGCCGAGCGATTTCGACACATTGCGCTGCATCTCGGCAAAACGAACCTTCATCATGACCTGCTGAATGCCGCCCACGCTCATCAGGTTGCTGACCCGTTCGGGAGCGTAGCGTTCGGCCAGATCGAGCGCGCGTTGCAGCCGCTGTGTGGAAGAGACAATGCCCGACAGCACGATACCGTCATTGGCGGTGCGCACTTCGATCTTCTCACCCGGCAGGATTTGACGCAGCCGTTCTTTGAATTCAGAGACATCCGCCGCGACGCGGACATCGACATTGGTGATCAGCTGTCCCGCCGCGTCGAGCAGCGTGAGCGTGGTCAGCCCCGGCGATTTGCCCAACACATAGATCGTGCGGTCAGACAGAGAGGAAATATCCGCGATGCCGGGGTTGGCGATGCTGAGTTCCGCGAAGGGAATGTCGCTTTCCACCACCACGGCGCGGTTCATCGGGACGTCGAGGCTGGAATTAGTGCCGCGTTTGACAACGCGCAGCGTATCGGCGCCAGCTGAACTGGGCAGGGTCAATGCCATCGGCATTGCGCCCAGTGTCAGCCCCAGCAGGGCCGCTTTCAGAAATCTATCGATTTTCATGTGACCTGCCTTTTTGATCACGCCTCGGGATGGGTCTTTTTGCCCTCGTTTGGCAACACTCTGCGGCAATTCCAAATTTATTGCAAGAATCAAGCTCTTCGCGGGCGCTGTGCATGTGGGCTATGCGCAACATAGCTGCAAAAAGGAAAGACGCCGCATGGGGGTGCGGCGCCTTCATTAACTTAGCAAGAGGTTGTTTTCAGGTCAGTTTGTGCAAGGGATCGGCAGTTCGACCACCTCGGCCCCGCGGCGGGTGCGGATCGTGCAAACCTTTTCCTTGGTTACTTCGGCGATGGTCTCTTGCGCCTCGATTCCCAGAAGCGAGCGTTGGTCGACTTCGATGGCTTCGGCCACGGTGTCGTCATTCGTGCCGACGAGAGCGAGGGAGAGTTTGCCGGTCGATTGCGCTTGGGCGAGGGCGGCCACCTGTTGCGGCTTCACGGCCACTGTCACTGTCTTGGCGATCGAGGCTTCTTCCATCACCAGCGCATCGGCGCTCTGGTCGATGGCGATCAGTTGCACGCCAGATTCGATCAGCTTGGTCACATCGCCGTTGCTGGATTGGTTACCCACGTTCACGCGGCCCGTCCAATAGACATCCACCCGGTCGCCGGGACGCAGGAAGCCCGAAACGCCGCTAGAGACGTCGACTTTGATGGTGAAGGCACGCGTGCCGCGGGCCAAACGGGAGGTGAGACCGGAATCTTCGCCCGGCTCGGTCACCTTGACGGCCATGATCGCTTCATCTTTCTCGATGTTGCGCAGCACGATGCGTTGTTCTTTGGTGTTCTCAGGGAACAATACGGTTTCTTCGAAGAATGTACCTTCGGGAATGGCATTCTCTGGCCATTTCACGGCGCGAACGTCTTCGCGGGTAAGGGGCTGTCCGTATTTCAAAGGCTTGTCGGCCACCCAAACAGTTTTCGTCGGCACGACCTGCGCCAGCGCGGCTTGGGCTTGCGCGTTGGCGGCTTGATACTGTGAAATCCGGTCTTTCGCCAGATAAACGGCCCCGCCGGCAAGTGCGACACCTACCAAAAGAACCAATCCAAATACGGCTCGCATGATGTTACCTCTTTGCTATGGAAGCGAATCTCGGCTCGCTTTGATCACCCCGGCAAATTAGCTGCCGATTATGGCGAGAATTGGTCTGTGCGGGGGCGAGGGGGAGGAGTTTGGCATGGGGGGGCAGATTTGACGCTAGGTGCTGAGTTTAACCCGGATGTACTCGAGCAGCACGTCAATGCTATCGGAAAATAACCCAAGTACCAAAATTGCTAGGCCCACCAGTCCGCCGGTCAGGGCGACCCATTCCACGCTGATAGCACCGCTCTGATCGTTCGAGAAACTCTTAAGGAAGTTGTACACTGGAAGCTCCTGCCGATCGCAGACCTATGGCGTGAAAAAGGGCCGCATTCTCACAGAAGACGGCCCCTATTAGAAGCATGTAGCCTCTTGCAGCTACATTAGTCTTGGGAAGTGCGCGTAGCGGTGGTCTCGAAATCAGAGATGTCGTCAGAGATATTGTTCGCCATTGTTTGTGCGCTGTTGCCGATGGTGTTGAACGCAACAATAGCCAAGCCAACGATCGCAGCGGTCAGAACGACCCAGTCAACTGTCACGGCACCGTCTTCGTCTTTGCGGAAGTTTTTGATAAAGTTCATCATGTCATGTCCCTCCAAGGATCACTGAGTAAAAGGTCTTAACCTCGCCGTCCGGTTTGCCTCGCTCTCTCATTTGAAGCTGTCCGACTTGGTATGACCCTATATAGCCGTCAGATTGGGGCGCGAATTTGGCAGCAAACGTGCCTTTTTCAGACCCTTCGCCCTTTTCTTGTGAAAATTCACTAACGCACTGTTTAGATTGCGTTTTATTCTTTCGCCGAACCTTGCGGCGGCGCTTTTCCATCGCCGGACTTCGTAATTGCGGCGAAATCGCCATGATCCCCGCACCGAACGCTGGTCCGATTCCGCGATTCATGTGATATTGCCGATCAAAGGCGCGTCAGACGCAAGGTAGAGCAGGCATGTATCGCATAATGGCAATCTCGCTGGTCACGGCCCTCATGGCCCCTGCCGCCGTGGCGGAGGGACCGAAACCCTTTCCTGAGTTTTCCGCGAAGCGAGTCGCCCCGCCCAAGAAGGGGGCCAAACGCATCACCGTGCAAATTGATCCGGCAGCCCGCGCCGCCGCGGCTGCGGAGGTGGAGGCAGGGCCCGCCGTGGCTGCGACGCCGAGCGGTGCGATTGCGCCATTGAACGCGGGGCAGTTCGATTGGTTCTGGGAAAAGGTCTCTCCCGCGGCGGATAGGGGCGGGGCAGGGCGGTTGGCCCCCGCGATGGCAGCACTTTCCAACGGCAAAGTGCCCGCACCGCGCCTGCAACATTTGCAAGATATCGCGCGCAGCAATGGGGTGGACATCTTGCGCGCCACCGTGGGCACCAAGGTCTCTCCGGCGCTCGTGTTGGCGGTGATCAGCGTGGAATCAGCAGGCCGGGCCGATGCGGTGAGCCGGGCGGGGGCGGCTGGCCTGATGCAACTGATGCCCGATACCGCCGCCCGTTTTGGCGTGCGCGACAGTATGATCGCGGCCGAGAATATCTCAGGCGGGGTCAAATACCTCGACTGGCTGATGGGGGAGTTCGACCGCGATCCGATTCTCGTGCTGGCGGGTTATAACGCGGGTGAGGGGTCGGTGCGCAAGCATGCGGGCGTGCCGCCTTTTGCTGAGACGCGCGACTATGTGCCCAAGGTGCTGGCGGCGTTCCAAGTGGCGCAGGGGCTTTGCCTGACCCCGCCGGAACTGATCAGCGATGGCTGCGTCTTTGCCGCGATGAACTGATCGCGACGGGCATGCCCCCGGCGGAAGCCGCCGAGGGCTGAATTTTCATACGATGGTCGCTTGGGTCGCGGCGCGCAGCTCTTCCTCGGTCACGCCATCGGCGCATTCGACGATTTTCAAGCCACCTTCGACCACATCGAGCACACCGAGGTTGGTGATGATCCGGTCGACCACACCCTTGCCGGTCAGCGGCAGGGTACATTCTTTCAAGACCTTCGAGTCACCGGCCTTGTTCTGGTGGTCCATCACGACGATGACCTTGCGGACACCGGCCACGAGGTCCATCGCGCCGCCCATGCCCTTGACGAGCTTGCCGGGGATCATCCAGTTCGCCAGATCGCCGTTCTCAGCCACTTCCATGGCGCCGAGGATCGCCGCCGCGATCTTGCCGCCGCGGATCATGCCGAAGGACATGGCGCTGTCGAAATAGGCGGTGCGGCTCAGCTCGGTGATGGTCTGCTTGCCGGCGTTGATCAGGTCTGGGTCTTCCTCGCCCTCGTAGGGGAAGGGGCCCATGCCCAGCATGCCGTTCTCGGACTGAAGGGTAATGTCCTTGTCGCCGACGTAATTCGCCACCAGCGTCGGAATACCGATGCCGAGGTTCACATACATGCCGTCTTCGAGTTCCTCTGCGGCCCGCGCCGCCATCTGATCTCTATCCCAAGGCATTATGCGTCCTCCCGCTTGCGTGTCGTGACCTTCTCGATGCGTTTTTCGTGCTCGCCTTGAATGATGCGATGCACATAGATGCCCGGCAGGTGGATGTGGTCGGGGTCGAGGCTGCCGCGGGGGACGATCTCTTCGACTTCGACGATGCAGACCTTGCCGCACATGGCCGCCGGCGGGTTGAAGTTGCGCGCGGTCTTGCGGAAGACGAGGTTGCCGGTGTCATCGGCCTTCCACGCTTTCACGATCGACAGATCGGCAAAGATGCCCTCTTCGAGGATGTAATCCTCACCGTGGAACTGTTTCACTTCCTTGCCCTCGGCGATCTGGGTGCCGACGCCGGTCTTGGTGTAGAAGCCGGGGATGCCCGCACCACCGGCGCGCATGCGCTCGGCCAAGGTGCCCTGGGGGTTGAATTCCAATTCCAGTTCGCCCGACAGATACTGGCGCATGAATTCGGCATTCTCCCCCACATAGGAGGAGATCATCTTTTTCACCTGCCGCGATTGCAGCAGAATGCCGATGCCGAAGTCATCGACGCCCGCATTGTTCGACGCAAAGGTGAGGTCTTTGGCCCCGTTTTCCTTGATCGCCTGCAACAGCAATTCCGGAATGCCGCAAAGGCCAAAGCCCCCGGCGGCGATCAGCATGCCGTCCGATAGAACGCCTTCCAGCGCCTCGGCGGCGGATCCATAGATTTTGTTCACGGGCGACCTCCCTACAGTTTCGCTGCGCCATATGTGACCCTGCGTCGTGGCAGTGTCAATTACGTGGTGCTACGCAGGAAAGGCCGCCCGGAAGGTCAGATGATGCGCACCTGCGTGCCCACGGGGCAGAGGCCGAAAAGCTCTTCGATCTTCTCGTTGTAAAGCCCGATGCAGCCGTCCGAAGACCGCCGCCCGATCTTGCGCGTGTCATGGGTGCCGTGGATGATATAGGCAGGCCAGCTAAGATACATCGCATGGGTGCCGAGCGGATTGTCCGGGCCCGGCGGCATGTATTTGTAATGCGGGAAACGCTCCATCATGGAGGCGGTGGGCGTCCAATCAGGGCCGACTTTCTTGCGCACAATTTCGGTATAGCCGCGCTTGGTCAACTCTTCGGTGGCGGGCACCGAGGTGGGGTAGACCTTGTAGGTCTGGCCGTCCGCGCTCCAGTAATGCAGGGCGCGGCTGGTGGTGTCCGCCACGATCGCGCCTTTGCCAAGGCTGTCGAAATGGTCCTGCCAACGCTGGGTGGCAAAGCTCGACGTGTTGCGCGACACCGGAGGTTCGGCGGAATATTCGCGGGGCGCTTGGCCGGGTTCCTGCGCACGCAGGATCTGCGGCGTCATCAGCGCCGCGCCGCTTGCGGCGATCAGCCCGCGCCGGGTGAATTTCATGCCTGACATTGATCTGCCTTTCATAGTGGTCTTGCCGCCGCCCCTGATCCGAAAATCGAAGGGGAATGGCAAATCACATATTCATGATGCTGGATATAAAGGCAGGCCACAGGCGGAACCGCGCCGATCCCCCGGCGCGGTTGCTGTGCCTAGGCGCGGCTTACGCGCTGTCGGCTTTTTTCGCGGTTGTTTTCTTGGCCGCGGGTTTCTTGGCCTCCGTTTTTGCCGGAGCCTTCTTGGTGGCCGTCTTTTTCGCCCCGGGCTTTTTGGCTGCCGTCTTCTTGGCCGGTGCCTTCTTCGTCGCCGCTTTGCGTTTGGCGGGGGATTTGGCGAGCTTCTCTTCGATCAGCTCCACCGCGCGCTCCATGGTCAGGTCTGCCGGTTCGATCTCTTTCGGGATCGTGGCGTTCACCTTTTCCCATTTCACATAAGGCCCGTATTTGCCCTCCATGACGTTGACCGCGCCGCCCATATCCGGGTGCTCGCCCATCTCGCGGATCGGTTTCGCGGCCTTGCCCCGGCCACCGCGGCTGGCGACTTTCTCGGCCAACAACTGCACCGCGCGGTTCATGCCGACGGTCCAAACCTCATCGATGCCTTCGAGATTGGCATTGGTGCCGCCCCGATGCGAGGTGCTTTCGGCGTGCTTGATGTAAGGCCCATAGCGCCCGATGTTGGCCCAGACCATGACGCCATCCTCGGGGTGGGGGCCGATCTCACGCGGGAGCGACAGGAGCATCACGCCCTGTTCCAGCGTCAGATCCTCGGGCACCCAATCCTTGGGGATCGACTGGCGCGGGGGTTTCTTGTTCTCTTCCGTCACCGGGCCGCGCTGGACGTAAGGCCCGAAGCGACCCTTGAAAACGCGAATTTCGTCGCCCTGATCCTCACCCAGCAGCTTGCCGTCGGGCGGAATGGCGGAGGCTTCGGCCTCCGGGTCTGGTGGGCCGAAGGGGCGGGTATAGCGGCATTCGGGGTAGTTCGAACAGCCGATGAAGGCACCGCCTGAGCGCGCGGTGCGCATCGACAGGCGGCCAATCTCGCAATTGGGGCAAAGCCGCGGGTCACTGCCGTCTTCGGTGGGCGGGAAGAGATGCGGCTCCAGTACCTCGTTGATCTTTTCCAGCACCTCGGTGATGCGCAGCTCCGACGTCTCCGCGATGGCGGCCGAGAAATCGCGCCAGAAGCGGCGCAGCACTTCTTTATAGGCGGCATCCCCGGCGCTGACCTTGTCGAGTTGATCCTCCAGATCGGCGGTGAAGTCATAGCCGATGTAGCGGCGGAAATAATTCTCAAGGAAGGCGGTCACCAGACGGCCCTTGTCCTCGGGGATCAGGCGGTTGCCATCCTTGCGAACATATTCGCGGTCCTGAATCGTGGTGACGATGCTGGCATAGGTCGAGGGGCGGCCGATGCCGAGCTCTTCCATCTTCTTGACCAGCGTCGCCTCGGTGTAGCGCGGCGGGGGCTGGGTGAAATGTTGCTCGGGCGTGACGCTGCGCTTGTCCATCGCGTCGCCTTGGCTGATCTGGGGCAGGCGTTTGTCGTCCTCGTCGACGACATCGTCGCGGCCTTCCTCGTAGACCTTCAGGAAGCCATCAAACAACACGACCTGACCGTTGGCACGCAGACCCACCTGCGCGTCATCGCTGCCGATCTCCACGGTGGTGCGCTCAAGACGCGCGCTTTCCATCTGGCATGCCAGCGTGCGTTTCCAGATCAGGTCATAGAGTTTCGCCTGATCGGCATCGAGCTTCAGCGCCTTGGCGTCCTTGGTCATATCCGTCGGGCGGATACATTCGTGGGCTTCCTGCGCGTTCTTCGCCTTGTTCTTGTAGATGCGCGGCTCTTTCGGGACATAATCCGCGCCAAACCGGTCCTTGATCGCATCGCGCGCCATCGAGACGGCCTCTGGCGCCATGTCGATGCCGTCGGTTCGCATGTAGGTGATGTGGCCGGCCTCATAGAGGCGCTGTGCGGTCGACATGGTCTGGCGTGCGCCCATCGAAAACTTGCGGCTGGCCTCCTGTTGCAGGGTCGAGGTCATGAAGGGGGCCGAAGGGTTGCGGCTCGCCGGTTTCGCCTCGACGTTCATCACCTTCAGCGCGCGGGAGGTGATCGCCTGCACCGCCATTTCGGCCTGCGTGGCATCGGCGAGATCGAAGCGTTCCAGCTTGTTTCCGGCGAGCGAGATAAGGCGGGCTTCGAACTCCTGCCCGCGCGGGGTGGCGAGCAGCGCCTTTACCGACCAATACTCACGGGCGCGGAAAGCCTCGATCTCCATCTCGCGCTCGACGATGAGGCGCAGGGTGACCGATTGCACGCGGCCCGCAGACTTGGCGCCCGGCAGCTTGCGCCAGAGCACGGGGGAGAGGTTGAACCCCACCAGATAGTCCAGCGCGCGTCGGGCGAGGTAGGCCTCTACCAGCGGCATGTCGACCTGACGCGGGTTCTGCATCGCCTCGGTCACCGCCTTCTGGGTGATCTGGTTGAAGACCACGCGGCTGACGGGCGTGTCTTTCTTGATCGATTTGCGCTTGGTCAGCGCCTCTTGCAGGTGCCAGCTGATCGCCTCACCCTCGCGGTCGGGGTCAGTCGCGAGGATCAATGCGTTGTCTTGGGCCAGCGCATCGGCGATGGCTTTGACGTGTTTCTTGCTGTCGCTGGCGACCTCCCATTTCATGTCGAAATCGGCGTCGGTATCCACCGAGCCGTCTTTTGGCGGCAGGTCGCGGACGTGGCCGTAAGAGGCGAGAACGGTGTAATCGTCGCCCAGATATTTGTTGATCGTTTTGGCCTTGGCTGGGGATTCGACGACGACGACGGGCATAAATACAGGCACCTTAGATCAAAAACGGGGGCGGCTTTGCGCTGTCTCATGTGGGATTGCAGGGGTGTTTGTCAATGCAGCTGCTGCGTATCACGGGTTTGCGGCGCAGCGGTTTCGCGGGCCGGATGGGCCGTTTCGGCGCCATTGACGGTCGGCATTCGAGGCTTGATTGGCCCGACCAAGTGCCGCGCGGTTGGTCCCGGGTTTCGCGGCGCTTTGACCGGGCCGCGCTCCTTCGCGGCATCAGGCAGAGCGGCTGAGCAGCCCGCCGGGTTGGCGCTGAATTTCCCCCTCCATCTCAAGATCGAGGAGCGCGGGGGCGACATCGCTGCTGGGCACTTGCAGGTCGCGGATCAATTGATCCTCCGCAACCGGCGCATGGCCGAGACGAGAGAGGATCTGCGCATGGAGCTTCGCGACAGGGCTTTGGTTTCGCGGCGGCGTTTCCGGGCGCGGGGCCGCGGGGGGCTTGCTGCGGGGTAGCGGGGGCTGAGTTTTCTCATCCGGCAAAACCTCCAACACATCCGCGGCAGAGCGCACCAGCACCGCGCCGTCGCGGATCAGCATGTTGCAGCCTGCCGCGCGGGCGTCCATCGGGTGGCCGGGGACCGCCAGCACGTCACGGCCCTGATCGAGAGCGTCGCGAGCGGTGATTAAACTGCCCGAGCGGGCCGCCGCCTCAACCACCACCGTCGCGCGGCTCAGGCCCGAGATGATGCGATTGCGGCGGGGGAAGTGCCGGGCCATCGGTTGCAGCCCCATCGGTTGCTCTGACAGCCGCAGCCCCTGCGCGGCAATTTGACGGGCCAGCGCAGTGTTCTCATTAGGGTATATAATGTCGACCCCGCCCGCCTGCACGGCGATGGTGCCGCGGGGCAATGCGGCCTCATGCGCCGCCGCGTCGATCCCCCGGGCTAGTCCGGAGACGACGACAAAATCAGCTTCCCCCAATTCGGCGGCGAGGCTGCGGGCCATGCGTAGACCAAGCGAAGAGGCGTTTCGCGCGCCCACGAGGGAGATCATCGGACGGGCCAGCAATGCCGGGTCGCCGATCAGCCATAGGAAGGGCGGCGCATCGGGGAGGTCGCCGAGCAGGCGCGGGTAGGGTGCCTCCCCCTCGACCAGTAGCCGGGCCCCGTCGCGGCGGGCGGCGTTGAGTTCCGCCTGAACCACCCCTTCGGGGCAGATGCGGTAGTCTGATATCCCGGCGGCACGCGCGACTTCCGGGAGCGCCTTCAGCGCCTCTTGGGCAGAGCCATGTTCATCCAGCAGGCGCCGATAGGTCGAAATACCCACGCGGCGAGAGCGCAACAGACGAAGCCGGGCAAACTGTTCATCTTCCTGGGTGGGTGGGAGTGGGGGGTGAGTGGAAGAAGGATGTAGGTCCTTGTCAGTCATCCCGAAACTCCGTCCGTTGCAGAATCAGGTATAGGATTTAGTGCTTAACAACCTATGAACATTTCCCCGCGTATTTGATTCAACCCCAGCGTGCCGTCAGGTCGCAGCGCCGCCGACAGTCAGCCCGCCGATCATCAAAGTGGGCTGGCCCACACCCACCGGCACCCATTGCCCCTGTTTGCCACAGTTGCCCATGCCGGGGTCTAGCGTCGGGTCATTGCCGATGGCGCGGATCTTTTGCAAGGCCGTGGCCCCATCGCCGATTAACGTGGCGCCTTTGACCGGCGCGCCGATCTTGCCGTTTTGCACGCGGTAGGCCTCGGTGCAGGAGAAGACGAATTTACCATTGGTGATATCGACCTGACCGCCGCCGAAACCCACGGCATAGATCCCGTCCTTGAGGTCAGCCACGATATCGCCCGGTGCCGCCTCGCCGCCCAGCATATAGGTATTGGTCATGCGCGGCATCGGGATATGCGCATAGGACTGCCGCCGCCCGTTGCCCGTTGAGGCGCTGCCCATCAGCCGCCCATTCTGACGGTCCTGCATATAGCCGACCAGCTTACCATCTTCGATCAGCACATTGCGCGCCGAGGGGGTGCCCTCGTCATCGACAGAGATTGAGCCGCGCCGGTCGGGGATCGTGCCGTCATCCAGCACGGTCACGCCCTTGGCTGCGATCTGTTGGCCCATCAACCCGGCAAAGGCGCTGGAGCCCTTTCGGTTGAAATCGCCCTCAAGCCCGTGGCCGATGGCTTCGTGGAGCAGGATGCCGGGCCAGCCGGGGCCAAGCACCACGTCCATCACGCCCGCGGGGGCAGGGACGGCTTCAAGGTTCACGCAGGCGATGCGCAGGGCTTCGCGGACCTTGGCCTGCCAGTCTTCGGGGGCGAGCATACCGTCGAGCCCGATCCGCCCGCCGCCGCCGACACCGCCGCTCTCGCGGCGGCCATCCTGCTCGACAATGACCGAGACATTGACCCGCGTCATGGGGCGCACGTCGCGCACCGAATGCCCTTCGGGGCGAAGAATCTCGACCTCCTGAATGCTGGCGGCGATCGTGGCGCTCACCTGTACTACGCGGGGATCGAGGCTTCGGGCATAGGCGTCGATCTCGCGCAGGGTATCGACCTTGACCGGGAAGGCGTGGCCTGCGATCGGGTCTTCGTCCGTATAAAGCCGCTTGTTGCTGGCCTGAGGGGCATCGGCCCAAGTGCCACCGCCATCGCCCACTGCCAGCCGCGCCGTTTCCGCCGCGCGGCGTAGGGCCGCTTCGCTCATCTCGGTCGAATGGGCGTAGCCTGCGACTTCGCCGCGCACGGCGCGCAGGCCAAAGCCCTCGGCGGCGTCATAGCTGGCGGTTTTGAGGCGTCCGTCGTCGAAAACCAGCGCCTCAGAGCGGCGCCGTTCGAGGAATAATTCGCCGTCATCGGCACCGGCCACGGCCTCGCGCAGCACGCTCAGAGCGGTTTCTCGGTCCAGATCGGCCTCGAAGGGGGTGAAATGCGCGCGGCTCATCGGGGGTATCCTTACTTGCTGTCACAAAACTGTCTCGCGCGGCTCTATGACGCAAGCATGTGACTTTATCTTGTAGGCAGAATATGATTGTAAGCACCCAGGATTACAACGGCACCGGATCGCAGCAGCGGTTTGGGGTGCTTATCGGCTTCTTAATGGTCACAAGATCAGGACGACATATGAAACATCTACTCCCCCTTTCCGGTCTTTTGACCAGCCTTGCCGCCCTGCCTGCATTGGCACAGGACAGCCTGCGCATTGACGGGCTTGATGTCATCGGCAGACCTGTTGACGGCGAGACAGGCTTTCAACCCGCCGTTACCGAATTGGCGCGGGATATCCATGATTTGGATCACCTGATTCTGGTGATCATCGCCGCGATCACCGTCTTCGTGACCGGCCTGATCATCTGGGTCATGATCCGCTACAACAAAAAGCGGAACCCGAACCCCTCGTCCTTCACCCACCACACCCCGATCGAGATCGCTTGGACCATCGGGCCGATTCTCATCCTTGTGCTGATCGGTGCCTATTCGCTGCCGATCCTGTTCCGTCAGCAGGAAATTCCCGAAGCGGACATCACGATCAAGGCCATCGGCAACCAGTGGTACTGGACCTATGAATATGTCGACGAAGAGATCGCCTTTGACAGCTACATGATCGGCGCTCCGGCCACGCTGGGCGATGGCGATGAGGACGTGACACCCTTCGTGCTGAATGACGCGATGGTCGCCAAGCTTGAAGACGAAGGCTACAGCCGCGATGACTTCCTGCTGGCCACCGATACTTCGGTCGTGATCCCCGTGGGTAAGACCATCGTCGTGCAGGTCACCGCCAGCGACGTGATCCACTCTTGGACCATCCCCGCCTTCGGCGTGAAACAGGATGGCGTGCCGGGCCGTCTGGCCGAACTGTGGTTCACCGCCGAGCAGGAGGGCGTCTACTACGGCCAGTGTTCCGAGCTTTGCGGTCAGGCGCACGCCTATATGCCGATCACCGTCAAAGTGGTTTCGGAAGAGGCCTATGCGGAATGGCTTGGCAACGCCAAGGCGGAATATGCCGGCATCGAACAGCCGCTGACCGTCGCCTCTAAGTAAGCCAGTGCCACGGGGCAGGGCGCAGGCCCGTGCCCCGTGTTTATCCTTGGAAGGTTCGGGATGACTGACATCACCAATACGCCAACAAGTGAATACGACGCGCAGCTGGGGGATTACTTCGCCCTGCTGAAACCGCGCGTCATGTCGTTGGTCGTCTTCACGGCCTTCGTAGGGCTGTTGGCCGCGCCGGTTTCGGTCAATCCCGTCATCGGCTTTTGCGCGATCTTGTTCATCGCCATCGGCGGCGGAGCCTCGGGCGCGCTGAACATGTGGTGGGACGCCGATATCGACGCGGTGATGCGCCGCACGCGCGGGCGCCCGATCCCCTCGGGCCGGGTTCAACCCGGAGAGGCGCTGACGCTTGGCGTGGCGCTCTCGGGTCTGTCGGTGATGATGCTGGCGCTGGCGACCAACCTTCTGGCGGGGGGGATGTTGCTCTTTACCATCCTATTCTACGCCGTCTTCTACACCATGTGGCTCAAACGGCTGACGCCGCAGAATATCGTCATCGGCGGTGCCGCGGGGGCTTTCCCGCCGGTGATCGGCTGGGTCGCGGCCACGGGCAGCTTCTCGGTCGAGGCATGGCTGATGTTCGCGCTGATCTTCATGTGGACCCCGCCGCATTTCTGGGCGCTGGCGCTCTTCATGCGCTCGGACTACGACGACGCCAAGGTGCCGATGCTGACCGTGACCCATGGCCGTCCGGCCACGCGCCTGCATATCTTCGTCTACACCGTCCTTCTGGCTGCACTGGCCATCGGCACGGCCTTCACTGCCATCGGCGGCATCTTCTACTTCGCCGTGGCGCTGGTGCTGAACGCGGCCTTCCTCTTGGGGGCCTACCGCATCTGGAAGCGGGATGAGGTCATGGCCGAGGGTGACGACTATGACGAAGAGCGCAAGTTCTTCCGCCTGTCGCTGGCCTATCTCTTCTTGCACTTCGGCGCGATCCTGGGCGAAGCGGCCCTGCGCACCTTTGGCTTGGGAGGCTGGTAATGGGCATCCGACCAGAGCATGAGCTTCACAATCGCCGCCGCGGCCGCAACATCGGCGTGGGCCTGATGCTGGGCGCCTTCGTGGTACTGATCATGGCGTTGACCTACGTCAAGATCACCCAGACCGATTTCGAACTCCCCCCGGAGCAACGCGAGGTGACACAGTAATGGCGCTTTCCGGTCCTCAGAAAACAGTGATGCAAACCGTTGGCGTGGTGGTGCTCATGGGCGGGCTCGCCTGGGCGTCGGTGCCGTTCTACGACTGGTTCTGCCGCGTTACCGGCTTTGGCGGCACGCCGGGTCAGGTCTCTGCCGCCAGCGCCGATGTGCTGGATCAGACAGTCAAGGTGCGGTTCGACGGCTCCCTGAACGACGGTATGCCGTGGGAATTCAAACCCGTCGTCCGCGAAATGGAGATCCGCATCGGCGAGACCGGTTTGGCTTTCTACGAGGCGTACAACCCGACCGACAAACCGGTGGCGGGGCAGGCGAGCTATAACGTCACCCCGTATACCGCCGGGGCCTTCTTCGAGAAGATCGACTGCTTTTGCTTTACCGAACAGGTGCTGGCCCCAGGCGAGCGCGTGCAGATGCCGGTAAGCTTTTTCGTCGACCCGGAAATGGTCGAAGACCGTGATGGGAAGTTTGTACATACCATCACTCTGTCCTATACATTCTACGAAATTGACCTGCCCGAGGGCTATGCCGCCCTTGATCAGGACAGCGCCACAACAACCAATTAACGACCTGATTGAACAAAGGTGAGGGACCCGCAACCATGGCCCATGCAAAAAACCACGACTACCATATTCTCCCCCCCTCGACCTGGCCGCTGCTGGGGTCGGTAGGCGGATTTGTCATGCTGGCGGGCGCTGTCCTGTGGATGCACGGGATGACCCCCTTCGTCTTCTTGGGCGGTCTGGTGGCCACACTCTACGTCATGTTCGGCTGGTGGGCCGAAGTCGTCTCGGAAAGCGAAGTGGGCGACCACACCGGCGTGGTGCGCATCGGCCTGCGCTATGGCTTCATCCTTTTCATCATGTCCGAAGTGATGTTCTTCGTCGCGTGGTTCTGGTCCTTCTTCAAACAGGCCCTTTACCCGATGTATGAATATGTCGGCACGGAATACGTCCAGCCCGACATTCACGCGGTCGACGCTTTCCACCTGCCGCTGATCAACACGCTGGTCCTGCTGCTGTCGGGCTGTGCCGTGACATGGGCGCACCATGCGCTGGCCCATGAAAACAACCGCAAAGACCTGATCTCGGGCCTGACCATCGCGGTGATCCTCGGCGTGCTTTTCACCGCGCTGCAGGCTTACGAATACTATGAACTGCTGGTCCATGACGATTGGACATTCGGCGGCGACATGTATTTCTCCAGCTTCTTCATGGCGACCGGCTTCCACGGTTTCCACGTGATCATCGGCACGATCTTCCTCTTCGTCTGCCTGCTGCGCGCCATGCGCGGCCACTTCACCCCCGAACGCCACGTCGGCTTCGAGGCGGCAGCGTGGTACTGGCACTTCGTTGACGTGGTCTGGCTGTTCCTCTTCTTCGCCGTCTACATGTGGGGCCAGCCCTGAACATAGGGCGGGGTTGCATCCGCGCCCCACACCCGTAAAACCCAAACGCGCGAAGCCCTCTTCGCGCGTTTGTCGTTTCAGCCAGAGAGATTCGAATGCGGCGCAGCCTGTTCTTCATCATCGTCGGCCTTGGCGGGGCAGCCATCCTCGTCGCACTCGGGGTCTGGCAGGTGCAGCGGCTGGCGTGGAAAGAGGCGATCATAGCCGACATCAACAACCGCATCGCCGCAACACCCGTGGCCTTGCCCGCCGATCCCGATCCAGAAGCCGACGCCTATCTGCCCGTCACCGTCAGCGGAGAAATCGGGGAGCAGGCGCTGCATGTGCTGGTCAGCCAAAAGCAGAAAGGCGCAGGTTACCGCGTCATTGCACCCATGGCGTTGGAGAGCGGACGGCGCGTGCTCATCGACCTCGGCTTTACCGCCACATCGAACAAAGACGCTATCGCCCCCGCAGGCACCGCCACCCTGACCGGCAACCTGCAATGGCCTCAGGAGGTCGACAGTTTCACGCCCGAGGCCGACATGGATCGCAACATCTGGTTCGCCCGCGATGTTGAGGTCATGGCCGAAACACTCGACACCGAACCGCTTTTGATCGTCATGCGCGAAGGCGCCGGGCCGGACCCAAAGATCACCCCGCTGCCCGTCGATACCGCCCGCATCCCCAACGATCACTTGCAATATGCGATCACCTGGTTTTCCCTCGCCGCCATCTGGCTGGCGATGACCGTCCTTTTCCTGCGCCGCCGCCGCGCCCCTGCAACGCCGAAAGTCGACTGACCCTATGCGCTATATCTCTACCCGTGGCTCCGCCCCTGTTCTGTCCTTCGAAGAGGCGATGCTGACCGGCCTTGCCCGTGACGGCGGCCTCTACGTCCCCGAAACGATCCCGACGTTGAGCGCGGAACAGATCGCGGCCATGCAGGGCCAAAGCTACGAAGAGGTGGCCTTTACCGTCATGCGCCCCTTTATCGGTGACACTTTTACGGATGAAGAATTCCGCGCCATCATCGCCCGCGCCTATGAGGGTTTCGGCCATGCCGCCCGTGCGCCCATGGTGCAACTCGCCCCGAACCACTTCCTGCTTGAGCTGTTCCACGGGCCGACACTGGCATTCAAAGACTTCGCCATGCAGCTTATCGGCCAGATGTTCCAAGCCGCGTTGGGCCGCAAGGGCGAGCGGGTGACCATCGTGGGCGCCACCTCGGGTGACACCGGCTCCGCCGCGATCGAAGCCTTCAAGGGGCTCGACAATGTCGATGTCTTCATCCTCTACCCTCATGGGCGCGTGTCTGACGTGCAGCGCCGCCAGATGACCACGCCCGCGGAATCCAACGTGCACGCGCTGGCCATCGACGGTGATTTCGACGATTGCCAAGCCCGCCTTAAGGACATGTTCAACGATTTCGACTTCCGCGATACCGTGCGGCTGGCAGGGGTGAATTCGATCAACTGGGGCCGGGTGCTGGCGCAGGTGGTCTATTACTTCACCGCCGCTACGAGCCTCGGCGCGCCCCTGCGTGAGATCAGCTTCACCGTGCCCACCGGCAATTTCGGCGACATCTTCGCGGGCTATATCGCCAAGCGCATGGGGCTGCCCATCGCTGATCTGGTCGTCGCCACCAACCAGAACGACATCCTGCACCGCTGCCTCTCGGGCCAAGGCTATCACAAGGGGAGCGTGACCCCCTCGATCAGCCCGTCAATGGACATTCAGGTCTCCTCGAACTTCGAACGCGCCCTCTTTGACGCCTATGATCGCGATGCCGGTGCCGTGGCGCAGTTGATGGACGAGTTGGGGCAGGGCGGTTTCGACGTCTCTCAAGGGGCGATGCAAGCGCTGCAAGACATCTACCGCTCGGGCCGCGTCTCCGAAGAGGAAACCACCGCCACCATCGCTGACCGTCGCCGGACCACGGGTGAGCTGCTTTGCCCGCACTCCGCTGTCGGCGTGAAAGTCGCGGATGATCTGCGCGATCCGGCAACCCCGATGGTGACCCTCGCCACCGCCCATCCGGCAAAATTCCCCGACGCGGTCGAAGCCGCAACCGGCATTCGCCCGGGCCTGCCGCCCCGCATGGCGGACCTTTTCGACCGGGAAGAACGTTTCACCCGGCTGCCCAACGACCTCGACGCGCTCAAAGCGCATATCAAAGGAAACCTCTCCGCGTGAGCCTACAACAGACCACATTGCCCAACGGCTTTCGCATCGTCACCGAACATATGGAAGGGCTTGCCTCCTCCGCCATCGGCGTCTGGGTCAACGCAGGCGCGCGGCATGAGACGCCGCAGCAAAATGGCATCGCGCATTTCCTCGAACATATGGCGTTCAAAGGCACCGCGACCCGTTCTTCGCTGCAAATCGCCGAGGCGATTGAGGATGTGGGCGGCTATATCAACGCCTATACCTCGCGCGAAGTGACGGCCTATTATGCCCGCGTGTTGGAAAATGACGTGGCGCTCGGCCTCGACGTGATCGCCGACATTCTGCGCAACCCGGTGCTGGACCCTTCGGAAGTCGAGGTCGAACGCGGCGTGATCCTGCAAGAGATCGGCCAAGCGCTCGACACGCCCGACGATGTGATTTTCGACTGGCTGCAAGAGCAGGCCTACCCGGATCAGCCCATCGGCCGCACGATCCTTGGGCCAAGCGAGCGGGTCTCGGCCTTCTCGCGTGACGACCTGCAACGTTTCATCGCCGATCACTACGGGCCGGAGCAGATGATCCTTTCGGCTGCCGGTGCGGTGGACCACGACAAAATCGTCAAACTCGCCGAAAGCCTCTTTGGCGACATGCCCGCCAAGACGCTCTACCAGATCGACAGCGCCCGTTTCGGCGGCGGCGAATATCGACAGGTCAAACAACTGGAACAGGCCCATTTCGCGCTTGGCTTTGAAAGCCCCGGGTACCGCTCCGACGACATCTACATCGCCCAAATCTACGCCTCAGCTCTGGGCGGCGGCATGTCCTCCCGCCTGTTCCAAGAGATTCGTGAGAATCGCGGCCTTTGCTACACGATCTTCGCCCAAGCAGGCGCCTATGCCGACACGGGCATGACCACGATCTACGCCGGCACCAGCGCCGAGCAACTGCCCGAACTGGCCAATATCACCATCGACGAGATGAAGCGCGCGGCCTCTGACATGTCGCCTGCCGAAGTCGCCCGCGCCCGCGCGCAGATGAAGGCCGGGCTGCTCATGGGGCTGGAAAGCCCCTCCAACCGTGCCGAACGACTTGCCCGGCTCATCCAGATTTGGGACCGTGTACCGCCGCTGGAAGAAACCGTCGCCCAGATCGACGCGGTCACCACTGGCGACGTGCGCGATTTCGCCGAACGCATGGCCACGCAAGCCCCTGCGGCTCTCGCGCTCTACGGTCCGGTCGACGCCGCCCCGACGCTGGACGACCTTCACAACAGACGCGCCGCCTGATGCTGGGGCGACGCAAACTGCGGATAGAGACGGAACGGCTGACCCTGCGCCCGCCGATCCACGCCGATTTCCGCGCCTGGGCGGCCCTGCGCCGCGCCAGCAACGACTACCTGCGCCCGTGGGAGCCGACATGGGCCGAGGATCATTTGACCCGCAAGGCTTTTACAAACCGTGTCTACTGGGCGCAGCGCTCGGTCTCCTCGGGTAACGCCATGCCGCTCTTTCTCATCCGGCGCAGCGACCAAAACCTCGTCGGTGCGATCACCCTCGACAACATCCGTCGCGGGCCGGCTCAATCCGGCACCCTGGGCTATTGGACGGGCGAACCCTTTGCCCGCCAAGGCTACATGCGCGAGGCGATCGAAGCGACGGTGCATCAGGCCTTCACCCGCCTCGACCTGTCGCGCATCGAGGCCGCCTGCCTGCCTGAAAACCAAGCCTCCCGCGGCCTGCTCGAAAAGGCGGGCTTCAAATACGAGGGCGTCGCGCAGAGCTATCTACAGATCGATGGCCGCTGGCGGACCCATGTGCTCTACGCTTCTCTCCGCAAAGACCGGCGGGGCCGCACGGACGTAGGCTAAGGCTCAACGCGAAACGCCTCGCTGACAACATAAGCATCGCCGGGGCATGATCGCCCCGCCTCACGCCCCGCATTCTCCCCGCCGGTCCGGCGCTTTGCCCTTGCATCTGCGCGCCCCGCGCAGGATCAAAGGCCCATGACACTGAACCCCGCCGACACCGCCTTCATCGACACCCTGCGCGCGCAACTGCCAGACGATGTGCTGCGCGACCCCGAGCAGCGCTACCTCGAAGAACCCCGCGGCCGCTACGCGGGGCAGGGGGGCGTCTTGGCCCTGCCGCGCAGCACCGAAGAGGTCGCCACCCTGATCCGCGCCGCCCATGCCGCCCGCGTGCCGGTCGTGCCCTATGGCGGCGGCACCGGACTTGTCGGCGGCCAGATCAGCAGCGATGGTCCCGCACCGCTCATCCTCTCCCTCGAACGCATGAACCGCATCCGGGCCGTCCTGCCCGAAGAGAATGTGCTGGTCGCCGAAGCAGGCACGATCCTCGCCGATGTCCAAACCGCCGCCGAAGAGGTAAACCGCCTCTTCCCCCTGTCCCTCGCCGCCGAGGGCACCGCGCGCATTGGCGGCACGCTTTCGACGAACGCAGGCGGCACCGGCGTGCTGCGCTACGGCAACGCCCGCGACCTCTGCCTCGGCCTCGAAGCCGTCTTGCCTGACGGCCAAATCTGGCACGGCCTGACCCGCCTGCGCAAAAACAACACCGGCTACGATCTGCGCAACCTGCTGATCGGCGCCGAAGGCACCCTCGGCGTGATCACCGCCGCGGCCCTCAAACTCTACGCGCGCCCCGCCCGCAGTGGTACCGCACTCATGGTGATCGAGAGCCCCGCCGCCGCATTGGCGCTCCTCTCCCTCGCGCGCGATCACTTGGGCGAAATGATCAGCGCTTTCGAATTGATGCACCGAAGAGGTTTCGATTTCCTAAACGAAACCCTGCCCAACATCCGCCAACCCTTCGCCGAAACCCCGCAATGGTGCGTCCTGATCGACATCGGCACCCCCGGAGAGATCGATACCGACGCCGCCCTAGAGGCCCTATTCGCTGCAGCCCTCGACGCCGGCCTCGTCTCCGACGGCCTCATCGCCCAGAACGCCCAACAGGCCCAAGACTTCTGGACCATCCGCGAAACCATCCCCGAGGCCAACCGCCTGATCGGCTCGGTCTCCAGCCACGACATCTCGGTGCCCCTCGGCGCGATCCCCGAATTCATCACCCGCGCCACCGATGCGCTCTCGGCCCTCGGCGACTTCCGCATCAACTGTTTCGGCCATGTCGGGGACGGCAACCTGCACTACAACGTCTTCCCCGCAAAGGGCAAAGACCGCACCGATTACGAAGGCCAACGCGACGCGGTGAAACGTCTGGTCCATGACCTCGTCCACGACCTCGGCGGTTCGTTCAGCGCGGAACATGGCGTGGGCCGAGTCAAGGTCGATGACCTCGAACGCTACGGCGACCCCGCCAAACTCACCGCCATGCGCGCCATCAAAGCGGCCCTTGATCCCAAGGGCATCATGAACCCCGGCGCCGTCCTAAGGGCTTAAAGCCCGTCAAAAGCGCAGAGCGCATGCACCTCTTTGCCAAGCGCTTCCAAACGCTTGCGCCCGCCCAGTTCGGGCAGATCGATAATAAAGGCGCAGGAGACGATCTCGCCCCCCAAACGCTCGATCAGTTTGATCCCGGCCTCCGCCGTGCCGCCGGTGGCCAAAAGATCATCCACAACCAAAACCTTCTCGCCCGGTTTGATCGCATCGTCATGCAACTCGACAATGGCCTCGCCATATTCAAGCTGGTATTCCTGACTGATCACCGTGCCGGGCAGCTTGCCCTTCTTGCGGATCGGCACGAAACCCACGCTCAGCTGATGCGCAATCGCCCCGCCAAGAATGAAACCGCGCGCCTCCAGCCCCACGACCTTATCAATCGCAATTCCCGCATAGGGGTGCAGCATCTGGTCGATCGCCATGCGAAACCCGCGCGGATCGGCGAAAAGCGTTGTCACGTCACGAAACATGATCCCCTCATGGGGAAAATCTACGATCGTGCGAATATAGTCCTGAACCTGTTTCATGGCGCCCTTCCGCGTGTTTGACCGGACCCGTCTTAGCGCAACGCGCCGCCCGGGCGAACCCCCCATCTGCGCCCACCGCACAACATCCAAGAAGGGGCGCCAACCCCCTCCCTTCATCCTTTCTTAAATACCTTCCGCACTCAGCCAAGCAAAGCCGCCGCCTGCGGTCAAAGCATCCGCCCCGCCACCGCATCCAGCTTGGCCAGCAATTCCGGATCCCGCGCATCCGGCTGGGTCAGGATCGCAAATTCCAGCGCCCGGTCACAGCCGTGCGGGCAGGGCGCGCGCTCGGCCCCCAGAAGCGCGGGCAGGCGCGAAACCATGGCGCGGCCCTTGTCGGCGTTGCCCATCAGCGTAGCGATGATCTGCGTCACATCCACTTCGCCGTGGTCCGGGTGCCAGCTGTCGTAATCGGTGATCATCGCGACACTGGCATAGCAAAGCTCCGCCTCGCGGGCGAGTTTCGCCTCGGGCATATTGGTCATGCCGATCACATCCGCCCCCCAGCTGTCGCGGTACATCTTGGATTCCGCGAGCGTCGAGAATTGCGGCCCCTCCATCGCCAGATAGGTGCCGCCGCGGTGGACGTTGATGCCCGCCTCCCGCGCGGCGGTCTCGCAGGCGTCGCTTAACCGCGGGCAGGTGGGATGGGCGATGGATACATGGGCCACGCAGCCGGGGCCGAAGAAGCTCTTTTCGCGCGCCATGGTGCGGTCGATGAATTGGTCGACGATGACGAAATCGCCCGGGGCCATCTCCTCGCGGAACGACCCGCAGGCCGAGACGCTGATCACATCCGTGCAGCCGAGCCGTTTCAGCGCGTCGATATTCGCGCGGTAGGGGACGGAGGTCGGCGTATGCACATGCCCGCGGCCATGGCGCGGCAGAAAGACCATGGCGACCCCATCTAGCGTGCCAGTCAGCACTTGATCCGAGGGCGCGCCCCATGGGGTCTCCACGGTGACCCAATCGGCATCCTGAAGCCCGTCGATGTCGTAAATGCCGGAGCCGCCGATCACGGCGATTTTCGTATCTGTCATGAGGGGTAAGCCTGTGCCTAGGATGGTTGCGGGTAAGGGTCAAAGAACCTCATAGAATGCCACGGGGATCAAGTGTTTTTGCCGAGAGGCAAAACACGACTGCGTCAGGCGAGGGGGTGAAAGTGTTTCTGCATTGCAGCAACTTCCGTGGCCCCGTCGCCAAGACGCTTTTCTTTGCGGCGAAATTCCTCTAGGTGCAGCCAAAAGCGCCCCGCATCCGCGGTCAGGGCGCTATATCCGTTTTCCGAAAGTCAAAGGACGCCCCCATGCGCGCCACGCTGCACAATTTCGCCAAGAACCTCGATGTGACCGATCTGCGTTGGATGCCGGATGACGGTTTCTCCATCGGTCGGCTGCGGATCGAACTGCTGTCAGGGCTGACCGTGGCGCTGGCGCTGGTGCCCGAGGCGGTGGCCTTTGCCTTCGTCGCCGGGGTGCACCCGCTGGTCGGGCTCTATGCCGCCTTTCTCGTGGGCCTCATCACCGCGCTGATCGGTGGTCGGCCCGGGATGATCTCTGGCGCGACCGGGGCGCTCGCCGTGGTCATGGTGGCGCTGGTGGCGCAGCACGGGGTCGAATACCTCTTTGCCACCGTCGTGTTGATGGGGCTGTTGCAGATTTTCGCGGGCGTCATGCAATGGGGCAAGTTCATCCGGTTGGTGCCGCATCCGGTGATGCTGGGCTTCGTCAATGGCCTCGCCATCGTGATTTTCCTCGCCCAGATGAGTCAGTTCAAAGTGCCCGGCACCATGGTCGACACCGGTCATGGCGTGGGCGGTGGTGAATGGCTTTCGGGCCAGCCGCTCTACCTCATGCTGACGCTGGTGGCGGCGACCATGGCGATCATCTGGATCACCCCGCGCATCACCAAGGTCATCCCCGCGCCGCTAGCGGGCATCGGCGTGATTGCCGCCCTCGTGATCGGTTTCGGCCTCGACGTGCCGCGGGTGGGTGACTTGGCGTCGATTCAAGGTGGCTTGCCGAGCTTGCATATCCCCATGGTGCCGCTGACTTGGGAGACCTTTGAGATCATCCTGCCTTACGCCGTCATCCTCGCGGCCATCGGTCTGATCGAAAGCCTGCTGACCCTGAACCTCGTCGGTGACCTCACCGGCAAACGTGGCGGCGCGAGCCAAGAGTGTATCGCCCAAGGTGTGGCCAATACGGTCACCGGTTTCTTCGGCGGCATGGGCGGCTGCGCGATGATCGGTCAGTCTATGATCAACGTGAAATCCGGCGGTCGCACCCGTGTCGCTGGGATCGCCGCGGCGGTGTTCTTGCTGCTCTTCATCCTCGTCGGCTCCTCGGTGATCGAGCTTATCCCGCTGGCCGCTCTTGTCGGTGTGATGTTCATGGTGGTGATCGGCACCTTCGCTTGGAACTCGCTCACCATCCTGCGCAAAGTGCCACTGATGGATGCTTTCGTCATCATTCTGGTGACCGTGGTGACCGTGATGGAAGACCTCGCCGTGGCGGTGGTTGTCGGCGTGATCGTCTCGGCGCTGGCCTATGCGTGGAACAACGCGCGCCGTATCCACGCGACCACGCGGGACTCGGTGACCGAGAAGGGCGCCAAGGTCTATGAGATCCACGGGCCGTTGTTCTTCGGCTCTTCCGACGGCTTTGCCGAGCTTTTCGATGTGGAGAACGACCCCGAGGTGGTGATCGTCGACTTCGCCGACAGCCGGGTGGTGGACCAATCCGCGCTACAGGCGATCGAGGCGATGGCCGCGAAATACGAGGCTGCGGGCAAACGTTTGCAACTGCGTCACCTGAGCCGTGATTGCCACCGTTTGCTGACCAAGGCGGGGCATCTGATGGTCGATAGCGATGACGACCCCGATTACGAATTGGCGGTTGATTACGATGTGCGCACCGGGGTTCTGGGCGGGCACTGAATGGAAAACCCGGCGCCGAGAGGTGCCGGGTTATTTGTAGCCTTCTTAGTCAGCAACTTCTTGGTCAAGTTTGCCACCCGGCCCGGAACAAGCCGCAGGCGCCGGGCCATCGCCTGCCCGCCCCACGGGTAGGCGATCCGGCGAGGCGAGGCGCGACACTGAGAACGCACATCACGGCTGAGCAATAAAGTGGCCCGAGCTGAGCGTTGGATCACCCACCCGCGGGCAGGCGATGGCCCTTATCAATCATCCGGACGCTTCAACTCGAACACATCCCGCACCACCGTGTAATCGCGGTACCCCAAACGCGACAGCGGCTGGAACCGGGTCACGTCGAACCGCCCATCGACCACGCAATCGTCGCGCATATGCACGCCTACGACCTCACCGAAAACCGCGAAATTCGCCTCGCCCGGCAGTTGCACGATCTGGGTCAGCTTGCACTCGAGGCTCGCGGGCGCATTGGCCACCCGCGCGCAGGCGATCTGTTCGCATTCGGCCTTGTCGATCCCGGCACGGGCGAATTCATCCTCGCCATGAGGCAGCATGGCAGAACTCACATTCATCACGTCACGCGCCGCATATTCCACCACGTTCACGCAGAACACCCCGGTTTCCCGAATATTGGCCACGGAATCCTTGGTGCCGTCCACGTCTTCCTTGGCGCTGGTCGAGGCGAACATCACCTGCGGCGGCACATAGGCGACGGCATTGAAAAAGGAATAGGGGGCGAGGTTGTCGCGGCCTGCGCCATCACGGGTAGAGATCCAGCCGATCGGGCGTGGGCTGATGATGGCGTTGAACGGGTTATGCGGCAGACCATGGCCGTCTTCGGGACGATAGAACATGTACACTCCTTGATGGTTTGCACCCATGGCTAGCCTCATGCTACGTCCAGCGCCACCCGCAATTGCTCCTGAAAGCCTCCGGCCTTGCATCAGACGCCCTACAAGATGACCCCGGAGGTGCCCGCCGACCATTGGGAGGTCGAAGCGCTCTATGACACCTGTTTCGCGCCGGGACGCGAGGCGCTGTCGTCTTACCGTCTGCGCGATGGCGTGCCGCCGGTGGCAGGGCTCAGCCATGTGGCCCGTGACAGCGGCGGAATTCTGGCCGGGGCGATCCGCTATTGGCCCGTGCGCATCGGCGCGGCGAAGGCGCTCTTGCTGGGGCCGGTGGCGGTGCACCCCACAAGGCAGGGCGAAGGGCTGGGCGCGGGGCTGATCGAGACCTCGCTGGCGCAGGCGGCCCCGCTGGGGTGGGAACGGGTGATGCTGGTGGGCGACGCGCCCTATTACAATCGCTTCGGCTTTGCCCTGTTGCAGGGGGTCGAGATGCCGCCGCCCACGAACCCCGCGCGCATCTTGGGCCGCGCCTTGACCGAGGGGGCTTGGGCCGGGGTGACGGGCAAGGTTCGCCGCTGGCACGATTGATTTTACCCCGCCCGCGACCCACATTGAGCCTAAGCTCGAAGAGGGACGCCCATGCAGATCGAAAGCAACCTGCCCAGCACCATTGATGTCGATGCCCGGCTGGATGAGATCGCCCGCCGCTATAAACAGGCGGGCGGCGTGGGCATCCATGTGCTCAACCTTATCGGCGGCAGCGCGGATGGGTTGATCGACCGTTTGCCAGGGGCGGTGCGCCGCAACCTCGAAGGGGCGACGATGAAGGCACTTGGCCATGCCATGCAGGCCGCCCATTCCAGCCGCAGCTATGTGAAAGACCAGCAAGGCTGGCTGAACCAAGCCGTCTCGACCGCCATGGGCGCCGCGGGCGGGGCCGGGGGGCTGCCGACCGCCTTGGCCGAACTGCCGGTGACCACCACGCTGCTTTTGCGGGTCATCCAAGGGGTGGCGGCTGAACATGGGTTCGATCCATCGGCGGAGAATGTGCAATTCGACTGCGTGCATGTCTTTACCGCCGCCGGGCCGCTGGCGGATGACGATAGCGCCGATCTGGGGTTTCTCACCGTGCGCATGGCGCTCACGGGCCGCGCGATGAATGCGGTGATCGCCCGGGTGGCGCCGCGTCTGGCGCTGGTGCTGGGACAAAAGCTTGCCGCGCAGGCGGTGCCGGTGCTGGGCGCAGTGGCTGGGGCTGCGACGAACTATGCCTATACCAGCTATTACCAAGACATGGCCCATGTGCATTTCGGCCTGCGCAAACTGGCGATAGAGGCGGATATCCCGCAAGAGGAACTGGTCGCCCGCCTACGCAAGAAAATGGGCAGGACGCCGCCCAAACTGTGATCAGCGCCCGATGCTTCCCGGGGCCACTGTGGTGGCCTTGAGGATGGCATAGCAGCCCATGCCCTCACGCAGATCAAGGTCGCGGACCGCCCGGGCCGTCACCCGCGCCAAAAGGCGGTCTCCGCCCGCGTCGAGCGCGATGGCCGCACCGGGCCCGTCGCCCGGATGCACGGCCTCGACCCGGACGGGCAGGATGTTGACCGAAGACAGCCCCTCGGGCCGCGCGCGCGACAGGATCACATCCTGCGCCAAGACCCGCAGCCGCACCCGCGCGCCCACCGGCGCTTGCACGCCGGGAAGCTCCAATTGCCCCGCCCGCACGGCGAGGGTCGAAAGCCCATCTTCGGCATGGGCGATGACGTCGGCCTCCAGCACCGCGCCGGCTTCGCGCACGCCGAGCAGCGGCACGGCTGCCGGGTCGGCCATCACGTCGAACAGCGCGCCCTGGGCCTTCAGCCGCCCGTTTTGCAGCAGCACCAAGCGATCGGCGAGGCGGGCGATTTCATCCACCGCATGGCTGACGTAGAGGATCGGCAGGCCCAACCCCCCGTCGCGCAGCCGTTCGAGATAGGGCAGGATCTCTTGCTTGCGCGGCCCGTCGAGGCTGGCCAGCGGCTCATCCATCAGCAACATGCGCGGATGGCACAGCAGGGCGCGACCAAGGGCGACGCGCTGTTTCTCCCCGCCCGAAAGCGTTGCCGGGGCACGGTCGAGCAGGGGCTCAAGCCCCAGAAGCGCCACGACATCGGCAAAACCCGCGCCTTGGCTGCCGCGCGGGGCATAGCGCGCGCCGAAGGTCAGGTTGCCGCGCACGTCCAAATGGGGAAAAAGCCGCGCGTCTTGAAAGACATAGCCCAGCCTGCGGCGATGTGGCGGCACCCAGATGCCGCGCTGTGTATCCAAAAGCACCTCACCGTCCAGCACCACGCGCCCGACATCGGGGCGCAGCAATCCGGCGAGTGCATTGATCACCGTCGTCTTGCCCGCGCCGGAGCGGCCAAAGAGCGCGGTGATCCCGCCTTGGGTGGTGAAAGACAGGTCCAGATCGAAGCCGTCGAACCCATGGCGCAGCGTGACCTCAAGCATCAGCGCGCCCCCGAAATGCGTTTCGCGACCCGCCGTGCCAATGCTTCGGAGAGCAGCACGGCGGTCAGCGCTACCAACCCGGCCAGCGCGGCCATGGCCAGTGCACGGTTTTCACCGCCCGGCACCTGCAAGGCCGTCCAGATCGCGCTTGGCAGGGTCTGGGTCTGGCCGGGGATATTGGCGACAAAGGTGATCGTGGCGCCGAATTCGCCCATCGCCTTGGCAAAGCCCATCACTGCCCCGGCGAGGATGCCGGGAAAGATCAGCGGCAGGGTGACGCGGCAAAATACGCTCAGGCGCGGCGCGCCGAGGGTTGCGGCGGCGTCTTCGATCCGGGGGTCGACCGCCTCGATCGCCAGCCGCATGGCGCGGACCATCAGCGGGAACCCCATGATCAGCGCCGCCAGCACCGCGCCCGTCCAGTGAAAGGCAAGACCGATGCCGAGGCTCTCCAACAGGCGGCCCAAAGGGGCGTTGCGGCCAAAGCTGAGCAGCAGCAGATAGCCCGTCACCACCGGCGGCAGCACCAGCGGTAGATGGACCAGCGCGCTCAGCACGCCTTTGCCGCGAAACTCTTTCCGGGCGAGAATCCACGCGACCCAGAGCGCCAGCGGCAGCGAACAAAGCATCGCCACGCTCGCCACCCGCAGCGACAGCAAGAGCGCGGCCCAAGCGGCGGCGTCAAGATCCATGATCGGCCCGAAGGAACCCGTGGTCCACAAGGATCGCCTGAGCCGCGTCGGTGGTCAGAAAATCGACCAGTGCCCTGCCCTTGGCCGTCAGCGCCGCGGCAGGATAGGTAATCGGGGCATGGGCCTCGGCAGGGACCTCGTAGATGGTCTGCACCTCCGGCTCGGCCTGCGCATCGCTGGCATAGACCACGCCAAGTGGCGCATCGCCCCGCGCGACCAGCGCCAGTGCGGCACGGACATTGTCGGTCTCGGCCAAGCGGCTTTGCAGCCGTTGCCAAAGCCCCGCATGGGTGAGCCATGCACGGGCATAGCTGCCTGCGGGAACGGCGTCGCGTTGCCCTATGGCAAGCCGCCCTTCGGCGCCGAGCCGGGCGGGCAGCTCGGCGGGATCGGCAAGTGGGGCGCTGTCGGCGGGGGCAATCAGCACGAGGCGGTTGCGGGCGATGATCTGCGCATTCCCGGCCCCCTCCACGCCTTCATCTGCGAGCCATGTCATCCAGTCGCTATTGGCCAGCAAGACCACATCGGCGGGCGCTCCGGAGGCGACTTGCCGTGCCATCGTGCCCGACCCGCCGTAAGACGGCACCACCGGCGTGTGGAAATCCGCCGTGACCTCCTCCAACGCGCCGCGCAGGCTGGCGGCGGCAAAGACCGTCACGGGTGCTTCGGCCCGAAGGGGCAGGGCAAGGCTGCAAAGCACTGTCAGAAGAGCGGAAAATCTTATCATTTTGGTAGTATCTTTGATGCGATGAAAGGGGGCAAGGGGATATGGCCAGACGGGGATCGCCGCGCTAGGGTCAAGGGGAAACAACCTGCCAAGGGGCGCGGCTGCAACGGATGGTGAAACAGGCTCCGATATCCTTGAACGGCGGACAGAAGGATGAGCTGCGCATTCAGTTCGCGGCGCTTTGCTGGCGTCGTAAACGGGGCAAGTTGCAGATCCTGCTGATCACTTCGCGCGGGAGCAAACGTTGGATCATTCCCAAGGGTTGGCCGATGGAAGGCAAGACCCCCGCCGCCTCGGCCTTGGTCGAGGCTTGGGAGGAAGGCGGCGTCGTGGGGCAGGCGCGGGGGCAATGTCTGGGCGTCTACAGCTATGCCAAAACCGGCGCGGATGGGACCTTGCCCTGTCTGGCGATGCTCTACCCGGTAAAGGTCAAGGCGCTGGCCAAACACTTCCCCGAGAAGGGACAGCGCAAGCGGATGTGGTGTTCGCGCCGCAAGGCCGCCCGGCTGGTGGAGGCCCCCGATCTGGCGCGGCTGATCCGTGATTTCGATCCGCGCAGCGGTGGTTTGGCGGGCTGACCGCGCCGCGTTGCGATCCGCGCCGCGCCCGCGCTTGTCTTGACCTCTTTTGCGCCGCAGCCCATTTAAAGCAGAGAGTTTGAGGACCGGGCGAATGATCCGTTATGCACTGAAATGCGAGGCCGGGCATGGTTTCGAAAGTTGGTTCCAATCCGCGGCGGCCTTTGACAGCCTCGCCCGTGCGGGCCATCTGAGCTGTGCGGTCTGCGGCTCGACGGAGGTGAGCAAATCGCTGATGGCCCCGCGGGTGACCTCAGGCGGCAGCGCTCCGGCTGCGCCGGAAGCGGCGGAGAAACCGAAGCCTGCCGAGACACCCGCCCCGGCCCTGTCCAATCAGGCAAGTGATGTGGAAAAGGCACTGACGGCCCTGCGCAAAAAGGTCGAATCCACCTCCGATTACGTTGGCAAGAATTTCGTGCGCGAGGCGCGGGACATGCACGCAGGGCGCAGCCCCGAGCGCCCGATCTATGGCGAGGCGCGGCTGGATCAGGCGCGGGAATTGGTGGCCGAGGGCGTGCCCCTGATGCCGCTCCCGTTCAAACCCAAACGCCAACTTTCCTAAAAGCCCATTTTCATAAAGGATCGCCCATGACCATCGTTATCACAGGCGCCAGCCGCGGCATCGGCGCGGCGCTGGCCCGCCAGTATAAAGACGCGGGCGAAGAGGTGATCGGCACCGCACGCGGCGCAGGCGCGCAGGCCGTGCTGGACGTGACCGACCCGGCAAGCCACGCGTCCTTCGCCGCAAACCTGCAAGACCGTCCGCTGGACCTGCTGATCTGCAATGCGGGTGTGTATCTGGACAAGGGCGATGACTTGGATACCGGCTTTGGCCCCGACCTCTGGGCGCAGAGTTTCGCGACCAATGTGACCGGGGTTTTCCTCACCGTGCAATCCCTGCTGCCCAACCTGCGTGCGGCGCAGGGGGCGAAAATCGCGATCATCGCCTCGCAGATGGGGTCGCAAACGCGGGCGCCGGGGGGCAGCTATATCTACCGCGCCTCCAAAGCGGCGGCGATCAATCTGGGGCGCAATCTGGCGGTGGACCTGAAGCCCGAGGGCATCGCGGTGGGGATTTATCACCCCGGCTGGGTGCGCACCGATATGGGCGGTGATCAGGGCGAAATCAGCGTGGCGGAGTCTGCCCAAGGTCTTGCACAACGGATCGCCACGCTGGACCTTGCTCAAACGGGCTGCTTCGAGACATGGGACGGCCGCGCGCATCCGTTCTAGGCGGCGCTACATAACGTCATGTTAAATAGGCTTGCCCTTGCCGTGCCGTGGGCTTAGACCGCGCTGGACTGTTGCGCGGGGGACAATATGCCTGTTCTGGTTATGAAATTCGGTGGGACTTCGGTTGCCACTTTGGACCGTATCCGCCGCGCGGCAAAGCGCGTCGGCGTCGAGGTGGCCAAGGGCTATGACGTGATCGTCATCGTATCCGCCATGTCGGGCGAGACGAACAAGCTGGTAGGCTTCGTCAATGAGACCTCGCCGCTCTATGATGCGCGCGAATATGATGCCATCGTGTCGAGCGGGGAGAATGTTACCGCCGGGCTGATGGCGCTCACTTTGCAGGAAATGGACGTGCCCGCGCGGTCTTGGCAGGGCTGGCAGGTGCCGGTGCGCACCACCGATGCCCATTCGGCCGCGCGGATCGAAGAGATTCCCACCGACAACATCAACGCCAAGTTCGGTGAAGGCATGAAGGTGGCCGTGGTCGCAGGTTTCCAAGGCATCAGCCCGCAGGGCCGGATCACCACGCTTGGCCGGGGCGGATCGGACACGACCGCCGTGGCCTTTGCCGCCGCCTTTGGCGCGGAGCGTTGCGATATCTATACCGACGTGGACGGCGTCTACACGACCGACCCGCGGGTCGAATCCAAGGCCCGCAAACTTGACAAGATTTCCTTTGAAGAGATGCTGGAACTGGCCTCTCTCGGGGCGAAGGTTTTGCAGACCCGTTCGGTCGAACTGGCGATGCGCTACAAGGTTAAACTGCGGGTGCTGAGCAGTTTCGAAGAACAATCTGACGATGCCGGGACGCTCGTCTGCGATGAGGAGGAAATCATGGAAAGCAATGTGGTGGCCGGGGTCGCGTTTTCCCGTGATGAGGCAAAGATGACCTTGGTGTCCGTGGCGGACCGCCCCGGCATCGCCGCGACGATCTTTACCGCGCTCAGCGAGGGCGGCGTGAACGTCGATATGATCGTTCAGAACATTTCCGAAGAGGGGCGCACCGATATGACGTGGTCCTGCCCCGTCGATCAGGTGATCCGCGCTGAAAAGGCGATGGAAAAGGCCCATGAAGAGGGGATCATCAACTATCAGGAGTTGATCGCCGACAAGGCCGTGGCCAAGGTTTCCGTGGTGGGGATCGGCATGCGCAGCCATACCGGCGTGGCCGCCAAGATGTTTAAGGTGCTCTCGGACGAGGGGATCAACATCAAGGTGATCACCACCTCCGAGATCAAGATCAGCGTGTTGATCGACCGCAAGTATATGGAATTGGCCGTGCAAGCGCTGCACGACGCTTTCGAGCTTGATAAAGCGGCCTAAACACCTGCGATGACACGGGTTTTACGCAAGGTGACCCCTTGCGTAAATCTGCAGCATCCCGCCGATATGCTGGCTGAGGATGTAGGGTATGGCGCGAATAGCATTTCTATCCTTGCGCGAGTGCGCTAAACCCTGCTCCAGAGGGACAGGGACCGGATCATATGGCCGAACGGGTTGAGACAGAAAGCCGCAAGCTGCTGGGGCGGCTGCGTGATGCGATGGCCAGCGATGTGGCGGGCCAGGCGCGGCTGGACAAGATCACCCAGTTGATCGCCAATTCCATGGGCTGCGAAGTCTGCTCGATCTATCTGTTCCGCGACGAAGACACGCTTGAGCTTTGCGCCACCGAAGGTCTGAACGAAGCGGCGGTGCATGAAACGCGCATGAAACTGGGCGAAGGTCTGGTCGGTCGGGTCGCCAAGAGGCGCACGGTCATCAACACGCCCGATGCGCCCCAAGCCGCTGGTTTCCGCTTCATGCCCGAGACGGGGGAGGAGATTTATTCCTCCTTCCTTGGGGTGCCGGTGCAACGTCTGGGTGAGACGCTGGGCGTGCTGGTGGTGCAGTCCAAAGTCGCGCGGGAGTTCTCCGCCGATGAGGTCTATGCGCTTGAGGTCGTGGCGATGGTGCTGGCCGAAATGGCCGAGCTTGGCGCTTTTGTCGGCGAGGGGGCTGCGATGTCGGCCCGGCATAGCCAGCCGGTGCTGCTGCGCGGCACTGTGGGGCAGGAGGGTGTGGCCGAGGGGCACGTCTGGCTGCATGAGCCGCGGGTGGTGGTCTCAAACCCCATTGCCGATGACCCTGAACGCGAGACGGAGCGGCTGACCGAAGCGGTTGAGCAATTGCGGCTCAGCGTTGACCAACTGTTAAGCCTTACCGCCGACAAAGAGCAGCAGAAGGTGCTCGAAGCCTACCGCATGTTCGCCAATTCCAAAGGCTGGATGCGGCGCATGGTGGAGGATATCCAAAGCGGGCTGAGCGCTGAGGCCGCGGTCGAGAAAGAGCAATCCATGGCCCGCGCCCGTCTGGGGCAGGTCAATGATGCCTACTTGCGGGAGCGGTTGTCGGATCTGGACGATCTGTCGAACCGGTTGCTGCGCAATCTGACGGGGCAGGGCAGCGATACCGGGGCCGAGATGCCGGTCGATCCGATCCTCGTGGCGCGCAACATCGGCCCGGCGGAACTGCTGGATTACGGGCGGTCGTTGCGCGGCATCGTGTTAGAGGGCGGCTCGGTCGGCTCTCACGCCGCTGTTGTCGCGCGGGCGCTGGCGATTCCGCTGATCGTCCACGCCAGCCGTGTGACCAATGACGCGCTGAACGGTGATCACATCATGGTCGACGGTGAGCAGGGCGTGGTGCATCTGCGCCCCGACGATACCGTGGCCACGGCCTTTCGCGACAAGATCGCGATGCAGGCAGCGGCGCAGGAACGCTATGCCTCGATCCGCGACAAACCGGCCGAGACGAAATGCGGGCGGATCATCAGCCTACAGATGAACGCAGGTCTGATGGCCGATCTGCCCTCGCTCGAAGGGTCGGGGGCCGAAGGGGTCGGGCTCTTCCGCACCGAGTTGCAGTTTCTGGTGCGCAACCAGATGCCCCGCCGGACCGAGCTTGCCGCGCTTTACGCGCGCGTGCTCGATGCCGCCCATGGCCGCCGCGTGGTCTTCCGCACGCTCGACATCGGGTCGGACAAGGTGCTGCCCTATATGAAGCCCCATGATGAGCCGAACCCGGCCTTGGGCTGGCGCGCGATCCGGGTGGGGCTGGACAAGCCCGGTGTCATGCGGATGCAATTGCAAGCCCTGATCCGCGCCGCCGCGGGCCGCCCGCTGGCGGTGATGTTCCCCTTTATCGCCCAGTTCGAGGAATTCCGCGCCGCCCGCGCGGAGGTCGACAAGGCGATGGAGCGTGAGCGTATTCTGGGCCATGTCCTGCCCGAAAAGCTGGAGGTCGGCGCCATGCTGGAGACCCCCAGCCTCGCCTTTGCCCCAAAGAAATTCTTTGAGGAGGTCGAGTTCCTGTCGATCGGGGGCAATGATCTCAAGCAGTTCTTTTTCGCCGCCGACCGTGAGAACGAGCGGGTGCGGCGGCGCTATGACACGCTGAACGTCTCTTTCCTGACCTTCCTCGAGGGCATCGTAGAACGCTGCGCCGAAACAGATACTGCGCTGTCTTTTTGCGGGGAGGATGCGGGCCGCCCGGTCGAGGCGCTGTGTTTCGCGGCCATCGGGCTCAAGACCCTGTCGATGCGCCCGGCCTCCATCGGGCCGGTCAAAAGCCTGCTGCGGCGCTGCAATCTCGACGACGTGCGCGCGGTGATCCACGCGGCGCGAGAGCGGGGCGAGATGTCGGTCAGGGGCGCGGTGATGGACTACGTCCGCCAGCAGCACCAGCACTAAGCGCTGCGGCTATCTGCCGTGATAGTCCCGAAACCAAGCGACGAAACGCGCGATGCCTTCGTGAATGTCGGTCTGTGGGCGGTAGCCGGTGAGCCTATGTAGCAGGGTCGCGTCGGCCCATGTGGCGGGGGCATCACCCATCTGCATCCCCATGTAATTGCGGACCGCCCGTTTGCCGAGCGCGGCTTCGATCGCCTCGACGAAATCGAGCAGGCGCACCTTTTCGGAATTGCCGATATTCACCGCACGGTAGGGGGCCGCGGGGGAGAGCGAATCCCAGTCCGGCGGCGGTGGCGCCGTGCCCGGTTGCGGCGGAACGCAATCCATCAGCAGCCGAATGGCGCGCACCAGATCGTCGACACAGGTGAAATCGCGGTACATCTCGCCGTGGTTGTAGATGTCGATCGGACGGCCATCGAGGATCGCGTCGACGAATTTACTCAGGGCAAGGTCGGGCCGACCCCAAGCCCCGTAGACGGTGAAAAAACGAAACATCGTCGTCGGCAGACCCCAGAGATGAGCATAGGCATGGGCCATCCCCTCATTCGCCTTTTTCGTGGCGGCGTAGATCGACAGGGGCCGGTCGGTGGCCCCGGCCTCGGCGAAAGGCATATCGGTATTGGCGCCGTAGATTGACGAGGAGGAGGCCATGAGCAGGTGTTTCACCTCCAACCGCCGCGCAGCCTCCATCACGTTGAAGGTGCCGGTGATATTCGCCTCCAAAAAAGCGCGGGGGTGGTCGATGCTGTGACGCACGCCCGCCTGTGCGGCAAGGTGCACGATCATGTCGGGCGCGAAGTCATCTACCAGCGCGTCGAAGGTCTCGCGGTCTTCCAGCAGGGCTTCTTTGGTGGTGAAATGCTCATGCTGAAGCAGCATCGCATGGCGGCGTTGTTTCAGGGCGACATCGTAGTAATCGGTCATCCCGTCATAGCCCTGCACCCGTGCGCCTTCGGCCAGCAATAGCCGGGCAAGGTGAAAGCCGATGAAACCGCCCGTGCCGGTGACAAGTATCCTTTGCGTGCTGTTCATTCTGGCATCCTCGCTGGTCCGGCTTGAGTTGCCTTTCCCAATGTCCTGGTAGAGGTTGGGCGGTGAATGCTAAAAATTTGGTTAAACTTGGGCTAGAAACTGCAAGGCATTGTCAGGCAGGCCAAAAATCAAATCACAGCACGACGAAATGCTTCGCGAGCTAAGCTGCGCGAAGGACCATCGCAGGGAAAGCGCCCCATGCCCAAGAACGTTCTTTTCATCATGTGCGACCAACTTCGCTGGGATTATCTGTCCTGCACGGGCCATCCGCATCTGCACACGCCGCATATTGACGCGCTGGCCGCGCGCGGAGTGCTTTTCGACCGCGCCTATGTGCAATCGCCGATTTGCGGCCCCTCGCGCATGTCGTTCTACACAGGCCGCTATGTCAGCTCGCATGGGTCGACTTGGAATGGCATCCCCCTGAAGGTGGGGGAGATGACGCTGGGCGACCATCTGCGCCCCTTGGGCGTGCGCACAGCGCTTTGCGGCAAGACCCATATGGCCGCCGATATCGAAGGGCTGCGCCGCCTTGGCCTGTCGCCCGACAGCGATATTGGCGTGCTGATTTCGGAATGCGGGTTCGAGCCCTATGAGCGGGACGACGGGCTGCACCCCGACGGCGGGCCCTACGCCCGCAACCCCGCCTATGACGCGCATATGAAGGACCGCGGGTGGCAGGATGAGAACCCGTGGCATTCCGTCGCCAACAGCGCCGAAGATGCAGAGGGCAATATCCTGAGCGGCTGGTTTCTGGACCACGCCGACAAACCGGCCCGCGCCGCGGATGAGGAGAGCGAGACGCCCTATATCACGGGCCGCGCCATGGATTTCATCCGCGATGCCGGCGATCAGCCGTGGTGCCTGCACCTGAGCTATATCAAACCGCACTGGCCCTATATCGTCCCCGCGCCCTACCATGATCTCTATGGGCCTGAGCGCCATCTGGACCCGGTGCGAAGCGCGGCGGAAAAGCGCGATCCGCATCCCGTCTATGGCGCATTCATGCAGGAGCGCGTCTCTCAAGCCTTTTCCGATGACGCGACCCGAGGCCGGGTTCTGACTGCCTATATGGGGCTGATCAAACAGCTCGACGACCAGATCGGCCGGCTGATGGCGTTTCTCACCGAAGAGGGAGTCGCGGATGATACGATGATCGTCTTCACCTCGGATCACGGCGATTACCTTGGCGACCACTGGATGGGGGAGAAAGAGCTTTTTCACGACCCCTCCGCCCGCATTCCGATGATCGTCGTTGATCCCCGCCCCGAGGCCGATGCGACCCGCGGCGCAAAATCCTCGGCACTGGTCGAGGCGATCGACGTGGTGCCCACCATTCTTGATTATTTCGGCGGCGCCGCCGTGCCGCATATCATCGAGGGCCGATCCCTCTTGCCGCTGTTACATGGCAAGGCCGAGCGGTTGCGTGATTTCGTGGTCTCGGAATACGACTACGCGCAGCGCGACGTGCGCAAACGCTTGGGGGTCGAGGTGAGGGACGCCAAGCTGACGATGCTATTCGACGGGCGGTGGAAATACGTCTTTGCCGAAGGGTTCCGCCCGATGCTGTTCGACCTTGAAAGCGACCCCGATGAGCTGGTCGATCTGGGGGCCAACCCCGCCCATGCGCCTGAGCGCGCCCGGCTGGAGCAACTGCTGTTCCGCTGGACGCGCCGCACCGCTCAGCGCACCACCATTTCCGACGCCAAGATTGCAGCCAGCGATGCCACGATGGGCGAGGCGACGGCGGGTATTCTGATCGGCTATCGGAATGAGGATGAGTTGCGCGAGGTTTTGGCGGCGGCGGGGAAAGGTGGTGGGGGGTGAGGCATGGCCGCGCCGTTGATGACGAGGGGTCCTGGGTGGCTTTTAAGAGGAGCGCGCGCGAATAGTGGTTTCGCCGGGGGGGGGCGGTATCGCGTAACCGCTCATGCTGGAGGAAATGGAGGCGAGTACCGGAATCGAACCGGTGTACACGGATTTGCAATCCGCTGCGTAACCACTCCGCCAACTCGCCGACCGGTGGTTGGCGCACTGCTAACGGATCACGAAGGAGGCCGCAAGTCCCATATGCGCGCGAAAATGCGGTCAGGGCGTTGCCGCTGGCCCGGCAATGTGGCACATCACTCTTCAGACACCCTGAACGAATGAGTTTAGCTGATGAGTGATTTCGCCGCCCGCCGCGTAACCATGGTAGATACGCAGGTTCGTCCTTCGGATGTGACCAAGTTTCCAATCATCGACGCGATGCTGACCGTGCAGCGCGAAGACTTCGTGCCGGCGGCACAGCGCGAGGCTGCCTATCTGGGTGAAAACCTCGATCTGGGGCAGGACCGGGTGCTGCTCGACCCACGGACATTGGCCAAGATGCTCGATCACCTCGACATCACCAACGAAGAACTCGTGCTCGATATCGGCTGCGCCATGGGCTATTCCAGCGCCGTGATCGCGCATATGGCTGAGGCCGTCGTCGCCGTTGAGGAAGACGAAGCCATGGCCGCCGAGGCGCAAGAGGCGCTGGCGCAGGCGGGTGCAGACAATGTGATCGTCCATGTCGCCCCGCTGACCGAAGGCGCGCCGCAGCATGGGCCCTATGATGTAGTCATCGTCCAGGGTGCGGTAGGTGAGCTGCCCGAAGCGCTGGTGGAACAGGTGAAAGAGGGCGGGCGGATCGCTTGTCTCTTTATGGATCGGGGTCTGGGCGAGGTACGCCTGGGCTATAAACGCGGCGGTCAGGTGTCTTGGCGGCCCGAATTCAACGCCGGTGCGCCGGTGCTGCGTGGCTTTGAACGTCAGGCAGAATTCCAGCTGTAAGCGACAGGATGGCGCGCCGATCATACCGCGCGCCACTTCGCCTTCAGGGGAGGGGCACCCGCCCCGATCGGCCTACGGGCCGGTCCAAAGGTCTATAAAAGCCATTCAGGGGCATTGAGCCATGAGCGCGAACAGTTTCACGAAATCCCTCAAACGTTTTGCCATCGCCGTGCCGATGAGCCTTGTCCTCGCCAGCGGCGCTGCCCTGCCGCGTGTGGCTGCCGCCGAGACATTGGCCGATGCGCTGGTGGGGGCCTATGAGCATTCCGGTCTGCTGGAACAGAACCGTGCGCTTTTGCGCGCCGCCGATGAGGATGTGGCCGCGGCGAAATCGGCGCTGAAACCCGTGTTGCGGTGGGCCGCCGGGCTGACGCAGAGCTTTGGCACCACGCGCAGTTCCTCCCTTTTGCCAGCCCAGTCGACGGAAAGCCTCAAGGCGTCGATCAGCCTGATTGGCGAATTGCTACTCTATGATTTCGGCGCGAGCGCCTATCGGGTGGAGGCGGCGAAAGAGGCCGTGCTGGCCACCCGCCAGACCTTGGTCAACCTAGAGCAGCAGGTGCTGCTGCGCGCGGTTGCGGCCTATATGGGCGTGATCGAAGCCTCGGAAACGGTTGAGCTGCGCAACAACAACCTGCGTCTGCTGACCCAAGAGCTGCGCGCCGCGCGGGATCGTTTCGACGTGGGCGAAGTCACCCGCACCGATGTGGCCTTGGCCGAAGCGCAGCTTGCCAATGCCCGCAGCGGACTGGCGGGCGCCGAAGGCGTGCTGCTGCGCGCGGTCGAGGAATATCGCAACGCCGTGGGCCATGCGCCCGGCAACCTCAGCCAACCACCGAGCCTGCCGAATGTCGGTGGCAATCTCGCCTCTGCCAAGGCTTTGGCTGTGCGCACTCACCCGTCGATCATCGCCGCACAGCATCAGGTGGCGGCAGCCGATCTGAGCGTCGAAGCGAATGAGGCCGCCATGGCCCCGCGGATCACGCTGAACGGGCAATATGGTCTGAACGAGACTTTCGACAGCGAAGCCTATACCCGCAGCGGCAGCGTTGGGGTCGAGGTCGGTCAGACCATCTATCAGGGCGGAGCGCTGTCCTCGGCCGTGCGCAGCGCGATGGCGCAGCGGGACGCGCAGCGCGCGAACCTGCATGTGGTGCGCCAAGACGTCGAGCAGGAAGTGGGCAACGCCTATGCCGCGCTGGCCTCGGCGCGGGCGCAGTTGGAAGCCTCCGACCGGCAGATCCGGGCGGCGCGTATCGCCTTCCGCGGCGTCCGCGAGGAAGCCACCCTCGGCGCGCGCACCACCTTGGACGTGCTGGATGCAGAGCAATCGTTGCTCGATGCGGAATCGACCCGCGTATCGGCCCGTGCCAATCTCTATGTGGCGGCCTATTCCGTGCTGGCTGCCACGGGCCGTCTGACCGCTCAGGATCTGAAACTGCCGGTGCAGATCTATGACGCGGGGGCCTATTACAACCTTGTTAAGGACGCCCCTGCTAAATACTCCAAAGAGGGCCAAGCGTTGGATCGCGTGCTGCGCGCGCTGCAAAAAGACTGACGGTTTGCGCGGTCGTTTGGCATTTTACACCGCCCCATTGTGAGAATCCTCCCACGCGGTTAAGCTATCCGCGAGGCAAGAGTGGTAGAGAAATATGTCCGAACCCGTCACAAACGCGGAGGTGGAAGACGTCCTGTCGTCGATTCGCCGATTGGTGTCCGAAGACAAGCGTCCCCTGCAAACGTCCAACCCTACGCCGGTTTCCAAGCCAGAGGCTGGCAATTCTGCTGATGACACCGGGGCCGCGTTCAAAAGCATGCGGGGCGCATTGGACGAGCCGACATCGGACAGCGTCACGTCCGAGGATTTCACCCCGCATCTGTCGCTGCGCACAGCCTCGGGCGGCACGCCGCGTCCCGCTTCTGACGAGGGCGTCGGTGAAGTATCCAAAGCCACGCCGCAGCCGCTGAGCCTGACCCAAGCCATGCAGACCGAAGCGGAAGACAGTGTCGATGAGGCAGAGCGTCCATTCGTCTCGGCCCGTCACCCCGCGACCCCGCCTGCCGAGAAGGTTCCCGCGGCGTCGAGCGACCGGTTGGTGCTGACCCCCGCGCTTAGAGTCGCCACGTCGGATGGCGAGGATCACCCAAAGGCCGCTGCCGTTGATCCGGCCAAGGTCTCGCCCTTGGACTATGACATGCTGCATGACGATCCGAGCGATCTGCATGCGGAGGACTATCGCGCCCCCGCGCCGGAGACCGCGGATGAGGCCCGGGCCCGCGCCGTCTCCGACGCCGTGGCCAAGGCGACCGGGGCCAGCCGTAGCGACAAGCTGGCGGCGCTTGAGACGGCCATTGGCAAGATTTCTGATGATTGGGATCCGGACGCGCCCGGCGATAATGACTATTCCGGCACCGAACCTCCGGCGATGGAGTGGAAAGACGATGCGGAGCTTGACGCGCCTGAGGCCCCGATTGCCGATACGGCGACGGTAGAGGCTGAGACGCCCGCCCCAAACCGCCCGCAGCCCACGACACCGCAGCTCGAAGAGCAGGTGCGCCGTTTCGCAGACAGCGGCCCGCGTGTGGCCGATCCCGCCGCCACCGCGCCGGAATTCGACTATGCCGCCCCCGCGCAGGAGGCGGGCAGCGCGGGTGAGGATCAGTTCCTCGACGAGGAAGCACTGCGCGACATGGTGACCGAGATCGTCCGCGCCGAGCTTCAGGGTGCCTTGGGCGAGCGGATCACCCGCAATGTACGCAAATTGGTCCGCCGCGAAATTCACCGCGCGCTGACGGCGCAAGACCTCGAATAAGCGAAGCGGCGGCACCCGCCACCATGCCCGCCCCGCCAAGGTGACGCTGCGCGACCCGCTTCGCGCGGTCTTGCGCGATAGGCGCTGCCGGCTACATTGGGGGGCACCAGCGCGGAAGGATCACCGATGGAATTGACGGTTAACGGCACGGTCCACGAGGTGGACGTGGAAGACGACATGCCGCTGCTCTGGGTTTTGCGCGACGAGTTGGGAATCACCGGGCCGAAATACGGCTGCGGCATCGCGCAATGCGGTGCCTGCACGGTGCATGTCGACGGGCTGGCCGTGCGATCTTGCCAATTGCGAGCGGCGGATGTGAACGGCGATGTCACCACCATCGAAGGCTTGGGCACGCCCGAAGCGCTGCATGTGGTGCAGGCGGCATGGGTGGAGCATCAGGTCGCGCAATGCGGTTACTGCCAATCGGGGCAGATCATGCAGGCGGCCTCTTTTCTGGATCTGAACCCCGAGCCGACCGACGATCAGATCGACGCCGCGATGAGCGGGAACCTCTGCCGCTGCGGCACCTATCCGCGCATTCGTGCCGCTGTTCACAGCGCCGCCGCGCGGCTGCGGGGGGCCTGACATGTCGCGCCTGCGCACCATCACCCGCCGGAGCTTTATCGTTGGCTCCGCCGCCATTGCCGGGGGCGTGGCCTTTGGCACCTATCTGTACAAACGTGACCTGAAGAACCCGCTGCTTGAAGGCTTACCGCCCGGTGCGGCGGCGATCACGCCCTATGTCAAGATTGATGCAAGCGGCGTCACCCTGATCACCCCGCGCGCCGATGTGGGGCAGGGGGCCTATTCGATCCAAGCCCATATGATTGCCGAGGAATTGGATGTCGACCTCGACACGGTGCAGATCACGCCCGGGCCGCCCTCGCCGGTCTATTACAACGGCGTGGTCGGGGTTGAGGCGATGCCGATTGCCGCGACCTCGGAAACGCTGCTGGCGCGGACCGGGCGCGGCGCCTCGGATGTGGCGGGAAAGCTGCTTGGCCTGCAATTGACCGGCGGCAGTTCGACCGTGCCGGATATGTATGACCGGCTGCGTATGGCCGGGGCCGTGGCGCGCGAAACGCTGCTGGCCGCTGCCGTGGCGCAGACCGGGTTGGAGCGCGAACAGTTCAAGACCGAGGCGGGCGCGGTGGTGCTGCCCGACGGCATGCGGCTGGCCTATCAAGACCTCGCCGCCGCCGCGGCGGAGATCGACCCGGTGACCGAGGTGATATTGCGCGATCCCGGCGACTGGCGGCACCTTGGCAAGCCGCAGATGCGCACGGATATCATGGCGAAATCCACCGGCACCCAGACCTATGGCATCGACATGGCGATGGAGGGGATGCTCCACGCCACGACCCGCACCAACCCGGCGCAGGGCGGGGCGATCATGGGCTTTGACGCAGGCAGCGCCGAAAAGATGCGCGGTGTGAAGGCGGTCTTGCCCATCACCGGCGGTGTCGCGGTGGTGGCCGACAACACCTGGCGGGCCTTTCAGGCCGCGCAGGCGGTGAAATGTGATTGGGGCCCGTCGCCCTATATCGGCGACACGGCGGATCAATTCAAAGCCGTGTCGGCCTCCTTCACTGATGACCGGCAGGACAGCCGGTTTCGCGATGACGGCGATGTGAGCGCCGCTTTGACGGGTGGGGAAGTGCTGGAGGCCGAGTACCGCATCCCCTATCTAGCCCACGCCCCGCTGGAGCCGATGAGCGTGGTGGTGAAACTTGAGAAGGGCCGCGTCGACATTTGGACCGGCACGCAGATCCCGCGTTTCATGCAGGCCAATGTGGCCGCGCTGACCGGAATCGATGCCGAGAACGTGCATATCCATGTGCTGATGTCGGGCGGTAGTTTCGGGCGGCGGCTTGAGGATGACTATACCCTGCGCGCCGTCGAAGTGGCGATGCAACTGCCCGGCACGCCGATCAAGATGGTCTGGTCGCGCGAAGAGGATTTCACCCATGACTTCCCCCGCCCGCTGGCCATGGCGCGGGCGCGTGGCAAGGTCTCGGACGGGCAGATCGAGGCCTATGATCTGGCCATCGCGGCACCTTCGACAGCGGAATCGCAGATGGCGCGGCTGAACCAACCGGTCTTCGGCCCTGACATCGCCATCGTGGCGGGCGCATGGGATCAGCCCTTCGCGATCCCCGACTACCGTGTGACCGGCCACCGGGTGCCCGCGATGGTGCCGGTAAGCTCGTGGCGCTCGGTCGGGGCGTCGGGCAACGGTTTCCTGCACGAAAGCTTCATGGATGAGATGTGCCATGCTGCAGGCGTCGATCCGTTGGAGGAGCGGTTGCGGCTCTGCACCCATGCGCCCTCGCGCGGGGTGTTGGAGGCCGTGGGCGAGATGGCGGATTGGGGCGCTGACCTTGGGCCGGGGCGGGGCCGGGGGCTGGCGTTCTGCCTGTCCTTCGGCGTGCCGGTGGCCGAGGTGGTCGAGGTCAGCCAGACCGACGCGGGTCTCAAGATCGACCGCGTTTTCGTTGTCGCCGAAGTGGGCCGCGTGATGGACCCGGTGAACTTCGAGGCGCAACTCTCCGGCGCGGTGATCTGGGGTCTGGGCCATGCGATGAACTGCGAGCTTACCTATCGCGACGGGGTGCCGCAGCAGGACAATTATCACCTCTACGAAGGGCTGCGGCTGTATCAGACGCCGAAGATCGAGGTGCGCGGGTTGGAGAATGGCGGCAAGCTGCGCGGCATTGGTGAGCCGGGGGTGCCGCCCGCCGCCCCCGCACTGGCCAATGCAATCTTCGCCGCCACGGGCCAGCGGATCCGTGAACTCCCCCTCTCCAGATCCGTGGATTTCGCATGAGATATCTATCGATCTGCGCCGCACTCATGCTGGCCGCCCCCGTCTTTGCGCAGGAGGCGCCTGATCGCGCCGAAGGGCTGGCGGCTTGGGATCGGATTTTCACCGTCACCGCGCATCCGCGTTGCACCAATTGCCATGTCGGCGAACAGGGGCAGCCGATGTGGCAGGGCTTGGGCTATGGGCCGGAGGCGGAGCACGGCATGAATGTGCGCGCGGGCGAGAGCCGGATCGGGGCCGAGAGCATCCCTTGCGACGCCTGCCACGTCACCTCTGCCGCCGCGAACACCGTGCCCCATGCGCCACCGCATATCGACGATGCTTGGCGGTTGCCTCCCGTGGAGCTGGCGTGGTTCGGCAAGACCTCGGCAGAGGTTTGCACCCAGCTGCGCGATCCTGAGACCAATGACGGGCACGACATCGCGTCACTGGTCGATCACCTGCAAAACTCGGCCTTCGTGAATTGGGGGTTCGCCCCCGGCGCGGGGCGGTCGGTGCCCGAAGGGTCGCTCGACGCGCTGGTGCATGAGGTGACGGTTTGGGGCGCTGCGGGCACGCCCTGCGAAGGAGATCAGGGCTGATCGCTCATCGCGCGGGCCAATCTGCGGATGCGCAACGCGCGGTTCAACTCACCGCCAAAGATCAGCACCAGTGCCGCGAGATACATGAAGTAGAGCGCCGCGATGATCCCCGCCATGCCTGCGTAATAGCTGGCATAGGTGCCAAAGCTGCGCAGGTAGGATGAAAACAGCACCGCCAGCACCGTCCAAGCGGCGGCGGTGGCGACGACGCCGGGCCAGATGTTGTTAAACCGCGTCCGCCGTGCGGGCAGGATCACATGGGCGGCAAAAAGCGCGACCAGCAGGATCGTCGCCGAGGCGGGAAAACGGACCAGCCCCACGGTGACTGAGCGCGGATCGAAGCCCGGCATCAGCATATGCAGCCAAGACCCGGCACGCGGAGCCAGCACCAACAGGTACCCCACGATCACGAGGATCAGGCTCGCCAGCAGCACCATGGCCACCTGCACCGCGTAGATCGTGAAGACCGACCGCGTCTCGCGCAGCCCATAGGCGCGGTTTAACCCCACGCGCACCCCATCGACCCCGCCCACGGCGAACCAAACGGTCAGCAGGATACCCACGCTCAGCAGATCGCCGCGCGGCACGGTCATGACCTTTTCCACCTCCGACACGATCGGCTCGATCAGGGCAGGGGGGACGATGGCGATCAGGAAATGGATCAGGTCATCGGCCATCGACCGGTCGCCGACAAAGGCAGTGAGCGAACTGGTGAAGATCAGAAACGGAAAAATCGCCAGCAGCGCGCGGAAGGCCACGTTTCCGGCCATGCCGAAAGCATCATCGCTCCACAGCCGCAGCACCGCTTCGTGCAGAACGGCCCGCACCACCCGCAACCCGGTGCCGTGAAACAGATCCTCGGGGTCCTCGCTGAGAACACCGTGGGTCATGACGACCTCGCGCTTTTGGTCTTGGGCCGGTCTGGCGTCCATTCCAATGCCTCGTTTTCATCCCGTGAGGTTAAGCTAGTGCCCCTTGGGCCGGGCTGCCACCTTCATCACGGGCCACAGGCGAGAGCAGGCTCATGTGATTGATCTTGCCAAAGGGGCATCGCTCCACTTGACGCTCAGGGAGCGATAAAATAGGAGAGGAGCCGTAGCGCGGGCGTTGTGTAATGGTAAGACCTCAGCCTTCCAAGCTGATGATACGGGTTCGATTCCCGTCGCCCGCTCCACTCTTTCCCCGAAGCTTTCATGACCGCCGCCGCGCGGGATAGATGCGCCCGCCGCTGTCTGTCGGGGGCGGCAGATTGTCCTTATCGGGGCGGTCTTGCTTGACCCCGCCCAGCCCCCGCGCCATGACCGATGTGGAAAGACAAAGGAAAGCCCATGGCACGCACCCCAGCCCCCGCACCAAGCGCCAAAGACGAACGCGAAAAGTCGCGGCGGATCGGGGCTTTGGCGGCGCTGATGCCCTTCATGGCGCCCTATCGCTGGCTGATGGCCGCAGCCGGGGCGGCGCTGGTGCTGACCGCGATGATCTCGCTCACCTTGCCCTTGGCCGTGCGGCGGGTGATCGACAATTTCGGCACGGGGGAGAGCGAATTGCTCGACCTCTATTTCATCGCCGCGCTGTTGATCGCGGGGCTGCTCGCCCTTGGCACCGGGCTGCGCTATGCGCTGGTGACACGGTTGGGCGAACGGGTGGTGGCCGATATCCGGCGCGCGGTGTTTGACCGTGTCGTGGGCATGAGCCCCGCCTTTTATGAGCGCATCATGACTGGCGAAGTGCTCAGCCGGATCACCACCGACACGACGCTGATCCTCTCGGTGATCGGCTCCTCGGTCTCGATCGCGCTGCGCAACCTGCTGATCTTTGTGGGCGGCTTGGGGCTGATGCTGCTGACCTCGGCCAAGTTGACCGGGCTGGTGCTGCTGATCGTGCCCGCCGTGGTGATCCCCATCCTGACGCTGGGCCGCCGCCTGCGGGTGCTTAGCCGCGAGAACCAAGACTGGATCGCGGCAAGTTCGGGTAATGCCTCTGAGACGCTGGGCGCGGTGCAAACGGTGCAGGCTTTTACCCATGAGGCCGCAAGCCGGGGCCAATTCGCGCAGATGACCGAAGCCTCTTTTGATGCCGCACAGCGCCGGATCAAAACCCGCGCCGTGATGACGATGATCGTGATCTTTCTGGTCTTCGCAGGTGTGGTGGGCGTGCTGTGGATCGGCGCGCGCGACGTGCGGGCGGATGTGATGAGCGCAGGCGCGCTGGTGCAATTCGTGATCTATGCTGTCATGGTGGCGGGCGCGGTCGCCGCTTTGTCAGAGATCTGGGGTGAGCTACAGCGCGCCGCAGGGGCCACGGAACGGCTGATCGATCTGCTGCAAAGCGAGGACACGGTGCAAGACCCGGCGCCCGCAAGCCAGAGCAGCCTGCCGCAGCCTGTCGCGGGCCGGATCGCATTTGAGAACGTGCAGTTCACCTATCCGGCGCGCCCCGATGTGGCGGCGTTGGATGGTGTCGACCTTGAGATCAACCCCGGTGAGACGGTGGCCTTTGTCGGCCCCTCGGGCGCGGGGAAGACGACGATCATCCAGATGATCCTGCGCTTTTATGACCCGCAGGCGGGGCGGATCACCTTGGATGGGGTCGACCTGCGCGATGTGGCGCGGGACCACTTCCGCCGTTCGGTGGCGCTGGTGCCGCAAGACCCGGTGATCTTTGCCGCCACGGCGGCTGAGAACATCCGGTTCGGACGCCCCGATGCCAGTGACGCCGAGGTCGAGGAAGCCGCCCGCGCCGCCGCCGCGCATGACTTCATCACCGCGCTGCCCGATGGCTATGACAGTTATCTGGGAGAACGCGGCGTGATGCTGTCGGGCGGGCAGAAACAACGCATCGCCATCGCCCGCGCCATCCTGCGCGACGCGCCGGTCCTGCTGCTGGACGAGGCGACTTCGGCGTTGGATTCCGAGAGCGAAGGTCTGGTGCAGGCCGCCGTCGACCGGCTGAGCGCGGATCGCACGACGCTGATCGTGGCCCACCGTCTGGCCACCGTGAAAAAGGCCGACCGCATCGTGGTGATGGAGGCCGGGCGCATCGCGGCCATCGGCACCCATGACGAATTGGTCGCCAGTGACGGGCTTTATGCGCGTCTGGCGCGGCTTCAGTTCACCGATGGGGCCGCCGCCGCAGCCTGAGCTGCCCTTGAACAGTGCAACCCCGGCGTTACGTCACCCTAGTGTGACGTTGCGTTTGTTGCCGCCGATTGCTTGCGAAACGGCGCGTTTCGCCGCAATCTGGCGCGAGGAGAATAAGCCGGAACACCGGCACAGGGGAGGAGACACCATGACATTCGCCGGGATCGAAGACCGCAATGCCATCGCGGCGGAAATGCCGTGGGAAGACCGCGACGTGGCCAAGACGCTTTACGGAATGCTAAGCAATACGGCCGCGAAATTCCCCAACCACAATGCTGTCAGCTATCAGATTTTCTCGGGCCCAAAGGACAAGGCCGAAACGCTGTCTTGGAAAGAGTTGCATGGCCGCGTGACGCAGGCGGCGAACCTCTTCCGCAGCCTCGGCGTGGGTGAGAAGGACGTGGTGGCCTATGTGCTGCCCAACTGTAACGAGACGACGATCACCCTGTTGGGCGGTGCCGTGGCCGGGATCGTGAACCCGATCAATCCGCTGCTGGACGCCGAACAGATCGGTGCCATCCTGCGCGAAGTGGGCGCCTCCGTGGTCGTCACCCTGCGGCCTTTCCCCAAAACCGATGTGGCCCAAAAGACCGCCGAAGCGGTGCGGCTTGCGCCCAAGGTGCACACGGTGCTCGAGGTCGATCTGGTGCGCTATCTCACCCCGCCGAAAAGCTGGATCGTCCCGCTGGTACGGCCTAAGGGGATGGTGAACAACCAAGCCAAATACCTCAACTTCAACGCGGAGATCGCCAAGCAGAACACCTCGCTCAACTTCGAGGATGTGCAAGAAGATCGCGTTGCCTGCTATTTCCACACTGGCGGCACTACCGGGATGCCAAAGGTGGCGCAGCACAAGTATTCGGGGCTGATCTATAACGGCTGGCTGGGGCATCGGCTGTTGTTCAGCGAGCAGGACAATATCATGTGTCCGCTGCCGCTATTCCACGTCTTTGCCTGCCATGTGATCTTGATGGCTGCCGTGTCGTCGGGCGCGCATGTGGTCTTCCCGACGCCGCAGGGCTATCGCGGGGATGGCGTCTTTGACAACTTCTGGAAGCTGGTGGAGCGGTGGAAGATCACCTTTATCATCACCGTGCCTACGGCGATCTCGGCCAAGATGCAGCGCCCAATCGATGCGGATGTCAGCACGGTGAAAACCGCCTTCTCCGGCTCCGCCCCGCTGCCGCTGGAACTCTTCCGCCGGTTTGAGAAGGCCACGGGCGTCACGCTGGTCGAAGGCTACGGTCTGACCGAGGCGACCTGCCTTGTCTCTTGCAACCCGACGGACGGCATCAAGAAGGTCGGCTCCATCGGTATCGCCTTCCCCTATTCAGACGTGCGGATCATCAAGGGCACTGTGGATGGGCCGATCGACGCGGAGACGGATGAGATTGGCGAGATCTGCGTGTCGAACCCCGGCGTCTTCTCGGGCCATACCTATGTCGAGGAAGACAAGAACAAAGACCTCTTCTACCACGGCAAATACCTGCGCACCGGCGATCTGGGCCGGATCGACAGCGATGGCTATATCTGGATCACGGGCCGCGCCAAGGACCTGATCATTCGCGGCGGTCATAATATTGACCCTGCCGAGATCGAAGAGGCGCTGCTGGGCCATGAGGCCGTCGCCTTTGCGGGTGCCATCGGCCAGCCCGACCCCCACGCGGGCGAGGTGCCCTGCGCCTTTGTCGAACTCGTTGAGGGTGCCAATGTCACCGAAGAGGAGCTGCTGGCCTATGCGCGCGAGCATGTCGCCGAACGCGCAGCCCAGCCCAAGCACCTTAAGATCATGGACGAGCTGCCCAAGACGGCTGTTGGCAAGATCTTCAAACCCGATCTGCGCAAGGATGCGATCACGCGGGTCTATAACGGCAGCCTTGAAAAGGCGGGCTGTGCCGCGCGGGTAACCGAGGTGGTGGACGACAAGAAACGCGGCTTGGTGGCGCAGGTCACGATGAACGACGCGACCCATGACGAGGTGTCAAAGGTGCTCAGCGTCTACACACGCCCTTGGGAACCGGTGAGCTAATCGACTCACACAAGAAAGGGCGGCACGCCGCCGCCCGTCCCCAAATCCCAGATTGCAGCCCCGCTGCGTTGCGCCGATGCACATTTCCTGTGTATCGGCGCAAAAATTTTAGGCTGTTTACCTGTGGTTAGCCCCCGGCCTTTCGTTTCGGGCATAGCGCCTATGCAAATTCTGCGGGTTCAAAATAGGGTCGGAGCGTACTACTTCTGCATTGCAGCATTGATAGTGCACTTGCAGCATTCTGAAAGGAGTTGCGCTTATGACGATGGCAATCTCACGTGGCACTACCCTGAGCTCCGCGCTCGATGGGCTTCATCACAGCGTTGACGGCATGCGCCGTCGCGTGGCCCAGATCAAAGCCCGGCGCGCAGCTTACAACCGAACTTTCACAGAACTCAACGTACTGAGCGATCGCGAACTGTCCGATATCGGCATCGCGCGGTGCGAGATCCGGCGTGTGGCGTCGGAAGAACTTTCAAAGGAACAGACCTATGAAGTATGACAACACCCTATCCGCCCCCCACGGTTTCTCCCTGCGTGATGCGTCCGCTCCGGTTCTCGGTGCGCTTGGCACCGCTGCGGGCAAGGTCGGCAGCCTGCTGGCGCGTGGCGTCACCCAGATGCAGATCTCGCGCATGCAATCCGTCCTCAACAGCATGAGCGACGCGCAGCTTGAGCGTGCGGGCATCGACCGGAACCAAATTCCCCAGCACGCCCAAGCGCTGGTGACCGAAGAATACGACGGTCTCTAAGCCATTGCGCTTTTAGACCCTCAGCCATCAATGTCGCGCCTTACGCGCTGCATTGTCAGGTGCCGGACCCCGCTCCTTCCCGGGTTGATCCGACACCGCATATTAACGGTCCTCCTCCTCCCGGACCCGTTATACCGGCCGGCAAGCTTACCTCCTCCCAAGCTTGCCGGCCCATGCTTTCCACCGAATTATCAGGGCGCCGCCGTGTCGAGCCAGAGGGTCACCGGCCCGTCGTTGACCAGCGCCACGGCCATATCCGCGCCGAACTGTCCGGTCTGCACGGGGATCTCGAGCCCGGCGAGGCTGCGGGCGAAATGGGTGTAGAGCGCCTCGGCCATCTCGGGCTTCGCCGCGCCGGAAAAGCCGGGGCGGTTGCCGCGCGCGGTATCGGCGGCGAGGGTGAATTGGCTCACCACCAAAGCGCTGCCGCCGGTCTGGGCAAGGCTCAGGTTCATCTTGCCGCCGTCATCCTTGAACAGCCGCAGTTTGGAGATCTTCAAGGCCAGTTTCTCGGCGGTTTCTTCGGTGTCTTCGGGCATGGCGCAGACGAGGATCAGGAGGCCGGAGCCGATCTCGCCGATAACCTCACCCTCGACCGTGACCGAAGCCTCGGTCACCCGTTGCAGCAATGCGCGCATGTCAGTTTTTCCAATCGATAATGTCAGAGGGGGCGGCACGTTCGGTGCGAAAGGCGTTCGCGGGATGTGTCTTATCGGCATAGCCGAAGGAGATCACGCAGAGCACCAGCCGGTCTTCGGGCAACGCCAGCGTCTCGCGTACCAAGGGCGCATAGGCGGCGATGGCGGCTTGCGGGATGCTGGCCACGCCAAGCGCCGTCGCGGCGAGGGTGAAGGCGGTGACGAAGCCGCCGCAGTCCATCGCGCCATAGGGGCCAAGCTCGGCCGGGGCGGTCACGATGGCCACATGCGGCGCGTCGAAAAGCGCGTAGTTGCGCAGCATCTGCGCCTGACGCGCGGCGCGGTCGGATTTGGCGATGCCCACCGCGTTGTAAAGCTGGAAGCCACAGGTGCGGCGGCGTTCGGCATAGGCGCCGGAGTAACCCGTAGGCCATGGCAGGTCTGGCGCGACCGGGGTGTCGGCGCTGGCGGCTTCAAGGAGGGCTGCGCGAAAGGCATCGGTACCTGCGCCGCGCGTGATGGTCACCTGCCATGGCTGCGCATTGCACCACGAGGGCACATGGCGCGCGGCGTTGACGATCTGGGTGATGCTCTCTTTGGGGACGGGATCGGGCCGAAAGGCGCGGCAGGAATAGCGCGCCTGCAAAAGGTCGGTGAACTGCTCGTAAGTCTGGGTCATTGCTGGGCCATGAAATAGCCGACGATGGCGGCGGCGATCAGCCCCAACACCACGGCAAAGGTGATTTTGACGGCGGAATAGGGGCGTTCGCCCTGCACCTTGCCGGAATGGCCGTTCACCACGAAACGATAGGTCTTGCCGCGGTATTTATAGGCGGCAAGCCAGACCGGCAGCAGGATATGTTTGAAGGTCACATCGCTGACTTGGGTATTGATGTCATGCACCCGCTGGCGGTCACCGCCAATGTCGAACTTCACGTCCCGCTCGATCACCCGGTCCATATGGGCGCGGGCCTGAACAAAGCCTTCCTCCAGCGTGATGCCGTAAGCCTCGGCCCGGAAACCGGCGAGATATTCGGGCGCATAGGGCTCCAGCGCCGAGAGGTCCCAAGGGTGCAGCGCGTCGGTGTGTTTCTTGGGTAGCGATCGGGAGGCCAGCACCAGCACATCGTCAAAGAAGCGTGCCACCCGCCCCGAAGCGGCCCGCCAGCGGATTTTTGGCACCTGCTGCTGCACCCGCTTGCCATCGCGCATGACGGTGCGGGTGACGTAATAGACGGTTCCACGCTCCCCGCGATAGCTGGAGGCCGTCTGTGCGTCATAGGTCCAGAAGGGCACATAGATGCCCTGCATCCGGCGGCCCTTGCGGGCATATTGTTGCAGCCCGTTGGGGGCGAACCAAAGGCTGCCGAGCCAGTCTTTCATCGCGTCGCGGGCGCGTTCTTCGGGCAGGGCGAAGGGCAGCACGGCGCGGGGTTTGATATGGCGGTTGGTGCCGGTGTCGATCACCACGGGCGTCGCGCAGAAAGGGCATTCGGCGGCGTGTTTGCCGGGCTCGAATTCCACCTGCGCTGCGCAGTTGGGGCAGGTGGTGACGCGGGTTTCTTCCATCTCGGCGGCGGGCAGGGCGGCCTGCAATCCGGCGCGAAAGTCCTGTTCGGCGATGGCATGGGCGTGGCGCCCACTGCCGTCGATCGGCTCGACATTGCCGCAGTGATCGCAGATCAGCAGCGCCTGCGCCGGATCAAAGCGCATGTCCGACCCGCAGGTGTCACAGGGGAAACGATGCTCTTCTAGCGGGGCGGCGGGGGGCAGATCGGTGGCGGACATAAGGGGTGCTTTGCAAGGTCAATCGCGGCGGAGCGGATGGGGGTGGCCCGTGGACCTGAGGGGCCACGGGCGGGACGCGCGAAGGTCTTTTGCCCACGCGCCTGCGGATCAGGCCGGGGGCGGCGGCGGTGGCGGGGGCATCACGGTGAAAAGCTGCGCCAGTTCGGCCACATCCTCGGCCCGCTGCCAACCATCTTGGCCCGGCGTCCAGACCAGAGAATCGCGGGTAAGGCTGCCCTCACTCGCCTTGCGGCCCATGGCGGCCTTGGAAAACGGGCCAGAGGTCGCGCCGTCCCTGGCGATATGCCAGACCTTTTCGACCGGCGGCGGGGGCGGCGGCACCGGTGCGGCGGCGGTGGGGGCAGGGCGCGCGCCCCAAGGACCAGCCTGCGCGGTGGCGGCTTGGGCCATGCTCATCCCCAGCCCCGCGCCGAGGCCCGTTTGCATCGCGGCCCCGCCCGCACCTTCGCGGCCAAGCGCCTCAGCCGCTTGGAATTGCATGTATTCGTTGAGGTTCCCGACCACGCCCATCGAAGTGCGCTTGTCCATCACCGCCTCGACCGCGGGCGGGAGGGAGATGTTTTCGATGTAAAGCTCGGGCATCGCCAGCCCGTATTCCGCAATCTGGGCGGCGATATCCTTGCCCACCAACTGCCCCAACTCGCGCGTGTTGGCGGCCATGTCAAGCACCGGGATGCCGGAGGAGGCGAGCGTGCGCGAGAAAGCCTGAACGATGATGTTGCGGATCTGGAACGAGATTTCGTCCATGGTGAACTCACCATCGGTGCCGACAATCTCGGTGAGGAATTTCGCGGGGTCGCTCACCCGCACCGAATAGGTGCCATAGGCGCGTAGGCGCACCGGGCCAAACTCAGGGTCGCGGGCGATGATCGGGTTCTTGGTGCCCCATTTCAGGTCGTTGAAGCGGGTCGTGTTGACGAAATAGATCTCAGACTTGAACGGGCTGCGAAAGCCGTGATCCCAGTGTTGCAGGGTCGTCATGATCGGCATGTTGTTGGTCTCAAGCATATAGAGACCGGGGGTGAAGACATCCGCCAGCTGCCCCTCATGCACGAAAACCGCCGCTTGCCCCTCACGCACTGTCAGCTTGGCGCCGTATTTGATCTCATGACCCTCACGCTCGAACCGCCAAACCATCGTATCGCGGGTGTCGTCGGTCCAATGGATGACGTCGATGAACTGGCCAGAGAGGAAATCGAAAATGCCCATGGGGATGGTCCTTATTCTTTCGTCGTAATGCTGCGTTACACCGGGCCGTCCGTCAACTCGCGCGCGATGATCCGGGTGATCGGGTTGACCTGCTCTGCCGTCATGCCGGGGCGCAGGCGCCGGTCGTAGAGCATCTTGAGCAGAAGTTCGTCATGTTTGGTAAGCAGGGCGAATTCGTCGTCGTCGTTAAAAATCGACGGGCGCGCGGCGGGGCTGTCATTGGCAAGGCCCAAGCCCTGCGCCAATTCCTCGTGAATGCAGGAAAGCCGCAGCAATTCGGGGTTTTCCGAGCGGATCACGGCCACGGCGGCGGTATAGACATTGGGGTTGTCCCCCGCGGCATAGGCGGCCACGGCGCAATAGGTGTCGCGGCGCATGTTGCGCATGGCCCGGAGCGAGGATTTGCTCACGCCCGCGACCTCTTCTGCCGCTTGAGCCAGCGCATCGACGCGGTCATCTTCCGAGGCCACGACCACCATGAAATTGGGCCTATCGCCGATCGAGATCGAATGCCCGGTCACCCGCGCCAAACGGCGGGCGAAGGCGTTGATCTTAGCGGTGTCGGACCGGCGCTGCGAGGGCGGCACGCTGTCGCCAAAGATGATCTGCATCCGCACCGGGGCATCCCAACGGCGCAGCGGGCTGGCGCCGCCTTGGCCTGAGAAATTGCCGTCATATTCGTTATATAGCGCGATCTGCTCGAAATTGCGCGCCAGCATTTCGCTGGTAAAGGGCGTGTCCTCTCCGCCCCCGTCTTGGCGCAGCAGATCTTGGCCCAACTGCGCCTTTTCGACCTGATGCAGATAGCTGCGCAGCATGGCGCTTTTTTGCGAGGTCGGTTTGGCCACCGCTGCCGGGGAGGGCGAGGCGGCGGCAGGGCGGGCCTGCGGTTTGGCGACCTTTTGCAAGACGGGCGCAGGTTCGGCGCAGGCCAAGAGCAGCGTGCTCAGCGCCAGCGCCCCTGCGGCGCGCAGATTTCTGCGCAGACGTCCTTGCATGGCCTGTTCCCTCACGTCGGTCTTAGCTTGGCACCGCGTTGCCGGTGGTATCGCCCAACCCCGTTTCGCGGGCCTTGGCGGCGGCGAGCGTGTCGCGCAGGCGGCCTTCCATCTCCTGCAACTCTTTCTCGGCATTGGCGCGTTTCGCCTTGCCCTCATCCGCGATTTGCAGGGATTCCTCAATGGTGCCGATCAGGTCTTCATTGGCCTGTTTCACCGCCTCGATGTCGAAGACGCCGCGCTCCATCTCTTGACGGATCACCTTGTTGCTATCGCGCAGGTTCTTGGCGTTGGAGGTGAGCAGTTCATTGGTCAGGTCATTGGCCTCGCGCACTGCATTTGCCGCCTCGCTGCTGCGCTGGATGGTGACGGCCTGCGCCAATTGCGTCTCCCACAGGGGCACGGTGTTGACCAAGGTCGAGTTGATCTTGGTCACAAGGCTTTTGTCATTCTCCTGCACCAGACGGATCGAGGGCAGCGATTGCATGGTGACCTGCCGCGTCAGTTTCAGGTCATGCACCCGACGCTCCAGATCATCACGGGCGGCACGCAGATCGCGCAGCTCCTGCGCGCGCATCACCTGATCGTCCTCGCCCGCCTTATCCAGCGCGGTCTGTTTGGCGGGGATGGTCTTGTGATCCAACTCTTCGATCTTGGCCTCCCCAGCAGAGATATAAAGCGCCAGTTCATCGTAGAATTGCAGCGTCTTTTCATAAAGCAGGTCGAGCGATTTGATGTCTTTCAACAGCGTATGCTCATGCGCCAGCAGGTTGTCGGTGATCCGGTCGATCTGGCCCTGCACCTCTTCGAAACGGGCGGTGAACTTGGCAAAGGGCGTGGCACGGCCCAGCAGTTTCTCCCACCAGCTTTGCTTGCGCCGCACGTCCAATTCCGAGACCGAAAAGCCCCGGATCGCGCTGACCATGGTGCGCAGGCTGTCGCCCGCGGGGCCGACATCTTTGTTACGCACATCCGCCAGCATGGATTGGCTGATCTCTTGCAACTCGGCCTGTGCGGCAGAGCCGAAGCTGACGATGGACTGGGTATCGGTCACGTCGATCTCGGCCATGCGCTTTTGGATTTCCGCGCTCTGCGTCGGATCGGCTTTGTTCAGCGGCACGATGGCATTGGCATCCGCCGGTTCCGGCAAGACGGTTGCGTTCACTTCTTCCACCAACCCTTGCGATTGGGCAGCTTTGTCACGGAGGGCATCGGTCATCACTGATCTTCCTTAGTATTTGCAGGGGTGGGTTGTTCCAGTCGGACCCCCTCGCGAGAGAGGCGCGCCCGCAGCACGTCGATTTCCACGTTTAGATCGCTGCGGTCGTCCAGCAGCGATTTGGCCGTGCGCGCGGCAAAGTTCTGATCCAGATCGTCCAGCAAGGCGAGGTAGTCATCGCGTGCTTGGGCGTCCTGGTTGCGGGCATAGAGGTCGGCGAATTTCACCGTCGCATCATGCGCGCCGCGCAGATAGACGACAAGGTATTTGCGAGCGGCGGTCAGGTCGCGGGGGTCTTCCTCTACGGTGCGGATCAAATGGCGGGCGGTTTCTTGAAACTCCGCCAGCCGCGCTTCTGCGCGGCGGTCGCCCGCGCGCAGGATCGCTTGGCTCATGCCCGAGAGCAGTTTTTCGGCCTCATCCACCACGCGGGCGACGCGGCCTTGCTGGAAGGTGTCGATGCCCTCCATGCCCTTGTTCTGTAGCGGGTCGATGCCGAAGGCGGCGAGGTGCAGCGCAGTGGCGGCGATGCCATAGAGCAGGGCCGCGGCGAGACTGGGATCGTTGCTATAAGCGGCGAGGGCCGCGCCCGCACCGGCCAAGAGAGCAGCGAGGATCTTGCGCGGCAGGACGGGGCGGCGGGCGACTTTGCGCTCGTGGTATTCCGCCTCGGCCAGCAAGCCATCGCGCAGCAACCAGACGCCCGAAGCCAGCAGGAACGCGCCACCAAGGCCAAGCACCAGCGTGCCCGCGCCCCCGATGAGCGAGGTTGCCGCCAAAAGCACCGGCGGCAGGAACATCAGGTTCACCCGACCGCCCGCCGGATCGACGCGCAGGCGCGCGGTTTTGCGCGGGGCGCTGCCGGGGGTGGCGTCGGTGTCAGGGCTATATTTGCCGCCAAAGCGCTGCGCCATGGATCAAAGCCCCCCGAGAAAACCGCTGGTCAGCCCAAGCAGCAGCACCAGCAACGCCGCAAAGGCGATTTTCTGAAAGGTCGTTGGCGCCATCATGTTTCCCCTTTTGCTGCCCCAGATCGGGCGCAACGCTGTGCCAGCACTGTCAGCCGCACGCCCCACGAGCGAGGCTGCGCCGAGGATGATAACCACGAGCGCGGCCAAGGCCACCAAAAACATCACTATTCGCGCCATATTGCCCTTTTCTGACAGCGGTTTCGCGCTGATCTTGCCTGCCGTTCTCTATTCAACGCACGCAGGTCGGCCGCGTTCCGGAAACGCGCAGGGGCAGCTCGGGGCAGGGCCGGTCAGCGGCGGGGTTTTGGCCCCCGGCCTGTGGGTTTTGGCCCCGGTTTGCCATTCGGTCGCCCTGTCGGGCGCGCCCCCGGTTTGCCGCTCGCCTTGCCGCCTGCTTTGCCAGCCGTCTTGCCCATCGCGGCCTTGCCACGCGGTGCGTTCTTTGCCTTGCCGCCGCCACGGCGGGGCGGCGGTTCGTCGTCTTCGCCCCGTTGCACGGGCAGGCCCGGTTGGCCCGCGCCGCCGAAACCGCCGGGCTTGCGGCGCGGCGGGCGGCGCAGACCGGTGGGTTTCTTGGTGGCGGTGCCGCTGGGGTCTTCCAACTCGAGCCCCAGTTGATCGCGCACGACCTTGCGGCGCAGCTCTTCCACCTCGCCGATCTTCAATTCGCCCAGTTGGAATGGGCCGTAGGAGATGCGGATCAGCCGGTTCACGGTCAGGCCCACGGCCTCCATCGCGCGGCGAATCTCGCGGTTGCGGCCTTCGCGCAGGCCGACGGTCAGCCAAGCGTTGGCCCCTTGTTGGCGGTCGAGTGTCACGTCCATCGGCTGAAAGTTCTCGCCCTCAACGGTGATGCCTTTGCGCAGCGGCTCCAGCATCTCATCGGTGGGGCGGCCATTCACCCGCGCGCGGTAGCGGCGCAGCCAGCCGGTGCTGGGCAGTTCCAGCTTGCGCTTCACCCCGCCGTCATTGGTCAGCAGCAAGAGCCCTTCGGAGTTGAGGTCGAGCCGACCCACGGTCATCACGCGGGGCATATCCTCGGGCAGGGCGTCAAAGATCGTCTCGCGGCCCTTTTCATCGCGGGCGGTGGTCACCAGTCCGGCAGGTTTGTGATACAGCCACATGCGCGGCGGTTCGGGCGCGCCGACGGGGGTGTTGTCGACGGTGATCTTATCCTCGGGCGTGACGTTCAGCGCGGGCGAGGTGATCTGCTCCCCGTTCACGCGCACGCGGCCCGCTTCGATCATGCGCTCGGCCTCGCGGCGCGAGGCGATGCCCGCGCGCGACAGCACCTTGGCAATGCGGTCGCCGGTGGGGGTGCCTGCACTTGCATCGGTATCGGGGTTTTGCGGGCCGGAGCCGGAGGGGGGCGTTTTTGCGTTCATACACTGCGCTTACCCTGTTTCACGGGCTTGCGAAAGGGTGGCGTTTGCGGCCATGTGACGGGATGGAGTTTCGCTCGTATATGGGACAGGCCTTGGCCGAGGCCCGCGCCGCCGCCGCGCGCGGCGAAGTGCCGGTGGGGGCAGTCGTCGTCTCTCCGAAAGGGCAGATCGTTTCCGCCGCAGGCAATGAGACCCGCGCCCGCAATGACCCAACCGCCCATGCCGAGATGCTGGCCCTGCGCGCCGCCTGCGCCGCTGTCGGCTCGGAACGGCTGATCGGTCACGCGCTTTACGTCACGCTGGAGCCCTGTGCCATGTGCGCCGGTGCCATCGCCGCCGCCCGGGTGGAGCGGCTCTACTACGGCGCGGCGGACCCAAAATCAGGCGGCGTGGCACAGGGCGCGCGGGTATTCTCGCATCCCCAATGTCACCATGTGCCCGAGGTGTTCGACGGGATCGCGGCGGGAGAGGCGGAAGAGATGCTGGTGAGGTTTTTCCGCGAGAAGAGAGACCGCTAGCCGGGCAGCGCCTGACCGGGGATGGCATTCAGGCGTCTCAACGATTATCCGGACGCCCCGCGTCCGGATCGCGCCCGACCCGCCCCCAGGGCGGGCGCGCTATGCGCCTCCGGTGCTGAAGCACCCGCTGGCCTCAAAAGGTCCACCGGACCTTTTGCAAGACGGCCATCGGCCCCGGGTCGGGCGCGATCCAGCCCTGCACAATGCAAAGGGCCACGCGAAACCGCGTGGCCCTTTGAAACTCAAAAGTCAGGCGATCTTACTTGATCTTGCCTTCTTTGTATTCGACGTGCTTGCGCGCAACGGGGTCGTACTTCTTGATGACCATCTTTTCGGTCATGGTGCGTGCGTTTTTCTTAGTCACGTAGAAATGGCCTGTGCCCGCGGACGAGTTCAGGCGGATCTTGATCGTGGTTGGCTTCGCCATGTGTCTTCTCCTGCTGCAGCGCCGCGCAGGCCTGCGTGAATTCTGAATTTCGGGTTCTAGTCAGACCCGCGCCCGAGTCAACCGCTATTTGCCCGCCCGGTGCCGAAAGACGCCGGTTTCGTCGAAAAACCTGCCTTTCACCGTCGAAAGAGCAGAAATATGCGCGGAAGGCCTATAAGCCGGATTTTGTACCTGTCCGAAAACAGGCGATGACCATTCCTCTGACCGCACCGTTGCCGATGCGGCTATAGCTGCCAACCCGGACCTGCTGGGGCAGAAGAGCCCCGCCTTTGACCCGAAGATCATCGGCGCGCGGTCCCTATTTGGCATTGCTCCCGGTGGGGCTTGCCATGCCGGGGCTGTTGCCAGCCCCGCGGTGGGCTCTTACCCCACCGTTTCACCCTTACCCCTCGGCTGATCCGGCAGGGCCGGACCGAAGGGCGGTTTCATTTCTGTGGCGCTTTCCGTCGGGTTGCCCCGCCCGGGCGTTACCCGGCACCGTTTCTTCTTGGAGTCCGGACTTTCCTCTACGTCGCTTTTGCCCCGCAAAAGCGACACCGCGGATGTCACACATGCGTGTGACGAGAGCGGTCGTCGGTCATGCGACGCGAGTCGACGCAGCGGCCATCCAGCCTTCCGCGCAGCCCCGCCCTAGACGCCGCCGCGCGGCGCGTCAATGGGGGCGGGCAGGGCGGCAAGGTCTGCGGGGGTGAGAGGGCCGCGCCCCCATGGCCTGAAACGCAACCGCACGGTGTCTAGCAGCGTGTCATCGTCGCAAGGCGCTGTGAAGCCTGCGGCCTGCGCGGCGGCGCGGAAGGTTTCGGTGGTTACGCTGTCAGGAAGGGGGCCATCGCCCGCAGGCAGCGCCAGCCCGCGCCCTGCGAGCCGGGCCCAATCGAATCGGGGGCCGGGGTCGATCTTGCGGCCCGGTGCCATGCAGGAATGGCCGATCACCCCTTCGGGCGGGATGCCGTGGCGGGCCATGATGCCGGGCAGGAGGGTTTCGAGCGCCTGCATCTGTGGCTCGGAAAACGGGTGATCGCCGCGGTTGTCCAGCTCGATCCCGATGGAGCGTGAGTTGATGTCCTCCAACCCCGCCCATTCGCCCGCGCCTGCATGCCACGCGCGTTGCTCTTCCTCGATCATCTTAATGACCTCTCCGCGCCCTGAAATCAGGTAATGGGCCGAGACTTCGGCGGAGGGGTCGCACAGCCGATCCAGCGCCGCTTGGGCGCTGGTCATGGCGGTGTAGTGCAAGACGATCAGCCGGGGGCGCAGCCCACCGCGCCGCGGGCCGCAATTGGGCGAGGGATGCGCCGTCACGTCAGGCGCGGCAGACATCTGTCAGCCCTGTGCAGCCCGGCGGAAGGGGGTGGGATCCCAGTCGCAGGCGAAACCATCGCCATCGGGGTCCATGCCAAGGCGGTCTTTCTCGGGGCCACCGGCCTCAAGGAAGGCGATCTGTGCTTGGTCGGCGTGGCCGTATTGCGCGCAGGCGCGTTCGAACTTGCGGGCCTTGTTGAAACCGATGCGGCTATAAATCTGCTGACCGACCGACTGATTGGTTTGCAGCGCATAGGCGACGATATTCGGGCCGACATTGCGGCGCTCGGGCAGGGCCTCGGGTTGGACGACCTCATATTGCGCGCGGTTGGCGGCCACGCGGGCGGCGTCGTCTTGAATGCTGCGCTGGCCCGACACGGCGTCAAAGTTGTTCTCGTTCGAGATGCCCACGGCGTTGACCGCGGCGGGGGGCGGGTTCGACGGGCTGGCGTTCACCGGGGCCACGCCCGAGTTGGTGGCCGCATCATTGCCCAGACCGTTGCTGGCCCCACCCGGACGGGTGGCGGCGAGAACGCGGGCGGTTTCCGCCGCCGTCGCTTCGGGAGAGCCGTCATCCAAAGGCTGGGCGGTCACCTCTGAGGCGGCGGGCATGTAGCTGCCGTCGCCCGCCAGCGCGGCATCGCGCGCGCGCTGCTCGGCCTCGAAACTGCCGTCGCCAAAACCGACACCGCGCCCGGTGTTGACGTTCCCGGAATCGGGGATCGCCGGTTGGCAGGCTGCCAAAAGACCGCCTGCCGTCATCGCTAGAAGTGTCCGTGTGATCATCTGACCCGCTCTCGCTTCTTGTTCACCGCTCTGCGGCTTACCACCATTTCTCAGGCTTGGCCACAAAACCGGCGGCCTTCTCCAGCGCATAGGCGGAGGACAGCAGGTCTGCCTCTTCCCACGGGCGCCCGATCAGTTGCAGACCCAGCGGCAGACCCGTGCTGCTTTGCCCGGTGGGCAGCGCCACGCCGGGCAGACCGGCGAGGTTCACCGTCACGGTGAAGACATCGTTGAGATACATCGCCACCGGATCGGCGTCCTTCATCTCACCCAGACCGAAGGCGGCGGAAGGGGTTGCCGGGGTCAGGATGCTGTCGATGCCTTGGGCGAAGACGTCTTCGAAGTCCTTCTTAATCAACGTGCGGACCTTGCGGGCGCGGTTGTAATAGGCGTCGTAGAAACCGGCGGAGAGCACATAGGTGCCGACCATCACGCGGCGCTGAACCTCATGGCCGAAGCCCTCGGCGCGGGTCTTTTCGTACATCTCGGTGATGCCGTCGCCGTGGTCAAGCTTGGCGCGGTGGCCAAAGCGCACGCCGTCATAGCGCGCGAGGTTCGACGACGCCTCGGCGGGCGCGATGACGTAATAGGCGGGCAGGGCGTATTTGGTGTGCGGCAGCGAGATGTCGACGATCTCGGCGCCCGCGTCCTTCATCATGGCGATGCCGTCGGCCCACAGCTTTTCAATCTCCTCGGGCATGCCATCCATGCGGTACTCGCGCGGGATGCCGATCTTCTTGCCGCGAATGTCGCCGGTCAGCGCCGCTTCGAAGTCCGGCACGGCCAGATCGGCGCTGGTGCTGTCCTTGGCGTCATGGCCGCACATGGCCTCCAACATGATGGCCGCGTCGCGCACTGTCTTGGTCATCGGCCCGGCCTGATCGAGCGAGGAGGCGAAGGCCACGATGCCCCAACGCGAGCAGCGGCCATAGGTCGGCTTGATCCCCACGGTGCCGGTGAAGGCGGCGGGCTGGCGGATCGAGCCGCCGGTGTCGGTGCCGGTGGCGGCAAGGCAGAGGTCGGCTGCCACGGCGGCAGCAGAGCCGCCCGAGGAGCCGCCGGGTGTCAGTTCTGCAGTGTCACCTTCGCGACGCCACGGGTTCACCGCGTTGCCGTAGACCGAAGTTTCGTTGGACGAGCCCATGGCGAATTCGTCCATGTTGAGCTTGCCCAGCATCACCGCGCCGCTGTCGCGCAGCTTCTGGCTGACGGTGCTTTCATACTCGGGCAAAAAACCTTCGAGGATGCGGCTGCCCGCTTGGCTCGGTACGCCCTTGGTGCAGAAAAGGTCCTTGATGCCGATGGGCAGGCCGCACATCGCGGGGGCGTCGCCCTGTTTGATGCGGGCGTCGGCTTCGGCGGCCCGTTCCATCGCGATCTCTGGCGTGCGGTGCACGAAGGCATTAAGCGCGCCGGCGCCGTCGATGGCTTGGATGCAGGCCTCGGTCAGGTCTTTCGAGGTGGTCTCACCCTTGCGCAGGGCATCGCGGGCCTCGGCCAAGCTCAATTTGTTCAGATCGGTCATTATTCCACCACCTTCGGCACGGCAAAGAACCCTTCACGGGCATCGGGGGCATTGGCCAGCACGCGGTCCTGCTGGTCGCCATCGGTGACCACGTCTTCGCGCCGTTTCAGGCGCTGCGGGGTCACGGAGGTCATGGGCTCGACGCCGTCGACATCCACCTCGGACAGCTGTTCGATAAAGCCAAGGATGGTGTTGAACTCTTCCGCCAGCGCCGGCAGCGCGTCGGGTTCAACCTTGATCCGGGCCAGTTTCGCCACGCGTGCGGCGGTGTTTTCGTCGATCGACATGAACATCTCCATCTCTTTGAGGCTCCTCTACCGTTTGGGGGCGGGCCTCGCAAGGGTTTGAGAGGTTCGGAACGGAGCCGGGCGGCGCCAGACCGGGGGATGGTGCTTTGCTCGGAGGCAGTTGGGCAATTTATGGCCGCGGCGGTATTCGGTGATGTCGGGATGGCGTCCGGGTTGCGCAAGCGCCAGCCCGTCGGGCATGCGCCCTTGATTCCGGGCTAGGGTGGCATGTTCGGGGTTACTTGATTCCGCGCAGCATAGGGTCAAATCTGATGTTAGACCCACCGCAATCAGGAGGACCCCCATGAACATCATCTGGCTCGGCCATGGCTCATTCCGCATCGAGATCGAAGACCAAGTGCTGCTGATCGACCCTTGGCTCAAAGAAAACCCCATGCTGGACGACGCGCACCATGCCGATGCAATCAAAGGCGCCACGCAGATCCTCGTGACCCATGGCCATTTCGACCACACGGCAGATATCGCCGACGTCGCCAGCCGCACCAACGCTCCGGTCGCGGGGATGGTCGAGCTGATGGGCTGGCTGGAAAGCAAAGGCGTGCAGCAGACCACGGGCTTCAACAAAGGCGGGACGATCCGCGCGGGCGAGGTGGCGATCACCATGGTCCCGGCATCGCACTCCTCATCGGTAGATGGCGAGAACGGCCCGATCTACACCGGGATGGAGACCGGCTTCATGATCTCGGGCGAAGGGCATACGATCTACCATTCCGGTGATACGGCGATCATGGCGGATATGGATTGGATGGGCGACTACCACAAACCTGATATCGGCATTCTCTCGGCGGGCGGGCATTTCACGATGGACATGGCGCAGGCCGCCTATGCCGCCAAACGCTATTTCGATTTCAAGACCGTCATTCCCTGCCACTACCGCACCTTCGACGCGTTGGAGCAATCTGCGCAGACGCTGATTGACGGGCTTCCGGGCGTCGATGTGGTGGAGCCGCAGGTGATGCAGCCGATCACCGTCTGATCCTCCTCCGCCCCGACGCCTTGCGCGCCGGGGCGGAACGGGGGATACCTGAAGGAACTGCCGGGGAATGCTATGTTTGCCAAATCGACTGCCGTGATCTTGCTGCTGACACTGGGGGCCTGCGCCCCGTTGAGCCGGGCGGAGCCCACCGGCAGTGTCGGCTTTACCGGGGTGGGCGGCGACAGGCCGGTCATCTTCCCGGCGCATCTGTTGGTGTATCAGCCGCAGTAGACGCAAGGCGGGTCAGATGCCCAAAGAAGGTCACTTCATCAACCGCAGCAATTGGCTGCGCGCCGCCGTTTTGGGGGCCAATGATGGTATCGTCTCCTCGGCCAGCCTGCTGGTCGGGGTGAGCGCGGCGGGCATGACGCAGGGCAACGTCCTGCTGACGGGGCTTGCGGGGCTTACCGCCGGGGCGCTTTCGATGGCGGCGGGGGAATATGTCTCGGTCTCGGCGCAGGCGGATGTGGAGAAGGCCGATCTGGAGCGCGAGCGCGTCGCCCTGATCGAAGACCCGGACTATGAACTCAGCGAACTGGCCGAAGGGCTGGAGAACCGGGGCGTGCAAAGCGACCTGGCTCTAGAGGTCGCCACCCAGATGACCGACCATGACGCCCTCGGCGCCCATGCGCGCGAAGAGTTGGGCATGTTCGGCCTCGCCGGTCAGGCCGATCCGTTACAGGCGGCGGGCGCTTCGGCATTGGCCTTTGCCCTGGGCGGCGGGCTGCCGCTGTTTGCGGCGGTTCTGGCCCCGGCGGGGCTGCGCGGCGTGACCATTGCCTTGGTGGCGTTGCTAGCGCTGATACTGCTCGGCGCGGGCGGCGCGCAACTGGGCGGTGCGCCAAAGCGGCCCGCCATCGGGCGCGTGCTTTGCTGGGGAGGGCTGGCGATGGCTGTGACCGCCGGGGTCGGGCATCTCTTTGGTGCAATTGGATGACCGCAGGCTGAGATAGCACCAAAGAAAAAGGCCGGCCCCCTTCGGAGCCGGCCTTTCGTATCGGTTGGCAATGCGATTACTCGCGGTTGCCGAAGAGCGACAGCAACATCATGAACATGTTGATGAAGTCCAGATAGAGGCTCAGCGCGCCCATGATCGCGGCCTTGCCCAGCCACTCGGTGTCGCCATGATGGGCATGGGCCAGATACTCGGTCTTGATTTTCTGGGTGTCATAGGCGGTCAGGCCCGCGAAGATCAGAACACCGATGGCCGAAATCGCGAACATCAGCGCCGAGGAGGCGAGGAAGATGTTGACGATCGACGCGACGACCAGACCGATCACACCCATGATCAGGAAGCTGCCCCAGCCGGAGATGTCCTTCTTGGTGGTGTAGCCCCAAAGCGACAGACCCGCGAAGGCGATAGAGGTGATCAGGAAGACCTGCGCGATGGAATAGCCGGTGAAGACCAGAAAGATCGAGCTGATCGAGATGCCCATGACGGCGGCGAAGGCGTAGAACACGACCTGCGCCGTGGCGGCGGACATGCGGTTGATCATGGCGCCAAAGCCGAAAACAAAGGCAAGGGGTGCGAACATCACGACCCATTTCAGCGGCGAGGCATAGAGCGCATAACCCAATTGCGTCAGGTATTTATCCTGGCTGAGCTGCGCCACGGCGGCGGAGGGGTCGGCGGTGACCGACAGGCCCGAGATGGCCCAGGCCGCGGCGAAGGTGATGAGCATGCCGATCGACATGGTGCCATACACCTTGTTCATATGAGCGCGCAGACCCTCGTCGATCGCGGAGACGCGCGACCCGGCAGCAGAGCGAATTGAATTGACGTCAGCCATTTAGTGACTCCCATTGGCAAAGTTGCGTGTCGAAACCCGGCCGACACGTTCTTGGGTCTGAATATCGGGCCTGAGGGGGCGAATTTCAAGTGTCTTGCGGGCTGATAACACGGCAATAATCGCGGGTTTTACGGGTAGGGATGTTCGGGGCGTGCGCGGGGCGTCGGCTTGCCCTGCGCGCGCCTTGGACGGGACTGCCGCGAGCGGTCGATCGGCGGAAAAGCACCGATGCATTTCAAGCGGCGCGCGCGCGGGCGGCAGCCATTCCCACCGCCCCAAACACGGAAAGATGGCATTTGACGCATTCCGACGGGAACCGATTGATATTCTTCGCGTTCATCCAGTGGTTGCCGAGCGGGAAACCGACAGGCCCAAGGAAACTTGGGGATTTCGCACCCGCCGGTCGCAGAGAGAGAGGGGCAGTGCACCGCCTGAGGTTGCAGTCGATACAGGGCAGATTTTTACCATCCCGTGAAAATTCTTGGCCGAACTCAACGCAACCGCTATGATGGGAGGCAGAACGTTCGCGCAACCCCTGCGGTATCGTGCGAGGCGACGGCACACTTCGTCCTTGTTTGGAACTGAGATTGGCACGGTCGCATGTGCCCTATAAGGATTAGAGAATATGGTGCATGTGGTAGATGTACATGTAGGCAAACGTATCCGGCAGCGCCGCTGGCTGACGGGGATGACCCAGCAGAAACTGGCGGAACTGGTCGGGATCAAGTTCCAGCAGATACAGAAATACGAAACCGGCGCGAACCGCGTCAGCGCGTCCCGGCTGTGGGATATCGCCGATGCGCTTGGGGTGCCTGTGTCCTTCTTTTTCGAAGGGTTGAAGGATGAGGAAGTCGCCGAGGGCGCGCCGATGGATGGGCTGCCTGCCGATTTGATGGCCGACAAAGAGGCGATGGAACTGGTGCGCTCTTACTACGCCATCCCCGAGAACCAGCGCCGCCGGTTGTTCGAACTGGCCCGCGTCTTGAGTGACGTGGCCTGAGCCTGCCCGCCCGCGTCTGGACGCGGCTCTAACGCACTGATAGGCTTGCGCAAAGGGGCGCAAACTGTCAGGTCTTTGCCATGATGAACACCAGTGACTTCGATCCCGATATCCGCCGCGTTGCCCATCTGATGGCGGATGCGGCGCGGCAGGTGATCCTGCCCTATTTCCGCAGGCTCGATTTGCAGGCCGACAACAAGCTCGGCACGGGTTTCGATCCGGTGACAGAGGCCGACCGCGCCGCCGAACGGGCGATGCGCGATATCTTGGCCGCCGAGCGGCCCGCGGATGGTATTCTGGGTGAGGAATATGGCGCGCAGCCCGGCACATCGGGGCTGACTTGGGTGCTCGATCCCATCGACGGGACGCGCGGTTTTCTCAGCGGGACACCGACTTGGGGCGTGCTGATTGCGGTCTCCGACGTCTCGGGGCCGTTCTATGGCATCATTGACCAGCCCTATATCGGGGAGCGGTTCGAGGGGGCGCCGGATGGCGCGCTGTTGAGCGGGCCCCACGGCAGCCACCCCTTGCAGACCCGCGCGGCGCGGGATTTGCGGCAGTCCATCGTTTTCACCACATTCCCCGAGGTCGGCAGCAGTGAGGAGGCCAGCGCCTTTCGCGCCGTCGCCTCGCAGGCGTTGCTGACTCGCTATGGCATGGATTGTTATGCCTATGCGTTGGTCGCGGCGGGGCAGGTCGATCTGGTGATCGAAGCGGGGCTGAACGCCTATGACATTCAAGCGCCGATCGCGGTGATCCAAGCCGCCGGGGGCATCGTCACCGATTGGCAGGGCAACCCGGTGCATGAAGGGGGCAGGGCGCTGGCCGCGGCCAACCGCGACATCCACGCCCAAGCGCTTGCGGTCCTTTCCGCCTATTGATCCAATTGTCGGGAAAGCCCGGATTGACCGGCCCCGGCGGGATGCGATAAATCCCGCAGAAGGTCGGTTCTCTCGCCCGTTTTCCACCGATCACACACGCTTTGCATGAGACGGGCATAGCGAAAGTGTGACCTATGGCAGAGACCCTCATCCGCGGCGCGGATTACCTTATCACGATGGACGACACCCGGCGGGAGCTTGCGGGCGCGGACCTGTTGCTGCGCGACGGCGTGATTGCCGAGATCGGGCAGGGCCTTTGGACAGAGGGTGAGATTGTCGAGGCGAAGGGCTGTGTCGTGACACCGGGTCTCGTGAACACCCACCACCATCTTTACCAAAGCATGACCCGCGCCGTGCCGGGGGCGCAGGATGCGCTGCTCTTTGGCTGGCTGCAACGGCTCTACCCGATCTGGGCGCGCATGGGGCCGGAGCATATGTTCGTCTCGGCCCAGATCGGGCTGGCGGAACTGGCGCTTTCGGGCTGTAGCCTGAGTTCGGACCACCTTTATCTCTACCCAAACGGCGTGCGGCTGGAGGATACGATCCACGCCGCCGCCGAACTTGGGCTGCGCTTTCACCCCACCCGCGGCTCGATGAGCATCGGCGAAAGCGATGGCGGCCTGCCGCCCGATGCACTGGTGGAGCGTGAAGCGGCCATTTTGGAAGACTGCATCCGCGTGGTCGACGCCTTTCACGACCCCGCCGAAGGGGCGATGTGCCGCGTCGGATTGGCACCCTGTTCGCCCTTTTCGGTCAGCCGCGAATTGATGCGCGACACGGCGCTGCTGGCGCGCGACAAGGGCGTGATGCTGCACACCCATCTGGCCGAGAATGCCGAGGATGTGGCCTATTCGCAGGAGAAATTCGGCTGTCGCCCGGGGGAATATGCCGAAAGCCTCGGCTGGCTTGGCGACGACGTTTGGCACGCCCATTGCGTGCAGTTGGATGGGGCCGAGATCGACCTCTTCGCCCGAACCCGCACCGGGGTTGCGCATTGTCCCTGCTCGAACTGTCGCCTCGGCTCGGGCATCGCGCCGGTGCGGGCGATGCTGGACGCAGGCGTGCCGCTGGGGCTGGGCGTCGATGGGTCGGCCAGCAATGACAGCGGCAATCTGGCCGCCGAGGCGCGGCAGGCGATGCTGTTGCAGCGGGTGGCGCGCGGCGCAGATGCGATGAGCCCGCGCGCGGCGCTGGAACTGGCCACACGCGGCGGGGCGGATGTGTTGGGGCGGCCTGACTGCGGGCGGCTGATGCCCGGCAAACGGGCCGATGTGGCGATTTGGGATGTTTCGGGCGTGCAAAGCGCGGGCAGTTGGGACCCGGCTGCGCTGCTTCTTGCCGGTCCCACGGCGGTGCGCGACCTTTTCGTTGAAGGCCGACAGGTGGTGCGCGATGGTCAGATTACCACCATCGACTTGGCCGCTCAGGTGGCGCGGCAGAATGATTTGGCGAAAGGCTTGGCTGAATGAAGCCGGTTTTATTCTCGATACTGATGCTGGCGGGGATGCCCGCTTTGGCCGATCCGATGGGATTGGACAGGGTGAACGCCCTGCGCGATGTGAAGGGGTTGCAGCCCCTGAGCTATGACAGCCGTTTGGAACAGGCGGCAAAGGACCACGCCCGCGACATGGCCACGCATGACTATTTCAGCCACCAAGGCCGCGATGGCACCGATGTCGGCCGCCGCGCGGCGGTGGCGGGCTATGAATGGTGTTTCGTGGCCGAGAATATCGCCAAGGGGCAGCAATCGCTCGATGAGGTCATGACCGGCTGGACCAACTCGCCGGGGCATTACCGCAACATGGTCGACGCCCGGGCCGAGGAGATGGGGCTGGTCCGGGCCGATGACGCGGTCTGGGTCATGGTGCTGGGCGCGCCCTGCTGAGCCCAGCTCCCGGCGGGAGGCGCTTTACGCCGTGCCGCCCCGCCGTGTGCCCGCCACCCAAACATCCGCAATCGCGCGGTCGTCGCCCATCATGATCGTGGCGAAAAGGCTTTCCCAAATGTCCTTGGCCGCGGCGTGGCGCTGCGCGATGGCGGGGGTGGAGTCGAGCGACAGCACGGTGATGTCGGCCTCCATCCCTTCGGCCAGTGAACCCACATGATCTTGTAAATGCAGGCTGCGGGCCGAGCCTGCGGTGGCCAGCCAAATGAGCTGTGCCGCATGCAGCGGCGTGCCGCGCAACTGGCCGACCTCATAGGCCGTCGCCATGGTGCGCAGCATCGAAAAGGACGAGCCGCCGCCGGTATCCGTCGCCAGCGCCAGCGGGATGCCCCGCGCGGCCAGGCCGGTCATGTCGAATAGCCCCGAGCCGATGAAGGTGTTTGAGGTCGGGCAATGCACCAGCCCACCGCCGACCTCCGCCAGCCGGTCAATCTCGCGCGGTTCCAGATGGATCGCATGGCCGTAGAGGCCGCGTTCGCCCAGCAGGCCGTGGGCCTCATAGGTATCAAGGTAATCGCGCGCCTCTGGGAACAGGTCTCGGACCCATTCGATCTCATCCGTCTGCTCGCTGAGATGGGTCTGCATCAGGCAGGTTGGGTGCTCTGCCCAAAGCGCGCCGAGGGTGGAGAGCTGCTCGGGCGTGGAAGTGGGCGAGAAACGTGGCGTGATCGCATAGGTCGCGCGGCCCTTGCCGTGCCAGCGCTCGATCAGCGCTTTGCTGTCGTCATAGGCCGATTGCACCGTGTCGCGCAGCCCTTCGGGCGCGTTGCGGTCCATGCAGGTCTTGCCCGCGACGATCCGCTGGCCCCGCTCCGCCGCCGCCTGAAACAGCGCGTCGGCGCTATGGGGGTGGATGGTGCAATAAGACGCGACCGTGGTGGTGCCATGGGCCAGCGTCAGGTCCAGATAGCGCGCGGCAATCTCGCCCGCATAGGCCGGATCCGACAGGCGCATCTCTTCTGGAAAAGTATAGGTGTTCAGCCAGTCGATCAGCCGCTTGCCCCATGAGGCGATGATCGCGGTCTGCGGGTAGTGCACATGGGCATCGACAAAACCCGGGCAGATCAGCGCATCGGTGTAGCGCGTCACCTCAGCCTGCGGATGCGCGGCGCGCAGCGCGTCCCCCTTGCCGACGGCGGCGATCCGGCCATTTTCGATCAGCACACCGCCCTGGGTGTCGATCTTCACGGCATCCTCCCAAGCGCTTTGCATCGGGTTGCCGGAATAGGTGAGCGTCGCGCCCAAAAGGAGTCGTTGATTTGTCATGCCAGTGGTTTAGGTGAGGGCGGGACGGGGAACAATACCGAAGCGTCGCTGGTGCCGTTGTACCGGCTTGGGCGCTCGCATACTATCGTTCTCAATAAAGGCGCAGAGACGGAGAGCAGCGGATGTCAGAGCAGATCGAAGAGCTGGATCCGGCGGCCTCCCCTGAAGAGCGTGCCGAGGCCTATGTGCTCGACCGGAAAGCCGTGGCCGCGATCCTTGAGGCGGTGGAGGCCAATGATCAGGCGCATCTGACCCAACTGATGGAGCCGCTGCACGCGGCAGATATCGCCGACCTTCTTGAGCAGATCGACGAGGACGACCGCGCCGCCTTGATCCGGCTTTACGGGCAGGAGTTCGACGGCGAGATTCTGTCGGAACTCGACGAGTCGGTTCGCGAGGAAGTCATCAGCATCCTGACGCCGCAGGTTCTGACCCAAGCGGTGCGCGAGCTGGACAGCGACGATGTGGTCGACCTGATCGAAGATCTGGAAGACGCGCAGCAGGAAACCATCCTCGACGCGCTGGAAGAGACCGACCGCGTCGCGGTGGAACAGGCGCTGAACTGGCCCGAATATTCTGCCGGCCGTCTGATGCAGCGCGAGGTTGTCATGGCGCCAGAGCATTGGACGGTGGGCCAAGCCATCGACCATCTGCGCGCCACCAAGGAAGAAGACTTGCCGGATCAGTTTTATCACATCGTCATGGTCGACCCGCGCCTGCATCCGGTGGGCAATGTGACCTTAGGCAAGCTCATGCGCTCGCGCCGCGAGACGCGGCTGGCGGATATTCTGGAAGAGACCTTTCAGATCATCCCTGCCATGCGCGATGAGGGCGATGTGGCCTATGCCTTCAACCAGTACCACCTGATTTCGGCCCCCGTGGTCGATGAAGAGGGGCGGCTCATCGGGGTCATCACCATTGACGACGCCATGGCCGTTCTCGACGAAGAACACGAAGAAGATATCCTGCGTCTGGCGGGCGTGGGCGAGGGGTCGCTCTCTGACCGGGTGACGGAGACGACGAAGCAGCGCCTGCCGTGGCTTGCGGTGAACCTTGTGACGGCGATTGGGGCCTCCGTGGTGATCTCGCAATTCGAGGCGGCGATTGCGCAGATCGTGGCGCTGGCCGTGTTGATGCCGATCGTGGCCTCCATGGGTGGCAACGCAGGCACGCAGAGCTTGACGGTGGCGGTGCGCGCCATCGCGACCAAAGACCTCACCGGCTCCAACGTTTGGCGGGTGATCCGGCGTGAGGTTTTGGTGGGGCTGGTCAACGGGCTGATATTTGCGGTGATCATGGGGATCGTCGGCGTGCTCTGGTTCGGCTCGCCGGGGCTGGGCTATGTCATCGCCACGGCGATGGTGATTAACCTCGTGGTGGCGGGGCTTGCGGGCACCGGCATCCCGATCTTGCTGGAGCGGTTCGGGGTGGACCCGGCGCTCGCCTCGGGCGCGTTTGTGACGACGGTGACGGATGTGGTGGGCTTTTTCGCCTTCCTCGGCCTTGCCGCCTTGGTGCTGTTGTGAGCGATTGCGCCGCTCGGAAGGCCGAGGCGCGCAAGGCGGCATTCGCCCGCCGTAAGCCCTTGTTCGAACAGGCGAATGCAGCGCAGGCAGGCTATCTTTCCGAGGTTTTGGCGGGCTACCGCGGCGTGCCGCTGTCGGGTTTCATGCCGATCCGAACGGAGATTGATCCACGCCCTGCCATGGCCGAGGCATGCGCCCATGGTCCCGTCGGCGTGCCGGTGATCGAAAAGCCGAACCACCCGCTGTCTTTTGCCCGTTGGACGCCCGAAACACCGATGGTGCCGGGCACATTCGGCGCGATGATCCCCGCAGAGACCGATTTTTTCGAGCCGGAAATCGTGATCGTCCCGCTTTTGGCCTTCAACCGCGCGGGCGCACGGCTGGGCTATGGCGGCGGCTTTTACGACCGAACGCTGGCGATGCTGCGCGCGCGGCGGGCCACGCTGGCCATCGGCTTTGCTTTCGCGGGGCAAGAGTGGGACGACATCCCGCTGGAAGACACCGACGCGCCGCTCGATCTGATCGTGACCGAGGCCGGGGTGATCGAGGTGACGCCGGGCCTACCTCCGTCCCACGCGGAATAAGGGTTGCCGCCAAGCCGCGCGCGTCCTAGTCCATGGGCATGAAGATTTTGTTTCTTGGCGATGTGATGGGCCGGGCCGGACGGCGGGCGATCACCGAAAATCTGGCGCGGCTGCGGCGCGACTGGAAGCTCGATTTCATTGTGGTCAACGGCGAGAATGCGACCGGCGGCATGGGGCTTTCGGGCGCACATGCCAAGACGCTGCTCGATGCTGGGGCCGATTGTCTGACCCTTGGCGATCACGCTTTCGACCAGAAAGACATGCTCAGCTTTATCGAGCAGGAGCCGCGGGTGATCCGACCGCTGAACTTCTCCAAATCCGCGCCGGGCAAAGGGGCCAAGCTGTTCACAGCGCAGAACGGCAAGAAGGTTCTAGTGACCCAAGCGCTTGGGCAGGTCTTTATGAAACGGCCCTTCGATGACCCTTTCTCGGCGCTGGAGCCGGTGCTGAAAACCCATCCTTTGGGCGGCATGGCGCAGGCGATCATTGTCGATATGCACTGCGAAGCCACGAGTGAGAAGATGGCCATGGGCCATTGGTGCGACGGGCGTGCGAGCCTTGTGGTCGGCACCCATACACATGTCCCCACGGCGGATGCGATGATCCTGCCATGCGGGACGGGCTACCTGAGCGATGCCGGCATGTGCGGCGATTATCATTCGGTGATCGGCATGGACAAGGCCGAGCCGCTGCGCCGTTTCATCACCGGCATGCCGCGCGAACGTTTTACTCCCGCCAATGGCGAAGCAACCCTGTCGGGCGTCTATATCGAGACTGACGACCGCACGGGCCGCGCCACGCGGATCGTCCCGGTGCGTGAGGGCGGTGCCCTTCAGGCCAGCGCCCCTTAAGATCAGCAAGGCGCGGCCCGTGCGTCGCGCTTGCACCGAGGGCTGCAATCGGCGTAACTGGACAACGGCCTTTTGCCCGAATGACAGGTTCTTGATGGAATTTTTCAGCTTCTCTCCGATGGAGACGGCGGTGCTTACCCTCGTGGTTGTCGGCATGATGTTCGTGCTTTTCCTGCGCGAAGCCTTTCCGACCGAAGTCGTCGCCATCGCCGGGGCGGCCTTGCTGCTGGCCCTTGGCGTGCTGCCCTATGATGACGCGCTTGAGGTGCTTTCAAACCCCGCGCCTTGGACCATCGCGGCGATGTTCATCATCATGGGGGCCTTGGTCCGCACCGGGGCGTTGGATGTGTTGACGCGGTTGGCCGAACGCTCGGCCAAGACCCACCCCAAGACGGCGGTGGCGGGGGTGATCCTGTCGGTCATGGCGGCCAGTGCGATCATGAACAACACGCCCGTGGTGGTGGTCATGATCCCGGTGGTGGTACAGTTGACCCGCACGCTGAACACCAAGGCCTCCAAGCTGTTGATACCGCTCAGCTATGCCGCGATCATGGGCGGCTCTCTGACGCTGATCGGCACCTCCACCAACCTATTGGTCGATGGTGTGGCGCGGTCGCAGGGCATGGCCCCTTTCGGCATTTTCGAGATCCTGCCCGTGGGCCTTGTGGTCTGTGCTTGGGGCTTGCTTTACATGCTGCTCCTCGCCGACCGGCTGCTGCCCGCGCGCGACAGCATGGCGAATATGCTCTCTGACCGATCCAAGATGAAATTCTTTACCGAGGCGGTGATCCCGCCCGAAAGCAACCTAATTGGCCGTGAAGTGCTGGACGTGCAGCTTTTTAAACGCGAGGGCGTGCGGTTGATCGACGTGGTGCGGGGCGACGATTCATTGCGTCGCAACCTCAAAGGAGTCGCGCTTCAGGTCGGCGACCGTGTCGTGCTGCGCACCCAGATGACCGAGCTTCTCAGTCTGCAAAACAACAAGGAACTCCGCCGGGTCGACCAGCTTTCGGCAGTGGAGACCACGACCGTCGAGGTGCTGATCACGCCGGGTTGCCGGATGGTGGGGCGCAGCTTGGGCTCAATGCGGCTGCGGCGGCGCTATGGGGTCTATCCGCTGGCGGTGCATCGGCGGAACCAGAACATCGGCCAGCAGCTTGACCAGTTGATCGTCAAGGTCGGCGATACGCTGCTGCTGGAAGGGGCTGCCGAAGACATCCAGCGGCTGGCGAGCGAGATGAACCTTGTCGATGTGACCCAACCTTCGGCCCGGGCGTTCCGCCGGGGGCATGCGCCGATCGCCATTGCCGCCCTCGTGGGGATCGTGGCGCTGGCGGCCTTCAACGTGGCGCCAATCCTCCTGCTGGCCGTGATCGCCGTGGCCGTGGTGCTGGTGACGGGCTGTATCGACGCGGAGGAGGCTTTCTCTTTCGTGGAGGGGCGTTTGCTGGCGCTAATCTTTGCCATGTTGGCGGTTGGCGCGGCCTTGCAGAATTCCGGCGCGATCACGCTAATCGTCGACAATATCGCGCCGGGGCTGGCGCAATTGCCGCCGTTTTTCATCATCTGGGCGGTGTTCCTGCTGACCACCATCCTGACCGAGATCGTCAGCAACAATGCCGTGGCGGTGATTATGACGCCGATTGCCATCAGCCTCAGCACCGCGCTTGGCATGGACCCGCGCCCGCTGGTGGTGGCGGTGATGATCGCTGCCTCCTGCGCCTTTGCCACGCCCATCGGCTATCAGACCAACACGCTGGTTTACGGGCCGGGGGGCTATCGCTTCACCGATTTCATGCGCATCGGGATCCCGCTGAACCTGAGCATGTCGGTGCTGGTCAGCGCGGTGATCCCGCTCATTTGGTAGCTTAGGCGCTGCGCGGCACGTCGGACTGGGCGACGATTGCGTCAAAGCCCGCTTGCGCCTCAAGGAAGTTACGGGTCAGCGGGGCGGTGAGTTCGGATTGGTCCGAGAAATAGGCCCCGACCCGACAGATATGGGCCGCGAATTCAGGATGCACCCCGGCGTCGTCATAGCGTCGGATGCGGTCCTTGCTCAGCCAGCCGCGCTTCTTGGCCTCTTTGCTGATCAGTTTGAGCCGCTGCACCGCGTGGAAGGTTAGGTAGACCGAGAGGTAATCGAGGTAGTCGGGCAGGGCGATGCCGCAGGTCGGATCGAAGGCGTCGATCACCACATCCACCATATCCGGCGGGGCGATGGGCCATGCCTCATCCCCGATCAGCCAAGCGATGTCTTCGGCCCCGTGGCGCAGACCGGCATATTCAAAGTCGAACCAGCGCAGCTTGTCATCCGCGCCAATCGCGGCATTGCCTGAGCGGCAGTCCCATTTGACGAATTGCCGCGCCGGGGCGTTGATGCGTTCATAGGCGGCGGTGCGGTCGAACTGGTCCGAGATGCCGCCGCCGAGGTCTTTCAGAAAATCCACCGCATCGACGAAGTTCAGCACCCAGTCGCGGTTGTTGCCCAGATGCGGCATGATCGCGTTCAACTCGGTCTGGCGCGCGGCGCCGTGGATGCGGAAGATGGCCGAGACGGCCTCGGCTGCGAGGGTAAGCTGTTCGGCGCGTTCCACCCGCGCGACCTCGACGTTGAGGCGGCGTTTGCCGACGTCGGATTGGAACATGATCTCTCCCACAACGCCCAGACATTCGGGCAGGTCGCTGCAGTGGCGGCCAAGCTCGGTCAGCACATGGGCTTCGAGATGGGTGCGGCGGAAGTCCGGGCGCAGGGTGGCGATCACCGTGCGGTCGGTCAGATGCAGCCGAAAGCTCGACCGGTTTTCGCCGCCCGGCGCCGATACCCGCGCCACATCTTGCCCGAAATGCTTGCGCGCCGCCGCGGCGATCTGGGCCTGAGCGCTTTGTTCCTTGGGTCGTGCCATGGGGCCTCCGCTGGTGTTTTCGCCTGTCTAGGTCGGCTGGCTGACGAGGGTACGGCGGGTTTTGGGCAAAACAAAGGCAATTTCCACCTATCCCGACGGGAGTGATTCGCACCCCATCAGCGCATTTGACCTGCACGAAAGAACAATGCCCTCTCAGGGTGTCTCACTGTTTCGATTTATCACGCTTTGTCGGCCCAATTTACCCAAAAAATGGAAAGAATTTGGCGGAAATAGGCGCCGCTGCTAGCTTCACAGGTCAGTGGGGGATGCGGCGCTGCAAAGCGGCCGCGGCTGCAAATGCATATGAGGGATTGGCGCCATGGGTTACAGATTCTCAAAGGGTTGGAACAGCAAGGACAATAGCTGGTCCACTGGCGGTGAAGCGGGCAGCGGTTGCGATGCCAGCGGAACGAAGTCCTATCACAACGGCGGGGTAGAGGGCTCCTCCTTCGCGACGTGGTATGACAAGCACTTGGCCGGGAAGTTCGACGGGAACGATGACGGCAAAGGCTCCGGTTCGGGTGGGACCAAGGGTTCCGGTTCTGGCGGCACGAAGGGCTCCGGCTCTGGCGGTACGAAAGGCTCCGGCTCCGGTGGCACAAAAGGTTCCGGTTCGGGCGGCACGAAGGGCTCCGGTTCCGGTGGCACGAAGGGCTCCGGCTCTGGCGGTACGAAGGGCTCCGGCTCGGGTGGCACGAAGGGTTCCGGTTCTGGTGGCACGAAAGGCTCCGGTTCTGGCGGCACGAAAGGCTCCGGTTCTGGCGGCACGAAAGGTTCCGGCTCCGGCGGTACCAAGGGTTCCGGCTTTGGCGGTACGAAGGGCTCCGGCTCGGGTGGCACTAAGGGTTCCGGTTCTGGTGGCACGAAGGGCTCCGGTTCCGGTGGCACCAAGGGTTCCGGTTCCGGCGGTACGAAAGGCTCCGGTTCTGGCGGCACGAAGGGCTCCGGTTCTGGTGGCACCAAGGGTTCCGGTTCTGGCGGTACGAAAGGCTCCGGCTCCGGCGGGACTAAAGGCTCCGGCTCTGGCGGCACCAAAGGTTCCGGCTCTTGCGGCACTAAGGGATCCGGTTCGGGTGGTACGCAAGGGGGTCATACCGGTGGCGACGATAAGTCCGTTCTTAATTTCCTGATGGGAGAGAGTGGGGAGATCACAATCGCCGTCACGGAAACGCCGGAGGGGCAGCTGCACTTCAACCTTTCGCCCACTGATCCCGAAGCGGAATCCCACGCTGACATCAACGGGCTTTTCTTCAATGTGACTGATGGCAGCGCAATCGAAGAACTGAACTTCTTCCCTGATGTGAACGCCGAAGGCTATCACCTGACGGATGTGAAGGCCGTGGATGACGGTGTCGACGGTTTCGACGATGGTCCCCAAGCGGGAGGCAGCTTCGATGTGGGTCTGCAGTTCGGCACGACCGCTGACAGTTCCGATGATGAGGTCACAAGCACGAACTTCACCCTCTGGACCTATCCCGGCTCGCTGTCTTTCGAAGATATCGATCTGAGCGGCATGCGTGTTGTGGTGGACTCGGATGAGAGCGGCGGCGAGGTGCTTGAGGTGTCCGGTATGGTCGACCCTGACATGGAGGACCCCGATGCCGATACCTCCGACCCCGCGAGCGCCCTCATGGACGCGCTGACCCTCACTTCCATGCCGGAGGAGGAAGACGAAGGGGGCGACACCTGCGAGGATGACGCCTTCGACATGGCCTAAGGGGCCGTCAGTCTAAAAACGAAAGGCGCGTCCCTCTGGACGCGCCTTTTGCTTGGCGGGCGTCGCCCCCTCAGCGTCCGCGCATCCAAAGGACGAAGGGCAGGGCCACCAGATACATCGTGATGCCATAGACCGCCGAGGGCAGGGCATAGGCGCTGAACCCCGACGCTTGGCCCGAGATCAATCCGGCGAGGGTGATGCCAAGCGTGGCGTTCTGGATGCCCACTTCGACCGAGATCGTCTTGCGGGTCTGCCACGCCAGCCCGGCCGCTGCGGCAATACCCAGCCCCAGCAACATCAGCGCCGCGTTCATGCTAATGAGCGCGGGACCAAGCCGGGCGAGATTCTCGGTGAAAACGCTCCAATTTCCGGCCAATGCGGCGAGGACAATCAGCACGAAGAGCAGCGCGGCGAGGGCGGAGAGGCCCGGCTCGATCCGCGCGGCAAAGCCGGGGGCGAGGTGGCGCAGGGCAAGCCCAAGCGCCACGGGCAGGGTGGTGATCACGAACATCGCCACCGCCAGCGCCGCGACCGAAACATCCGGCGCGGCATCGCCCATGAAGTGCCGCACAGCGATGGCGGTGAAGACCGGTACGGTCAGGATGCTCAGAAGCGAGACCACCGCCGTCAAAGTCACCGAAAGCGCCACATCGCCCCGCGCGAATTTGCTGATCATATTCGAGGTCACGCCGCCCGGGCAGAAGGAGAGGATCATCAGCCCGACGGCCAGTTCTCCGCGCAGGCCAAAGGCCATGGCCACGGCCCATGCGGCAGCGGGCACCAGCACCACTTGGCAAAGCGCGCCCAAGGCAAAGGCGCGCGGGTATTTCGCCACGCGGGTGAAGTCTGAAACCGTGAGGCCCACGCCCAGCGACAGCATGATGATCGCCAATGACAGCGGCAGTACGACGTTGATTAGAATGTCCATTTGTCCCCCCAAAGCTGACCTTCAGCCTAGGGGCGGCAAATATGCTCTGGCAAGTCCGACGCGCGGGGGTGGCGATTAAAGCGGCCAGAAGAACAGGATCGCGGGGATCGACACGGCGACGACGATGATCTCCAGCGGCAGCCCCATGCGCCAATAGTCGCCAAAGGAATAGCCGCCGGGGCCGAGGATCAGCGTGTTGTTCTTATGCCCAATCGGCGTCAGGAAAGCCGAAGAGGCTGCCACCGCCACTGCCATCAAAAACGGGTCAGGAGAGACGCTGAGCGACTGCGCCATCTGGATGCCCACGGGCGCCGCGACGATGGTCGTCGCGGTGTTGTTGAGCACATCCGACAGCGACATGGTCACCACCATCAGAACCGTGAGGACCACCCAAGCGGGCAGCCCCTCGGTCAGCCCCACCAGCGCGCCCGCGATCAATTCGGTCCCGCCCGAAGTCTCCAGCGCCGCGCCCAGTGGGATCATCGAGCCCAAGAGCACGATCACCGGCCATTCGATATGGGTATAGAGTTCCGACAGCGGCACGATCTTGGCCAGCACATAACCGACCACCACGATGCCAAGGGCGATCGGCAGGTAGATCAGCCCGAAAGAGGCCGCGGCCACGGCCCCCGCGAACATCGCGATGGCAAGCCAAGTCTTGCTGTCTTGCGTCACCGCAAGGCCCCGGTCGGCCAGCGGCAGCACGCCCAGCCAGTCGGTGACATGGGCCACCGTGTCGCGCGGGACCAGCAGCAACAGGATGTCCCCCGGTTTCAGCTCGGTCGTGCGCAGTTGCGAGGTGATCTTGCGGCCCTGTCGCGACAGGCCCAACAGCACCGTGCGCTGACGCCACGACAGGCCCACCGCCTGCGCCGTGCGTCCGTTGAGCCGTGAGCCATCGGTCACCACGACCTCGACAATCTCGACCCCGTCGCCATCGGCCAGTAGCAGGTCTTCGCGGTCCCGGTCAGCCAGCGCGAGGTTCAGCGTGCTGCGGAACTCGTCCAGCGCGTCGGGCGTGGCCTCAAGCACGATCGCGTCTCCGGCTTGCAGCACCACGTTGCGCGCCGTGCCATAGCGTCGCTTGCCGTCGCGCATCAGGCCCAAGATCGCCACATCGGCGCGATGCGCCTCTTCTTGCAACTCGGCCAGCCGTTTGCCGATCTGTTTGTTGCCCTCGGGTACGGTTAGCTCAGCGATATATTGGGCGATGTCCTCGGCCTCGATCATGGCGTCTTCGCGGGCGGGGATCAGCCGCCAGCCGATCAGCGCGACAAAGATCAGCCCCGCAATGGCGGCCAACCCGCCGACGGGGGCGAAATCGAACATCTTGAAAGGCGCGCCCAAGGATTCCTGCCGGATGGAGGCGATGATGATATTGGGCGGCGTGCCGATCAGCGTGGCCATGCCGCCAAGGATGGTGGCGAAACTGAGCGGCATCAGGCTCAGCCCCGGCGCGCGGCCCGCTTTGCGTGCGGTCTGGATGTCGACCGGCATCAGCAGGGCCAAGGCGGCGACGTTGTTCATAAAGGCCGACAGCACCCCGCCCACGGCACCCATCATGGTGATATGCGCGCCCAAGCTGCGCGAACTGTCGACCAACGTGCGGGTGATCAGCATCACCGCGCCCGAACGGACCAACCCAGCCGAAACCACCAAGACCAGCGCCACGATCAGCGTGGCCGGATGGCCGAAACCGTCAAAGGCGTTTTCCGTGGGCACCACCCCCAGCACCACGCCGAGCATCAGCGCCCCGAAGGCCACGATGTCATAGCGGAACCGCCCCCAAAGCAGCAGACCAAAGACCGCGCCGAAGAGGGTGAAGAGGATAATCTGATCAGTGGTCATAGATCCGGTCTAACTTGGTTGCTTCACGGGCGGAAAGCTAAGCACAGGCCGGGTGGCTTGTTCCAGCGGTGATGCTGGCATATAGAGTGGCGCAAACGCATTGCCAGAACGAGGTATTCATGGCCGGTCACTCCAAATGGGCAAACATCCAGCATCGCAAGGGCCGTCAGGACAAGCTGCGCGCCAAGGTGTTTTCCAAACTCTCCAAGGAAATCACCATCGCGGCCAAGATGGGCGACCCCGACCCGGACAAGAACCCGCGTCTTCGTCTGGCGGTGAAAGAGGCCAAGGGCCAGTCCATGCCCAAGGACAACATCGAACGCGCCATCAAGAAGGCCGTCGGCGGTGAGGGCGAGGATTACGAGGAAATCCGCTACGAGGGCTATGGCCCCAATGGCGTGGCGGTGATCGTCGAGGCGATGACCGACAACCGCAACCGCACCGCTTCGACTGTGCGCTCGACCTTCACCAAGAATGGCGGCAATCTGGGCGAGACAGGCTCAGTCGGTTTCATGTTCGAGCGCAAGGGCGAGGTGATCTACCCCGCTTCCGTGGGCGACGCAGACACCGTGATGATGGCCGCGATCGAAGCCGGTGCCGAAGACGTGGAAAGCTCCGAAGAAGGCCATGTGATCTATTGCGCCGACACCGATCTCAACGACGTGTCGACCGCGCTTGAGGCCGCATTGGGCGAGTCGGAATCGACCAAGCTGATCTGGCGTCCGACCACCACCACCGAGATGGATCTCGAGAACATGGAAAAGCTGATGAAGCTGATCGATGCGCTTGAGGAAGATGACGACGTGCAGCGCGTCACCACCAACTTTGAGGCCTCCGACGAGGTTATGTCGCAGCTTTAACGCGGTATTTGCACCAGCGCCTCGCGTGCCGCGGCCCTTATGGCGGCGGTGAGCGGGGCCAGCGCGGGCACCATGATCCGCGCGACCTGCCAGTAAAGCGGCACATCCAGCGGCAGCGCCTCGTCCAGTGACACGAGCTGGCCCGCCGCAATATCCTCGGCCACCAGCGGCGCGGGGTTCATCCCCCAACCCAGCCCTTGCTGCGCCGCCGCGACAAAGCCGTGGCTTGAGGGCAGATGGTGGCTTGGCGGGGTCAGTCGCTGCCCGGTCTTTCGCATCAACCATCGCCCTTGCAGTTGATCCTTATGATCGAAGGTGAGCATCGGCGCGCGGGCCAGTGCCTCGGTCGTGACGCCTTCGGCAAACCAGGTCTCGCGATAGGCGGGGCTGGCAGTGGCATGGTAGCGCAGCGCCCCCAAGGGCAGCACGTCGCAGCCCGGTGCCGCGCGGGCTTGCGCCGTCACCGCCGCGCTGACCTCCCCCCGACGCAGCCAATCGGCAGAGGTGTCTTGGTCGTCGATCATCAGATCGAAGAGCATGTCGGGCACCTGCGCCAGCGCCGGGATCAGCCATGTGGCCAAGACATCCGCAGGCACCGCAAGGCGCAGCCGGGGCGGGGCGGTGGCATCGCCCGCGCCAAGCGCCTGCGCTTCGAGCAGGGCCACATCCTCCGCATGTTTGGCAAGACGCTGGCCCATGGGCGTGCCGGTGCAGGGCTGGCCGCGCAGAACGAGGGTGGCCCCCACACGATCCTCCAGCGCCTTCACCCGTTGCGAGATTGCCGAGGGGGTCACCCCCAGCACCGCCGCTGCGGCATCAAAACTGCCGAGCCGCAGTATATGGGCCAATGCGGTTAGCTGCGCGCTGTCGAGCTGCATAAGATTTGCTAATCCTAACGTAGACTATTGAATTTGAGTAATCTGAACCGCCGGGCTAGGCAAAGGCAACCCATGTTATAGGACGCCTTTGATGTTCACCTCACTCCTTCCCGGCTTCGCCCTCAGCCTCACCCTCATCATGGCCATCGGGGCGCAAAACGCCTTTGTCTTGCGCCAAGGGCTGCGCCGCGAACATGTGCTGCCGGTGGTGCTCGTCTGTGCCGCCTCGGATGCGGTGTTGATCATGTCGGGGGTCGCGGGCTTTGGCGCGTTGGCCGAGGCGGCCCCGTGGTTCGGCCCGCTGATGCGCTATGGCGGCGCGGCTTTCCTGCTGTGGTACGGCTGGCGCAACGCGGTTTCCGCATGGCAGGGCGGGGAGGCGCTGGAGGCCGAGGGGCAATCCACCCGCAGCCTGCGCAAGGCGATCCTGACGCTGCTGGCGCTGACGTGGCTGAACCCGCATGTCTACCTCGACACCTTGGTGCTGCTCGGCTCGATCTCGGCGCAATATCCCGACCGGCTCAGCTTTGGCATCGGGGCGGTGCTGGCAAGCTTCGTCTTCTTCTTCTCACTGGGCTATGGCGCGCGGCTGCTGGCGCCGCTCTTTGCCAGACCGCGCAGTTGGCAGGTCTTGGACGCCATCATCGCCGTGACCATGTGGGCGATTGCCATCAAATTGCTTGCGATGTGAATAAAAATGCCGCGCCCATCTTGCCCTTGGCAGCGCTTTGGGAAAGGGTCGCGGCATGACACACTCTCCCGCCACCACCCCCGACATTCCCGCTCCGCCCAACCGCCCGCTTGTCGGGGTCTTTTGGATGTTGGTGACGGGGGCCTGTTTCATCGGCGTGACCGCGCTGGTGAAATACATGGGGCCGCGGCTGCCTTCGGCAGAAGCCGCTTTCCTGCGCTACGCCATGGGGTTGGTCTTTGTCCTGCCGGTCCTGCGGTCGCTGCTGGCCACACCGGTGAGCCGGCGGCAATGGGGGCTTTTCGGCATGCGGGGCCTGTGCCACGCGGGCGGGGTGATCCTGTGGTTCTACGCCATGACCCGCCTGCCCATCGCCGAGGTGACCGCGATGAACTACCTCGCGCCGATCTATGTCACCGTGGGTGCCGCGATCTTTCTGGGGGAGAAGCTGGCCGCACGGCGCATCGTGGCGGTCTGTCTGGGGCTGGCGGGGGCGGCGATCATCCTGCGGCCCGGTTTTCGCGAAGTCTCTACCGGGCATTTGGCGATGTTGCTGGCGGCGGTGGTCTTTGCCGGGTCCTACCTCTTGGCCAAGGTGCTGGCGGATGAGGCGCGCCCGGTGATGATCGTGACCATGCTGTCGATCTTCGTGACCATCGGGCTGGCGCCCTTCGCCTTTGCCGTCTGGATCACGCCGACACCGCAGGAACTGCTGATCCTCGCCGGGGTCGCCTTTTTCGCAACGGCGGGGCATTTCACCATGACGCTGGCTTTTGCCGCCGCCCCGGTGACGGTGACGCAGCCGGTCACTTTCCTGCAATTGGTCTGGGCCACGATCCTCGGCGTGGTGGTCTTTGCCGAGCCGGTGGACCTCTGGGTCGTGCTGGGCGGGTCGGTGATCTTGGGCTCTGTCACCTTTATCACATGGCGCGAAGCGATGCTGAAACGGCAGGTCACGCCCCCCTCGCATGCGACGAAATTCTGACCTTCCGCCCCGTAGGTTGGTACTTGATTGACGAGTCAATAAAGATTCCCCTATCCTGAGGCGGTCAACACTGCCCCAAGGATCCGAATCCAATGCCCAAAGTCGGAATGGAACCCATTCGCCGCTCTGCGCTGGTCAAAGCCACCATCGCCGAGATCGGCGAGGCCCAGTCGCTGGATGTGACGGTGAGCCAGATCGCCAAGCGGGCAGGCATGTCGAGCGCGCTGGCGCATCATTACTTCGGCGGTAAGAACCAGATCTTTCTGGCGGCGATGCGGCACATCTTGTCGGAATATGCCGCCGGGGTCCGCGAACGCTTGGCCACGGCCCGCACGCCGCATGACCGCGCGGCAGCAATCATCGTCGCCAGTTTCGACGATACCGGCTTTCACCCCGGCACGATCAGCGCGTGGATGACACTCTACGCCCATGCCCGCACCAACCCCGAAACCCGGCGGCTGCTGACGGCTTACCAAAGCCGGTTGCGGTCCAACCTCACACATGCGCTGCGCCCGATCAGCCCTCAGCCCGAAGGCGACGCCGAAACCTTGGCGGCGTTGATCGACGGGCTCTACCTGCGCGCGGCGCTGTCGGATGGCGTCAGCGCGGCAGAGGCTATGACTCGCGCGCTCTATACACTCGACCTGCTGCTCAAAGCGGGCCGTTGAACACCGCGGAGACGGGCGGCACCGCCGCGCTCCGCCTCTCTGAACACTCCTCGCCTCAGGCAAGAAAGTCCCTTTGATGTCCTATGATCCCCAACCCACCGCCAGCCACTTTATCGACGGCGTCTATGTCGAAGACACCAACGGCACGCCGATCCCGGTGATCTATCCCGCCACGGGCGAAAAGATCGCCACGGTCTATGCCGCCACGCCTCAGATCGTCGAACAGGCCATCGCCTCGGCCCGCCGCGCGCAGGCCGCATGGGGCGCGATGAGCGGCACCGAGCGGGGCCGCATCCTGCGCCGCGCCGCCGACATGATCCGCGACCGCAACCACGATCTGTCGGTGCTGGAAACCCAAGACACCGGCAAACCCTATCAGGAGACCTCCGTCGCCGATGCCACCAGCGGCGCGGACGCGCTGGAGTATTTTGGCGGTCTCGCCGGCAGCCTGACGGGCGAACATATCCAACTGGGCGAGGACTGGGTCTATACCCGCCGCGAGCCCTTGGGCGTCTGTGTCGGCATCGGGGCATGGAACTACCCCACCCAGATCGCCTGCTGGAAGGCCGCGCCCGCGCTGGCTTGCGGCAATGCGATGATCTTCAAACCGTCCGAGACCACGCCGCTCTGCGCCCTGAAGGTCGCCGAGATCCTGATCGAGGCCGGGCTGCCCGCGGGTCTCTTCAACGTGGTGCAGGGCATGGGCGAGGTCGGCCAGTCGCTGGTCACCGACACCCGCGTCGACAAGGTTTCGCTCACCGGCTCCGTGCCGACGGGGCGCAAGGTCTATGCCGCGGCTGCCGAGGGCATCAAACATGTGACGATGGAACTGGGCGGCAAGTCGCCCCTGATCGTCTTCGAGGACGCGGACATCGACAATGCCGTCGGCGGCGCGATCCTGGGCAACTTCTACAGCTCGGGCCAGATCTGCTCGAACGGCACCCGCGTCTTCGTGCACCGCGACATCAAGGAGAAGTTCCTCGCGCGGCTTTCCGAGCGGCTGGACAACGCCGTGATCGGTGATCCGATGGACCCCGACACCAGCTTTGGCCCGATGGTCAGCGAGCGGCAGATGCAGATCGCGCTGGACTACGTCGAGAAGGGCAAAGCCGAGGGCGCGCGGCTGGTCTATGGCGGCGCGCGGATCGAGCGTGATGGCTTCTACATGCAGCCGACCGTCTTTGCCGATGTGACCGACGACATGATCATCGCCCGCGAGGAGATCTTCGGCCCCGTCATGGCGGTGCTCGACTTCGAGGACGAAGCCGAGGTCATGGCCCGCGCCAATGCCACCGAGTTCGGCCTCGCCGCCGGTGTTTTCACCCGTGATCTTGCCCGCGCGCATCGCGTGGCGGCGGGGTTCGAGGCCGGGACCTGCTACATCAACAGCTACAACGACGCGCCGGTCGAAGCGCCCTTCGGCGGCATGAAGAACTCCGGCGTGGGCCGCGAGAACGCCAAGGCGGCGATCGAGCACTACAGCCAAGTGAAGTCGGTTTACGTGCGCATGGGTGATGTCGAGGCGCCCTTCTAAGGGGTGAATTTGCTGAGAGGTGCTTGAGGGATCAGCCTGATCCTCAAGTCACCGCGTCAATTCTGGGGAGCGATTCCCCACCGCCTCAAGGACAAGCCGCGTCTTCGCGCGGTGCTGCGCATCCTTGACCCGGCGCGGAATCACGGAAGGAAGAGCTATGGAAGCTGAATTTGTCATCGTCGGCGCGGGCTCCGCGGGCTGCGCCATGGCCTACCGTCTGGCCGAGGCGGGCCGCAAGGTCATCGTCATCGAACATGGTGGCACCGACGCCGGGCCTTTCATCCAGATGCCCGCGGCGCTCAGCTATCCGATGAACATGCCGCGCTACGACTGGGGCTATAAATCCGAGCCCGAGCCGCATTTGAACAACCGCGAATTGGTCTGCCCGCGCGGTAAAGTGATCGGCGGCTCGTCGTCGATCAACGGCATGGTCTACGTCCGCGGCCACGCCAAGGACTTCGACCATTGGGAGGAGTCCGGCGCGCGCGGCTGGTCCTACGCGGATGTGCTGCCCTACTACAAACGCATGGAAACATGGCACGAGAACGGCCACGGCGGCGATGCTGCATGGCGCGGCAAGGACGGCCCGCTGCACGTCAGCCGCGGCCCGCGCGAGAACCCGCTTTTCGACGCCTTCGTGCAGGCCGGGGCGCAGGCGGGCTACCCGGTGACCCATGACTATAACGGCGAGCAGCAAGAGGGTTTCGGCCCGATGGAGCAGACCGTCTGGAACGGGCGGCGCTGGTCGGCGGCCAATGCCTATCTGCGCCCGGCGCAGAAGACCGGCAACGTCACCCTGATCCGCGCGTTGGCGCAGCGCGTGGTGATCGAAGAGGGCCGTGCTGTGGGTGTCGAGGTCAAGCGTGGCCGCGCGACGGAGGTGATCCGCGCCAGCCGCGAAGTGGTGCTGGCGGCGTCGTCGATCAACTCGCCGAAACTGCTGATGCTTTCGGGGATCGGCCCGGCTGCCCATCTGGCCGAACACGGGATCGAGGTGCTGGCCGACCGCCCGGGCGTGGGTCAGAACCTGCAGGACCACCTGGAGCTTTACATCCAGATGGCCTCGCGCCAGCCGATCACGCTTTACAAGCACTGGAACCTCCTGTCGAAGGCCGTCATCGGCGCTCAATGGCTGTTTACCAAGACCGGTATGGGCGCCTCGAACCAGTTCGAATCCGCGGCCTTTATTCGCTCGAAGCCCGGCGTGGAATACCCTGATATCCAATACCATTTCCTGCCCATTGCCGTGCGCTACGACGGGCAGGCGGCGGCCGAGGGGCATGGCTTTCAGGCCCATACCGGACCGATGCGCTCCAAGTCGCGGGGCGAGATCACCCTGCGCTCCGCCGACCCGAGCGAGGCGCCGCGCATTCGGTTCAACTACATGTCGCATCCCGACGATTGGGAGGAGTTTCGCACCTGTATCCGCCTCACGCGGGAGATCTTTGCGCAGGACGCCTTCAAACCCTTCGTTAAACACGAGATCCAGCCCGGCGCCGCGCTGCAGTCGGACGCGGAGCTTGATGCCTTCATCGCCGAACACGCCGAGAGCGCCTATCACCCCTGCGGCACCTGCCGTATGGGGGAGGCGGACGATCGGGGCGCCGTGGTCGACCCGCAAGCACGGGTGATTGGGGTCGAGGGGCTGCGCGTGGCCGACAGTTCGATCTTCCCGCGGATCACCAATGGCAACCTTAACGCGCCTTCGATCATGGTCGGCGAAAAGGTCTCGGACCTGCTTCTGGGCCGCGATCCGCTGCCGCGCGCGAATGACGAACCTTGGCTGCATCCGAACTGGCAGGTGGCGCAGCGCTGATCGTTAACCTGCCTTAACATCCTGTCTTGAAGGCCGCGGGGCAGGGCGTCATACCTGCCTCATGTTAAGGATTTGTTCACTTTTCGCCCTCAGTCTGACACTGAGCCTCGCAACTGGATCAGCGGGGGCGCAGAGCGTTTCGGGCGTGGTTCGCGTGATCGATGGGGATACTTTCGATCTCGGCGGTACGCGCATCCGCTTGCATGGCATCGATGCGCTGGAGTCCAGCCAGACCTGCGAGACCGAGGGCGGGCAGGCTTGGGCCTGCGGAGATTGGACAACGAGGGAGGTGCGCGACAGATACCAAGGGGCCAACGCGCATTGTGAGGCACTGGACCGCGACCGCTATGATCGCATCGTCGCCCGCTGCCATGTGGGCGACGTTGACGTGGGGCAGGCGCTGGTGCGTGACGGGCTGGCCTTTGCTTATCGTAAATATTCGATGGACTATGATCTGGATGAGAAGGCCGCCTTTGTCGCAGGCCGTGGGATTCACGGGTTCAAGACGGTTTCCCCCGCCCGCTACCGCGTGACCCGCCGCAGCGGGTCCGAGCCTGCCCGGCCCGAGGGGAGCTGCCAGATCAAAGGCAATATCAGCGCCGAGGGGGTCAAGATTTACCATATGCCGGGGCAGGAGTTTTACAGCCGCACCCGCATCAGCGCCCGCAAAGGCGAGCGTTGGTTCTGTTCCGAAGCCGAGGCCCGCGGCGCGGGGTGGCGGCGCGCGCGGCGCTGATCACTCCACCCGGTAGGGCAGGGTGTCGCGCAGATGCGGGTCGACCACCAACTGCCGCTCCAGCGGCGGGACGGAGCGTTGATGGCAATCCCGGCGTTCGCAAATCCGGCAGGAAATGCCAATCGGTTCAAAGGCATCGCTGCGGGTGACGTCCATCCCATCGGCGTAGACCAGCGCGGGCGCATGGCGCACCTCGCAGCCGAGTGAGATCGCGTAGCGCCGCACCGGGGCGCCAAACCGCCCCGCCGGTTTCGAGATGTCCCGCGCCAAACTGATATAGCGCACCCCATCCGGCGTCTCGGCCAGTTGCCGCAGGAACCGCCCCGGCGTCTCAAAGGCGCGGTGGACGTTCCAGAGCGGGCAGGCGCCGCCGAAACGCGCGAATTGCAGTCGGGTCGCGGAATGGCGTTTGGTGATCGTTCCTGCCTGATCGACCCGGACGAAGAAAAAGGGAACCCCCTTCGCGCCGGGGCGCTGCATCGTCGATAGCCGATGCGCCACTTGTTCGATTGAGGCACCGAAATGCCCGGCCAGCACCTCCAGATCATGGCGGCAATCCTGCGCCTTTTGCAAAAACCGCCCATAGGGCAACAGGGCCGCCCCCGCGAAGTAATTGGCCAGCCCAATCTTTGCGATATCCCGCGCCGCGGCGCTGTGGAAGCGGGCGAGGTCCAGCGTCGCCTCCAGCAGCGCATCCTGCTGGGTCAGCGCCACCTGCAACAACATCTGAAAGGTCTGCGTCTCAGGCGCTGCACGGGCCGATAGATGCAGCACCTTGCGTGCGGGATCATAGGCGCGCAGCCGGTCGTCATCCTCAAAAACCACGCGCACCCCGGCACTCTCAAGCGCGCGCGCCGCGGTCGCCCGCGTGTCACTGCCACTGCCTTCGCGGGTCGCGAAATGCTCTGCCGCACGGTCGACGGCATCGATGTAATTGTCGCAATAGTGAAAGAAGTCCCGCACCTCTTCCCAAGGGGAGGGCATCGCGCGGGCATCCTCACGGCCCAATGCTTCGTCCAGCGAGGCCAGCCGTTCATGCACCTGTCGGTAGCTTTGATGCAGCGCAAGAAAGGCATGTGCCAGCCCCGGCGCGTTGGAGGCGGTGAGGCGCAGATCAGCCACCGGGGGTGCCTTTCCAGCGAAAACCGGATCGGCCAGCGCCTCACGCAGATCGCTCACCAACCGCTCCCCATCGCCGCTGGAAAGCTCCGTCACATCCAGCCTGAACTCCGACGCCAAGGCCAGCACGACATTGGTGCTGACGGGTCGGTTGTTGTTCTCCATCTGGTTGAGATAGGGCAAGGACACGCCCAGCCGAGCGGCGAAATCTTTCTGCGTCAGCCCCGCGCGGGTGCGGGTCTCACGCAGTTTTACACCGGCATAGAGTTTCTGGATCGCCATCCGCGCACCTTTGCAACTTTGCAGTCGGGTGCAGCCTAGCTTTGCAAAGCCGGGGTCACAAGCGCGGAGAGCGTGGGCCTAGAGGCCCAAAGCTTTCTCACGCCGGATCACCACCCAGATGGAGGCGACCGAGGCGATGGCCGTCAACAACATGAGCCACAACAGCGGATAGGCCCCGGTCTCAGGGGTGAGCAGGGCGCCCGCCAGCGCGCTCAAGGCCGCGCCGCCGACAATCATGATTGCCCCGCCCAGCCCGGAGGCCGTGCCCGCCAGATGCGGGCGCACCGACAGCATCCCGGCGGTGGCATTGGGGATGCAGAGCCCGTTGCCCAGGCCCACCAGCGTCATCAGCCCGAAAAAGCTGAGTGGAGAGCCGTAGCCCGCAAGGAAGATCAGCAGCGACACCGTGCCACCTACGGCATTGGAGATGCAGCCCCAAAGCACCAGCGTATTGACGCCGAAACGGGTCGCGGTCCGCGCGGTGACGAAGTTGCCGATGAAATAGCCAATCGCGGGCGCGCCGAAATAGAGGCCCAGCACCGCAGGCTCCATCCCGAAGACCACGGTCCCCACGAAGGGCGCGCCGCCGAGATAGGCAAAGAAGGCGCCCGAGCAAAAGCCCGTGGCCAGCGCATAGCCCCAAAACCGCGGCGAGCGGAGCAGCTCGGGGTATTCGCCGAACTGCTGGCGCAGCGATTTGCCGCTGGCCCGGGCGGTCTCGCCCAAATCCGCCCAAGCCACCCAAAAGACCAGCCCGCCAAGGATCAGCATCGCCCAGAAGGAAGCCTGCCAGCCGAAACCCTGCTCCAGCAACCCGCCCAAGGCTGGGCTGATCATCGGCACCAGCGCCATGCCCATGGTGACATAGCCGATCATAGAGGCCGATTCGTCTTGGGTATAGAGATCGCGGATCACCGCGCGGCTCAGGACCATGCCCGTGGCGATCACAGCCTGCGCCATGCGGAATACCAGAAACACGGCGATGTTCGGCGCCAGCAGACAGCCCACCGTGGCCACGAAAAAGACGCCCAAGCCCCAAAGCATCACCCGCCGCCGCCCGAGGTTGTCCGAAATCGGCCCGATGAAGATTTGCAGTATCCCGCTGAAGAACAGGTAGAGCGGCACTGAAAGCTGGATCACCGCATAATCCGTGCCGAAATGCTCTGCCATCTTCGGCAGGCTGGGCAGAAAGATGTTCATGACCATGGCCGAAAGCCCGGCCAGCAGGATCAGCGTTGAAATATGGGGCGGGGTCGTCCGGTCTAAATACCGGACTAGGGGGATATCGCTCATGCAAATGCAAGTAGTCGCGGGTATGGGAAATGTCCATGTTAACTAGATTGTTTTGCAACTTTTCATTTTGCTTCGCAACGCCTGTAGTGATTTTGCAAATTTGCAAAATTGCGCTTTGGTCGGTTGCGCTCCTCCGGTAGACTGGTCGAAATCACAATAGGGGTGCGTCATGAAAGACATTCTCGAACAACTGGAGCGGCGTCGCGAAGATGCGCGTTTGGGCGGCGGTCAGGCACGGATTGATGCGCAGCACGGCCGCGGCAAGCTCACCGCGCGGGAGCGTGTCGATCTGCTGCTCGACGAAGGCTCCTTCGAGGAATTCGACATGTTCGTCACCCACCGCTGCACCGATTTCGGCATGCAGGATCAAAAGCCCGCGGGCGATGGCGTGGTCACCGGCTGGGGCACGATCAACGGCCGCCTCGTCTATGTCTTCAGTCAGGATTTCACCGTCTTCGGCGGCTCCCTATCTGAAACCCATGCTCAGAAAATCTGCAAGATCATGGACATGGCAGTGCAAAACGGCGCCCCGGTGATCGGCATCAACGATTCCGGCGGAGCGCGGATCCAAGAAGGCGTGGCCAGCCTTGCAGGCTATGCCGAGGTCTTCCAGCGCAACATCGAAGCCTCCGGCGTGATCCCTCAGATCAGCGTCATCATGGGCCCCTGCGCGGGCGGGGCAGTCTATTCGCCCGCGATGACCGACTTCATCTTCATGGTCAAAGACAGCTCCTATATGTTCGTCACCGGTCCGGACGTGGTGAAAACCGTCACCAACGAAGTCGTCACCGCCGAAGAGCTGGGCGGCGCCACGACCCACACGCGCAAATCCTCCGTCGCCGACGCGGCCTTCGAGAACGATGTTGAGGCATTGGCCGAGGTGCGCCGCCTCGTCGATCTGCTGCCCGCCAACAACCGCGAGAAACCACCGGTCCGCCCCTTCTTCGACGATCCCAATCGGATCGAGCCCTCGCTCGACACGCTGGTACCGTCGAACGCCAACACCCCCTATGACATGAAGGAATTGATCCTCAAACTGGCGGATGAGGGCGACTTTTACGAAATCCAAGAGGAATTCGCCAAGAACATCATCACCGGTTTCATCCGTCTTGAGGGGCGTACCGTTGGCGTGGTGGCCAACCAGCCGATGGTGCTGGCCGGCTGCCTCGACATCGACAGTTCGCGCAAAGCGGCGCGTTTCGTGCGCTTCTGCGACGCCTTCGAGATCCCGATCCTCACGCTGGTGGACGTGCCCGGCTTCCTGCCCGGCACCGGTCAGGAATTCGGCGGCGTCATCAAACACGGCGCGAAACTGCTCTTCGCCTATGGCGAGGCGACGGTGCCGATGGTCACCGTCATCACGCGCAAAGCCTATGGCGGCGCCTATGACGTGATGGCCTCGAAACACCTGCGCTCGGATTTCAACTACGCTTGGCCCACCGCCGAAGTCGCCGTGATGGGCGCCAAAGGCGCAACCGAGATCATTCACCGCAAGGATCTGAACGACCCCGAAAAGATCGCCAAACACACCAAGGATTACGAGGATCGTTTCGCCAATCCCTTCGTCGCCGCCGAACGTGGCTTCATCGACGAGGTGATCCAGCCCCGCAGCACCCGCAAACGGGTCGCCCGCGCCTTCGCCTCTCTGCGCAACAAGAAAGTGCAGACCCCGTGGAAGAAACACGACAACATCCCGCTCTGAGCGCCATCATGCAGCTTCATCCTTTCTCAAATACCGATCCCACGAGGGCCGCGCGCGGAACCCTCGGCGGGCTGGGTGGTTTTCCTTGCAAAGGAGGACCGGATCATGCCGAATTCATCCATCAAGGACGAAGAGACCTACAAGTCCCTGCGCGAAGATGGGGCGAGCAAGGAGAAAGCCGCCCGGATCGCCAATGCGCAGGCCAACGACAGCCAGCACCCCGGCAAGAAGGGGGGCAAACAGCCGCCCTACGAGGATTGGACCAAGAACGATCTATACGACCGGGCGCAGGAGCTCGGGATCGAAGGGCGCTCGGACATGGACAAGGACGCGCTGATCGACGCGCTGCGCAACCACTAGGCGCTCTTCTGCGCCGGGCCTGGCTGCCAGCCCTGCTGGCGGTCGGGCTTGCAGCCCCCGCGCGGGCCATTGATGTCCCCTCTGGCCAAACCGTTGATCTGCAAGAGGTCTTGGTCGAGGAACTCGGCGGTGAGACTTGGCTTCGCTTCCGTTTTATCGCGCCGCAGATCGCCAAAGGGCCGGGGGCCATCGCCTATGACCGCGCCGCGCCGGATATGGAACATCTCTGCGCGGTCGTCGCACTTCCTTACATGACCGAACATGCGCTGGCGGGGCAGGTGATTGTCGTCTCCCTCGCCGACCGTCCGGTGGAATTCGGCGCGGCCGACCCCGAAGCGACCCAGTATTTTGAAGCTTTCCGGGCGCAGGATGACACCTGCATTTGGGAGGGTTTGTGATGCGCAGGCAATATCTTGCAAGAATCCGCCGATCCTCGGATTGGAATGATGCTTTGGAGTCACAACGTGACCGATTGCACTTGCAACCGTATCCATTGCCATGTGAATCGCATATGATGCGGTCAAGGAATACCCACGTATCCCTTACCTCAGAACCCGGGCTTGGCCGGCGTGTTGTCGTGTCAGGTTCATTTAACATTAATAGGAGATATACATGTCCAAGAGCATCAAGTTGCTGGCAGCTATCGGTTTCGTCGCAGCGGTTTCGGCCTGCGCACAGCAAGAAGAAGAGTACGTCGTGGTTGAGCCCGAGCCCATCTCGGTTGAGCCCGTCTACACCGGCAAGTACAAGTAATGCCGTCGCAGGGCAGGCGTTTGCGCCTGCCCTGATCCCAGCCACCCCTACAACCGGGAGGGGTGTCTGATGCCCGCCTATATGTTGAAACACCGCGGGTTCCCCGGGCGTCTGCCCGGCACCGATTTCCAATTCACAATTCGCCGTCCGAACCCCAAAGGGGTCACGCCCATCACCCGGCGTGAGCGTCGCCCCGACCGCCGCGCCCCGGACCGCCGTGCCGATACCGCCTTTGTCAAAGCCCTCTGGGAGGCCTTTGGCGAGCATCCTTTCGAGCGTGGCAATCTGGATGCGGGCCGTCTGTCTTGGCTTTTTGGCCGTGAGGTTCTGCCCGCGACCGATCCTTTCGATCCTGCCGATTACGAAGCTCTGCTGGTGCTCGACGTGCCTGCTGCCCGCGCCGCATTCCCCGAAGCTTTCGAGGATTGATCGGCATGATGTCGCCGCGCCTGTTCACAGATCAGCATGGCTTTGCCGAAGTTCCGTTCGGGACTGGCGCAGGCTTGGCGCCGCTGCGGGCTTGGGCCAAGCTTGCCATGGCTGGCGGCACATCATTTGTTCTTCGTGCTGCTGGACATGAAGACCATACCCCTTCCCCTATCGGGCAGTCGCGCGCTTGTGCGGGGCTGCCCGACTTTTCGAAAGGGTGGTTTTCGCGCCACAGGGCAGCAGACCGAAAAACCGACCGGGAACTTGTCAAACGGCAGGGCGTTGGTCGGATAGTAGACAGCAGTGAAGGAACAGGCACATGTCCATTCGTAACATCATTCTCGCGCTTGGCGCGACAGCCGGTCTGGCCGCATGCGGTGACAACATCGGCGAGCAGGGTCTGGGCGGCGCAGCCGTCGGCGCAGGTGCGGCAGCCGTCACAGGCGGGTCGCTGGCGCAGGGCGCAGCCATTGGCGCTGCAGCCAACGTCGGCTACTGCCAACTCAACCCCGGCAAGTGTAACTGATCACGCCGCAATAGCCGCTTTGCCCGCCATTCGCGCGGGCAGGGCGGCTCCCCTTTCCAACCTTACCCTACAGGCACCCGCGCAGCTCCGGCTGACGCGGCATTTTGCGTGGCCTGTCACCGTCAAAGGAACTGCTGATGTTTGACAAGATCCTCATTGCCAACCGAGGCGAGATCGCCTGCCGCGTGATCAAGACCGCCAAGAAAATGGGTCTGACCACCGTGGCGATCTATTCCGATGCGGACGCACAGGCGCTGCATGCGGAAATGGCGGATGAGGCCATTCACATCGGCCCGCCCCCCGCGAACCAGTCCTATATCGTCATTGACAAGGTGATGGAGGCGGTCAAGCAATCCGGCGCGCAGGCGGTGCATCCGGGCTATGGTTTCCTGAGCGAAAACAGCAAGTTCGCCGAGGCGCTGGAGGCCGCTGGCGTGGCCTTCGTCGGCCCGCCGAAAGGGGCCATCGAGAAGATGGGCGACAAGATCACATCCAAAAAGATCGCCAAAGAGGCCGGTGTTTCCACCGTGCCGGGCTACATGGGATTGATCGAAGACGCCGAAGAGGCCGTGAAGATCTCCAATGAGATCGGCTATCCGGTGATGCTCAAAGCCTCTGCCGGTGGCGGCGGCAAAGGCATGCGGATCGCATGGAACGACGAAGAAGCGCGCGAGGGCTTCCAATCGTCGAAGAACGAGGCCGCTAATTCCTTCGGCGATGACCGTATCTTCATTGAGAAATTCGTGACGCAGCCGCGCCACATTGAGATTCAGGTGCTCTGCGATGCCCACGGCAACGGCATCTATCTGGGCGAGCGGGAATGTTCAATCCAGCGCCGCAACCAGAAGGTCGTCGAAGAGGCGCCGAGCCCTTTCCTTGACGAAGCCACCCGTAAAGCGATGGGTGAACAGGCCGTCGCGCTGGCCCAAGCCGTGGGCTACACCAGTGCGGGCACGGTGGAATTCATTGTCGACGGCGACAAGAACTTCTACTTCCTCGAGATGAACACCCGCCTGCAGGTGGAGCACCCGGTGACCGAGCTGATCACGGGCGTCGATCTGGTCGAGCAGATGATCCGCGTGGCCAATGGCGAGAAGCTGTCGATCACCCAAGACGACGTGACCCTGACCGGCTGGGCCATCGAAAACCGTCTTTATGCCGAGGATCCCTACCGCGGCTTCCTTCCCTCCATCGGCCGCCTGACCCGCTACCGCCCGCCGCAGGAAGTAGCCGCGGGGCCGCTTCTGGAGCAGGGCACATGGCAGGGCGACGCCCCCGCCGGCGACATGGCCGTGCGCAACGATACCGGCGTCTACGAGGGCGGCGAGATTTCGATGTATTACGACCCGATGATCGCCAAGCTTTGCACTTGGGCGCCGACGCGCGCCGAGGCGATCGAGAAGATGCGCGTGGCGCTCGACAGTTTCGAGGTCGAGGGCATCGGGCACAACCTGCCGTTCCTCAGCGCGGTGATGGATCACCCCAAGTTCGTCTCGGGCGAGATGACCACCGCCTTCATCGCCGAGGAATATCCCGATGGTTTCGAAGGGGTGTCCCTGCCGGAGAGCGAGCTGCGCCGCATCGCCGCCGCCTGTGCCGCCATGCACCGGGTTGGCGAAATCCGCCGCGCCCGCGTCTCGGGCCGGATGGACAACCACGAGCGCAAAGTCGGCAGCGACTGGAACGTGAAGCTTCAGAGTGAGAACTTTGATGTGATCACCAAGGCCGATCCCGAAGGGGCGACGGTGGCTTTCTCTGACGGCAGCGAAATGCGGGTCAGCGGTGATTGGACCCCGGGCGACCAACTGGCCGAGATGACCGTCGATGGCGCGCCTTTGGTGCTGAAGGTCGGCAAAATCTCAGGCGGCTTCCGCATCCGCACCCGCGGTGCAGACCTGAAAGTCCATGTCCGCACGCCGCGTCAGGCGGAACTGGCGGCCCTGATGCCCGAAAAGCTGCCGCCTGACACGTCGAAGATGCTGCTCTGCCCGATGCCGGGTCTGGTGGTGAAGCTCGACGTCGAAGTGGGTGACGAGGTTCAGGAGGGCCAAGCGCTCTGCACCATCGAGGCGATGAAGATGGAAAACATCCTGCGCGCTGAGAAGAAGGGCGTCGTCAGCAAGGTCAACGCCGGTGCGGGCGACAGCCTTGCGGTGGACGATGTGATCATGGAGTTCGAATAGGGTGCGACGCGGGGGCGATCATGGCGGGCAGGGGGCGGGGCATCAGCGGATGATGTCGCGCTCCTTCGCCTCTCTGATCTCCCGCTGCCTGAGCGGCATCTTGTCGATGCTGCGGGTGATCTCGCGCACGTCCCATGGAAAGGGTTTGCGCAGTTCGATCTGGCCTTCCTTGTCGACCAGCACCAGCATGAAACCACGCGGGCGCATCCGCAGCCGCAGCGGGCTCTGCGCAGCGGGATCGGTATCGGTGAGCACGACGACATCGCGCAGGCGCAGCTCATCCTCGCGCTTGCGCAGGTATTCCATCTGCGCAACGAAGGCGGGGTCGTTTTTGGAATTGGCAAAGACCAGCACGGGCCGCTTGGTCCATTGGAAGGTGCTGAGATCGGCCATATCAGCAGGCAGGAACAACGGATCCTCCACCGGGGCATCGGCCCCTTGGGCGATGGCCGCCGTGGTCATCAATCCTGCAAAAACTAGTGAGATCAAACGTTTCATCAAGGCTCCTGTCCCCTCAAATATAGGGGGCATGTGCCAGTTTGCGAAGGGCAAAGCGCCGCAGGGGGAATTTATCCCCCTAGGGGCGCGGCCTTTGACAATTCAGCCGCCACAGTTGCGCAGGCCGATGCCTGCCGCCGGGCGCTAAGGGAGAAGGACAAGCATATGACATCCGACCAAAAGGACGCGAAGGCGCGTTGGCAGGAACTGGCTACCGGCGAATTGCGTGGGCGCAGCCTTGACGATCTGACGTGGAAAACGCTGGAGGGGATCGACGTTCAGCCGCTCTACACCGCCGAGGACGTGGACGGGCTGGAGCACTTGGGTAGCATCCCCGGCGAGGCGCCGTTTACGCGCGGCGTGAAGGCCACGATGTACGCCGGCCGTCCCTGGACGATCCGGCAATATGCGGGCTTCTCCACCGCCGAGGAATCCAACGCCTTCTACCGGCGCGCCTTGGCGGCGGGCCAGCAGGGTGTCTCGGTGGCCTTCGACCTCGCCACCCACCGCGGCTATGACAGTGATCACCCCCGCGTTGAGGGCGATGTCGGCAAGGCGGGGGTGGCCATCGACAGCGTCGAGGACATGAAGATCCTCTTCGATGGCATCCCGCTTGATCAGGTCTCGGTCTCCATGACGATGAACGGCGCGGTGATCCCGATCCTCGCCAATTTCATCGTCGCGGGCGAAGAGCAGGGCCATGACCGCGCCAAGCTTTCGGGCACGATCCAGAACGACATCCTCAAGGAATTCATGGTGCGCAACACCTATGTCTACCCGCCGGAGCCGTCGATGCGGATCATCGGGGACATCATCGAATATACCTCGGACCACATGCCGAAGTTCAATTCGATCTCGATCTCGGGCTACCACATGCAGGAGGCGGGGGCGAACCTCGTGCAGGAACTGGCCTTCACCATCGCCGACGGGCGCGAATATGTGCGCACGGCGATTGCGGCGGGGATGGACGTGGACCGCTTCGCGCCGCGTCTGTCGTTCTTCTTCGCCATCGGCATGAACTTCTTCATGGAGGCTGCCAAGCTGCGCGCCGCGCGCCTCCTGTGGTCGCGGGTAATGGAGGAGTTCGAGCCGAAGAACCCTAAGTCCTCGATGCTGCGCACCCATTGCCAGACTTCCGGCGTGAGCCTTGCCGAACAGGACCCCTACAACAACGTGGTGCGCACGGCCTATGAGGCGCTCTCGGCGGTGCTGGGCGGCACCCAGTCGCTACACACCAACTCGCTCGACGAGGCAATCGGCCTGCCCACCGACCATTCGGCGCGCATTGCCCGCAACACCCAGCTGATCCTGCAGGAAGAGACCGGCATCACCAATGTCGTCGACCCGCTGGCGGGCAGCTACTACGTCGAGAAACTGACCGCCGATCTGGCCGAGGCGGCGTGGAAGCTGATCGAGGAGGTCGAGGAGATGGGCGGCATGACCAAGGCCGTGGCTTCGGGGATGCCGAAACTCCGCATCGAGGAAGCCGCGGCCCAGCGACAGGCGGGCATCGACCGCGGGACCGAAGTGATCGTGGGCGTCAACAAGTACCGCCGCGACAAGGAAGAGCCGATCGACATTCTCGACGTCGACAACGTCAAGGTGCGCGCAGGACAGGTGGCGCGTCTGGAGCGCATCCGCGCCGAGCGCGACGAAGAGGCATGCACCGCGGCCTTGGCGGAACTGACACGGCGGGCGGCCGAGGGCGGCAACCTGCTCGACGCCGCGGTCGAGGCCGCGCGCGCACGCGCCACAGTGGGGGAAATCAGCATGGCGATGGAAAAGGAATTTGGACGGCACCGGGCCGAGGTCAAGACACTCTCGGGCGTTTATGGCGCGGCCTATGAGGGCGACGCGGGCTTTGCCGACATTCAGAAATCGGTCGATGAGTTCGCGGAGGCCGAAGGCCGTCGCCCGCGCATGTTGGTGGTCAAGATGGGTCAGGACGGCCACGACCGCGGTGCCAAGGTGATCGCCACTGCCTTTGCCGACATCGGCTTTGACGTGGACGTGGGCCCGCTGTTTCAGACGCCCGCCGAGGCGGCGCAGGACGCCGTGGACAACGACGTGCATGTCATCGGCATCTCCAGCCAAGCGGCGGGGCACAAGACTTTGGCGCCGCAGCTCATTCAGGCGCTGAAGGACGCGGGGGCGGAGGATATCCTCGTGATCTGCGGCGGGGTGATCCCGCAGCAGGACTATAAGTTCCTGCAAGACGCGGGCGTGAAGGCGATCTTTGGTCCCGGCACCAATATCCCGACCGCCGCGCAGGACATCCTGAAGCTGATCCGCGAGACGCGGAAGTGATGCAAGAAGACGGGAGCGTCGCCCTGAAGGGCGGCGTGATCCGCCCCGCCATGGCGCAGGATGCCGCCGCCGTGGCGGCGCTGTGGAACGGCATGATCCGCGACAGCCTGTCGACCTTCACCACCGACGAAAAGACACCGGAGGAAATCGCGGCGCTGATCGCCGCCCGCGCCGATGCCTTTTGGGTGGCCAAAGGGGAGGGCGCGGTGCTGGGCTTTGTCACCTATGGCAGCTTTCGGGGCGGGCCGGGCTATGCCGCGACGGTGGAGCATAGCATCGTTCTCTCCGAGGCGGCGCAGGGGCGGGGGCTGGGCCGCGACCTGATGACACAGGCCATAGAGGCGGCAGCGGCGCAGGGCCGTCATACTATGGTCGCAGCGATCAGCAGCGCCAATCCCGGCGCTGTGACGTTCCATGAAAAACTGGGCTTTGCGCAGGTCGGGCGGATGCCCGAGGTGGGGCGCAAACATGGCCAATGGCTCGATCTCATCTTGATGCAAAAAACGCTGACTGCATCCTGACTTCCCCGATGCCAGCGGTTAAGCTGGGGGCCGAATACCAAAGGGTCAGCCCATGTCGATCTGGACGCGCATCTCCGAAGCTCTGTCAGCCCTCACCGCGGGCGAGGGGCTGTCGGCTGTCTTTGACCGGCTGCGCAGCCCGCCCGAACGCTCGGTCGCCTTTACCATCGCGGTGATCGCGCTTGGCGCCAAGATGGCCAAGGCCGACGGGCTGGTGACCCGCGATGAGGTGACCGCCTTTCGCGAAGTGTTCCAAATCGCCGAGGCGGATCAGGAGGGGGCGGCGCGGGTCTTTAACCTTGCTCGCCAAGACGTCACCGGTTTCGAGGATTACGCCCGCCGCATCGCGCGGATGTTCAGTGACCAGCCCCAGACCCTGCATGACCTGATGGAGGGGCTGTTTCACATCGCCATGGCCGATGGCATCTACCATCCCAACGAGAACGCCTTTCTTGAGGATGTGGCCGCGATTTTCGGCATGGATGAAGAGGCTTTCGCCTCGCTCAAAGCGCGTTTCGTGCCGGATAGCTCGCCCCTGCCGCGCACGGTTCTGGGCATCGGCCCCAATGCGACGTTGGAAGAGGCCCGCCGCGCGTGGCGGCGGCTGGTGCGCGAAAACCATCCCGACGCGCTGGTGGCGCGGGGCTTGCCGCAAGAGGCGATTAAGATGGCCGAGAAACGCATGATCGACATCAACCGCGCATGGGAAACGCTCTCGGGCAAACACGCTTGATGCGCATCGCGACCTACAATGTTGAGTGGTTCGCGAGCCTTTTTGACGATGACAACCTGCTTTACGACGATGACGCTTGGGCCGGGCGGCACGGGGTGACCCGTACCCAGCAGACGGCGGCTTTGGGGCAAGTGTTCAGCGCGCTGGATGCCGATGCGGTCATGGTGATCGAAGCGCCGAACCACGGGCGGCGGCAATCCACCGTGGCGGCGCTTGAGCATTTTGCCGCGCGGTTTTCCCTGCGCACGCGGGCCGCTGTCATGGGGTTTTCCAACGACACTGAGCAAGAGATCGCGCTGCTCTATGACCCCGACAAGCTCAGCGCCCGCCATGTACCTCAGGGTGCCACCAATGCCCCGCGCTTTGACCAGACGCTGCGGATCGACCTTGACGTGGATGCGACGGAAGACGCGGTGGTCTTTTCCAAACCGCCCTTGGAGTTGGAGGTGACCACGCAGGCCGGTTTCACCTTCCAGATGATCGGCGCGCATCTCAAATCCAAGGCGCCCCATGGGGCCAAGTCCGAGGCCGATGTGCTGCGCATCGCCATCGCCAACCGGCGCAAGCAATTGGCACAGGCGATCTGGTTGAGGCGGCGGATCGACATGCATTTGGCGGCGGAACGGCCCGTGATGGTCTTGGGCGATCTGAACGACGGGCCGGGGCTGGATGAATTTGAAAGCCTGTTTGGCCGGTCCTCGGTCGAGATCGTGCTAGGGCAGGGGGCGACGGCGCTGTTCGACCCCCATGCCAAACAGGCGCTCAGCCGCCGTTTGGGGGCCGCGCCCACCAGCGCGCGTTTCTGGATCGCGCCGGAGGAACGCTATCTTCAGGCGCTGCTGGACTACATCATGGTCAGCCCGCAGATCGCCGCCCGCGCGGCCCGCTGGCGGATTTGGCACCCGATGGATGATCCGGCCTGCTGGCAAAACGTCGCCCTGCGTGACGCGCTGCTGGCCGCTTCGGATCACTTTCCCGTCACGCTGGATGTCGATCTTTAGGCGGGGGGCTGCCAGCGGCGTGGCGTAAGACTGGACATGCGCGCGGCGCCACCTACCTCAATCTCATGACACGCTTTATGCCCCTTATCGCCCTTTGTACGGTGCTGCCCCTCGCAGCCCATGCGCAGGAAGAATCCGAAGAACGCGGCCTCGGCCTGATGGAGCGCGGCGCGCAGATGTTCATGGACGGGATCATGGATGAGATGGGCCCGGTCATGGAGGGGTTTGAAGGGTTCACCGAGGCCATGCGCCCCGCGCTGCGTGACTTCGCGCGAGAGATGGGGCCGAAGCTTACGGAGCTTTTGGACGAGGTCGAGGATTGGAGCGCCTATCAAGCGCCCGAGATGCAGCCCAACGGCGATATCATCATCCGCCGCAAGCCCGATCACCCGATGGTCCCGCCAGAGACCCCGACCGAACCCGCGCCGCAGATCGAGCTTTAACGCGCGGCGCGTTTGCCGGTCCGAACATGCACCTCTGCCTCAAGCGATTTGGCGAGTGAGTTCAGCCGCGCCTCTGCGACCTCTCCGAAAAGGGGGACCATGTCGGGGGTGAGCCAGAGTTCCAATTGCTTCTTCTTGGGGAACCAGCGCAATTCGCCGCGCTGTTCGCCTTTGTCCATCCAGAGCATCGCGCCAAAGCGCATGGCTTTGCCAAGGATTTCGGCCTCCAACCGGGTCTTTTCGTCGACCATTTCATAGAGGTCTTCGAAACGGGTGTTCTCACGCTTGTTGGAGTAGCGGTGCAGCAAGGCCAGCCCGAGGTAGATGCGTTCGGCGTGTTTCAGGCCACCGAGGTTGGCGCGGGTGGCGTTGTCGAAACAGGTCTCGGCGCGGTAGTCGGGATGCGCACGCCAGCTCACGTCATGGAGCAGGCAGGCTGCTTTGACCAACCGTCTGCGCGCATGGGGGGCAGAGCGGTAGAGCGGCAGGATGAAGTTATAAAGCACCTTGCCGAAACCGGGCATCCGCGCGTCTTTAGCCTCGGCGAAATAGCAGGCTTCGATCAGCGGATCCCGGTCGCGCAGGCGCTGCGGCATCTGCTCATAAAGCATGCCTTCGCGGATGCCGTAGCTGGAAATGGCGATGTCCTTGGGGCGGAAGGTCTTGACCAGACGGCTCAGCACCTCGGCGGCATAGGGGACCAGCGACATCCGGCTTGAGGATACGCCGCAGGCGTTGCGCAGCTCTTCCAGATCGGAGGTTTGGATGAATTTTACGGTCTCGCGAACCGAGGTTACGGTCATGCGGTATTCGTGTAGCACATGCAGTGGATAGCCCCGGCGGTACATGTCGATCCGTGCTATTGCCCGCCATGAGCCGCCGACAAGGAACAGCCGGTCACGCTGGCTGCCCATCTTTTCCTGAAGCCCGGTGATGACCTCTTTGATATGCGCGTGCCGCCCCTTGGCCCCGCCCTTGAGGTCGCGCAGCTTGAGCGGTCCGAGCTGCGAGGTCACCCGCCGCCCGACACGCCCGCCCGAGATTTCCGCAAGCTCCATCGAAGAGCCGCCGATGTCGCAGACGAGGCCGTAAGCGCCGGGCCAGCCCAAAAGCACCCCTTGCGCCGAGAGCCGCGCCTCTTCCTCGCCGTCGATCACCCAGATGCGCAACCCGGTCTCGCGCAGCACATCGGCGCAGAAGGCGCGCCCGTCACTGGCATCGCGCACCGCCGCCGTGGCGACGACGGTAAGCTCCGACAGGCCCATGCCATCGGCCAATTTGCTGAACCGCCGCAGCGCCGAAAGGGCGCGGGCGCGGCCTTCGGGCGACAGATGCCCGGTCTCGGCCATGCCCGCGCCCAAGGCGCACATGATCTTTTCGTTGTAGAAATAGGCCGGAGAGCGCGCCGCGCCGTCAAAGACCACCAGCCGGACGGAGTTCGACCCCACATCCACCACGCCGACGCGGGCCAGCGCCCGCGCGCCCGGATCCTGAAACAAGGGTTTTCCGAAAAGGCCCAGTTCCGCCACGCCCGTCTCAGGGACGGGGGCGGCTCGGGAAGGGTCGGTCTGGTCTGCCATCAATGCTCCTGCGGGCCATCCGTTTCACTGGATAATTGGCGCAGGGGGGCGGTGAGGTCAATTGCCAAAGGGGGCTTGCCGGTCAATCCTCGGTATGGGTCAGCTTGGGCACATCCGAGGCCCCGGCGCTGCCCCGGCCCGAGAGCGAGGGGTTTTCCATGAAAAAGCGGTGGCAGTTGAAGGCGAAAGTGCCTTCGGGGATCGCCGGGCGGGTGAATTTACCATCCGGCCCCATGACCCAGCTTTGCGCCACGTCAGCCAGATTGGCCGCCATGATCTGGCTGGTGATCTGCGCCTTGACGGTGGGGTTCTCGATCTCGACTAATGTCTCGACCCGGCGGTTGAGGTTGCGGCCCATCCAATCGGCGGAAGACATGAAGACCCGCGCCTTCTTGTGTGGCAGCCCGTGGCCATTGCCGAAACAGACGATGCGGCTGTGCTCCAGAAAGCGCCCGATGATGGATTTGACGCGGATGTTGTCCGACAGCCCCTTCACCCCAGGGCGCAGCCCGCAGATGCCGCGAATGACGAGGCTGATTTCCACCCCGGCTTGGCTGGCGTCATACAGCGCGTCGATCACCTCGGCGTCAATGAGCGCGTTCATCTTGGCCCAGATCACGGCGGGGCGTCCGGCGCGGGCATGTTCGGCCTCGGCGCGGATCATCTCAAGCAGGCGCGGCTTCAGCGTCGTGGGGGAGATGGCGAGGTTTTCCAACTGCTCTGGCGGGGCGTAGCCCGACAGAAAGTTGAACACTTTCGTCGCATCGCGCCCAAGGCTCAAGTCGCAGGTAAAGAGCGACAGGTCCGTATAGATCCGCGCGGTGATCGGGTGGTAGTTGCCGGTGCCGTAGTGGGTATAGGTCACCAGCTGATCGCCCTCACGGCGCACCACGGTCGAGATCTTGGCATGGGTCTTGAGGTCGAGAAAACCGTAGACCACATGCGCGCCCGCCCGCTCCAACCGGCGCGATTGGCGGATGTTGGCGGCCTCATCAAAGCGGGCCTTCAGCTCGACCAGCGCGGTGACCGATTTGCCATCCTCCGCCGCTTCGCAAAGCGCGCTAACGATGGGGCTGTCGCGCGAGGTGCGGTAGAGCGTCTGCTTGATCGCCACCACATCTGGGTCGCGCGCCGCTTGGGCAAGGAAACGCACCACCATGTCGAAGGTCTCGTAAGGGTGGTGCAGCAGCATGTCTTTCTGCCGGATCGCCGCGAACATATCGCCGTCATGGTCGCTGACCCGCTCAGGCACGCGCGGGGTAAACTGCGGCCAGAGCAGGTCGGGCCGGGCGTCGGTCACCAGTTTTGACAGGTCGGCGATGCCCAACATGCCGTCGATCTCGATCACGTCTTGGGGGCGCACGCAAAGCTCGCGCATGACGACGGATTTCAGCTTTTCCGGCGCGCCTGCGGAATGGGTCAGTCGCACGACCTCGCCCCGGCGGCGGCGTTTCAGGGCGACTTCGAATTCCCGCACGAGGTCTTCGGCCTCGTCCTCTACCTCAAGATCGCTGTCGCGCAGCACACGGAATTCGAAATGCGCCTTGAGTTTGTAGCCCGGAAAGAGGTTGGGAATATTGATGATCAGCAGATCTTCGAGCGGCAGATAGCGCAGGCTGCCATCGGGGGCGGGCAGGGGCACGAAACGGTCGATCTGCGCCGGGATCGGCAGCAGCGCCTGTAGCGGGCGTTTATCGCGGGTGCGCTCTAGTTGCAGCGCCAGCGCGTAGCCGGTGTTGGGAATGAAGGGGAAGGGGTGCGCGGGGTCGATCGCCAGCGGCGAGAGCACGGCGAAGACTTGGTTGAGGAAGACCCCTTCGAGATGTTTGTAATCGGCCTCGGTCAGGTCGGCGGTGCGTTCCAGCATGATGTTCTGCGCGTCCATCTCGGCCATGAGGTCGACCAGCACCCGTTGCTGGGACATCATCAGATTGCGCGCGTCTTCGTTGATCAACACCAGTTGCTCGCCGGGGCTCAGCCCATCGGCGGCGGCGGTGGTGTTGCCCGCCTGCGCAAGCTCGCGCAGGCCCGCCACGCGCACGGTATAGAATTCGTCTAGATTGGTGGCCGAGATCGACAGGAAGCGCAGCCGCTCCAAAAGTGGCACGCGCGGGTTTTCGGCCTCTTCCAGCACGCGCCAGTTGAAGTCGAGCCAGCTCAGCTCACGGTTAAAGAACCGGCCCGGCCCGGTGGTGTCGAGATCGGGCAGATCGGTGGCGGGCGGAAAGGGCGCTTGCAGGAAATCGGCTTGGGTCATGCGGGCCTCATGACATTGGAATGTAACGGGTTTGCGAAGGCTTGCGTTAATTATTCCAGTATCACGCGCGCGGCGGGGCGATGTCCAGCACCTGCGCGGCCAGTGCGCGGGTCAGGGGGCGCTTCTGCGCGAGGCTGGCAGCATCCAGCCGGTCGACCAGCGCGATGGCGGCGGCAAAGGAACGATCCATCCGGGTCATCAGGTAATTGATCAGTTCAGGCTTGGGCGTCAACTGCCGGTCGGCCAGCAGTTTGACCAGCAGGGCCGAGAGCAGCGCATCGTCGGGCGCCTCCATCTCGACCATCGTGGCGCCGCGCATCCGGCTGACCAGATCGGGCAGCGTAAGGCCCCAATGCGCCACCGGCCCGGTGCCGGTGAGCAGCAGCGCCTGACCTTCGGCCAGCACGAGGTTGTGCAGATGGAACAGCGCCGTTTGCGCCGCTGCATCCCCGGCGATCAGATGCACATCCTCCACGGCAACTGGACCACGGGCGAGGGCGGGAATGTCGGCCTCCAACAGATCCGCCGCGCTGATGATCCGCGCGCCCGAAAGGTCTGCCCAAACATGCGTCAGATGCGTCTTGCCTGAGCCTTGCGGCCCAGTCAGCGCCAGCTTGCCGCCCGCCCAACCGCGCCAGCCGTCGATCATCGCCATGGCCATGGCGTTGGAAGGCGCGACAAAGAAAGCGTCGCGGCCCAGAGCCGTTCGGCTGGGCAGGTTCAACCCGAGTTGGTGGGCCATGCTAGCGGATGTCCTCGTCGACGGTCGTTTCAGGCTCTCGGCCTTTGTAGAGCACGCTTTCGCGGTAGCGTGCCGTGGCGAAACGCGCGATCACGCCGATGGCGGCGGCCACGGGCACTGCAACCAAGAGGCCCACGAAGCCGAAAAGCGTGCCGAAGACGGACAGTGCCAGCAGCAGCCAGACCGGGTGCAGACCGACCGAGTTGCCCACGAGCTTTGGCGTCAGCAAATTGCCTTCGACCACTTGGCCCAGCACGAAGATGCCCGCGACGAGACCGATGGAAAGCCAATCCCCCCAAAATTGAAACAACGCCAGACCGATCGCCAGCGCCCCGCCGATCAACGCGCCGAGGTAGGGGATGAAGGTGACCAGCCCCGCGACAAAGCCGACGACGAGGCCGAATTGCAGCCCCACCAGCATCAGCGCCACGGCGTAATAGGTGCCAAGGATCAGGCAGACCGTGCCCATGCCGCGCACGAAAGAGGCCAACGTCGCGTCAATCTCGCGTGCCAACTGGCGAATCGTCGGCGCGTGGTCACGTGGCAGCAGCCGGTCGATGGCGGCGACCATACGGTCCCAATCGAGCAGCAGGTAAACCGCGACCACGGGGACGATGACGAACAAGAGCAGGACGTTGATCAGCGACGCAAAGGAGGCCAGCGCGGTTTGCAGCAATTGCCCGCCGCGTTCCTGAATGGTGGTGCCCAGCGTCGTCAGCGAGGTGCGCAGGGTCGAATCATCGTCCAAGAGAGAGGGGAAACGGTCGGTGATGAAATCGGTGAAATTACGGGTCAGCTTGGGCGCGGTCTCGATCAAGTTCACGGTCTGGTTCACCAGCGTCGGGATCACCAAAAGCGCCATCAGCACGAAGACCAAAAGCGCCACCACGGTGATGACGGCGGTGGCCATGGTGCGGCTGAGGCCCAAACGCTCCAACCGGTCGGCCACGGGGTCGAGGAAATAGGCAATCGCCCCGCCCAGCAGGAAGGGCAGCATCACATCGCCGATGAACCATAGTGCTACCATGAACACCGCAGCCGCGATGCCCCAGTACTTCAATTGGTCTCTGATTGGCAGGGCCATGGCGCTCTCCGGCAGGGAATGCCATCACATCGCCCATGTGGCGTTTCGTTTCAAGCCTTGGCTGCGGGTGGCGCGCGCGTCAAAGGCGCGGAACGGGCAAGCGGTGGAACTGGCCCAGCGGTCCGCCAGACCTCAGCGATGTGATTGTCTCGCCCTTTGACATGCACTAGTCAGGGGGCAATGCGTCAATGAGGAAACACCATGCGTCTGTCCCAATATTTTCTACCCGTGCTGAAGGAAAACCCTGCCGAGGCGCAGATCGTCAGCCACCGGTTGATGCTGCGGGCGGGGATGATCAAGCAATCCAGCGCGGGGATCTATTCTTGGTTGCCGTTGGGCTACAAGGTGCTGCGCAAGGTCGAAGAGATCGTGCACCAAGAGCAGCAGCGCGTGGGCCATATCCCGATGCTGATGCCGACGCTGCAATCGGCGGACCTGTGGAAGGAATCGGGCCGCTATGACGCCTATGGCCCCGAGATGCTGCGCATCCGCGACCGGCAGGACCGCGACATGCTCTATGGTCCCACCAATGAAGAGATGATCACCGATATCTTCCGCAGCCATGTCGGCTCTTACAAAGACCTGCCGCTGACGCTCTACCACATCCAGTGGAAATTCCGTGACGAGATCCGCCCGCGTTTCGGCGTGATGCGGGGTCGTGAGTTCCTGATGAAGGACGGCTATAACTTCGACCTCACCAAAGAGGACGCGTTGCACGCCTATAACCGCCATCTGGTCAGCTACTTGCGCACCTATGAGCGGATGGGCCTGCAAGCGATCCCGATGCGCGCCGACTCTGGCCCCATCGGCGGCGACGACACGCATGAGTTCCTCGTGCTGGCCGAAACGGGCGAATCGGAGGTTTTCTATGACAGCGAGATCACCGATCTGACCTTTGGTGACCGCGAGATCGACCCAAATGATCACGACGCCTGCCGCGCGGTGTTGGAGGAGTTCACCTCCCGCTACGCCCGCACGGATGAGACCCACGATCCGGAAGTATTTGCCAAGGTGCCGGAAGAGCGCCAGCGCAGTGCCCGCGGCATCGAAGTGGGGCAAATCTTCTATTTCGGCACCAAATATTCCGATGCGATGAACGCCAAGGTGCAAGGCCCCGACGGCAAACAGGTGCCGGTGCATATGGGCAGCCACGGCATCGGCGTCAGCCGCCTGCTGGGCGCGATCATCGAAGCCAGCCATGATGACAAGGGCATCATCTGGCCCGAAGGGGTGACGCCCTTCCACGCGGGGATCGTGAACCTTAAACAGGGCGATGCGGAGGCCGACGCGGCCTGCGACGCACTTTACAAGAGCCTCAAGGCGCTGGGCCTCGATCCGCTTTATGACGACCGCAAAGGCGGGGCGGGGATGAAGTTCGCCACGATGGATCTCATCGGTCTGCCATGGCGCATCACCGTCGGCCCGCGCGGGCTGAAGAACGGCGTGGTCGAACTCACCAGCCGCCGCACGGGCGAGAGCGAGGAACTGCCGCCCGAACAGGCGGTTGAGAAGATCGCCAAGATCTACGCCGGTATCGTCTGAGGGCCGCGATGATCCTGCGGGCGCTGACATTGGCCGGTGGGATCGTAAGCGCAGGCATTGCCGCACAAGGCCCGGGGTTCACCCGGGCCTATGTGTTTCAACTGGAGGCGGCGGAGCAGCGCCTCGCCAAAGTCGTGGCGGATTTCGATGCCGCCGCGCAGGCCGCAGGGCTGGTGCGGGAAGACGCCGTGGCGCGGCTGCGCGGATCGGCGCTGCTAGAGCGCCGGGGCTTGGACCTGCGCCGCAACATTGAACGGCAAGGGGGGCTTGAGGCCACATTGCCACGGCTCCAATCGGCGGGCCCCTTCCTGCGCTGCTATCTGCTATGGCGCAGCCCGGATGCCGAAGCCTTGCGCGCCGCCCTGCGCGGTTTTGCCCCCACCGCCCCGCGCAGCCGGACCGAATGGCTCTTCGCCGGTTTGGGGTTCATCGCGGGGGCCAGTCTCACCCGCCTGCTGCTATGGCTGCCCACGTGGCCTGCACGCTTCCGCCGCCGCCGGGCATTGCGTTCTTGACCCTGCTGGGGCAAAGCCTCAGGTTGCGCGCACCTCAGACCGGAGCCTTCCCGCATGGCCAGCAAACCCACACGCACCGCCCCATTCGCGGCCTTTGAATGGATGATCGCTTGGCGCTACCTGCGCGCCCGCCGCGCCGAAGGGGGTGTCAGCGTCATGACGTGGATCAGCCTCATCGGCATCACGCTGGCGGTCTTCGCGCTGATCGCTACGCTTTCAGTCCGCTCAGGGTTTAGGGCCGAATTTGTCGACACGATCCTCGGGGCCAACGCCCATGTCACGGTCTACACGATGGGCGAGGTGCTGCCCAACGGCCAGATCGACCGCACCATCGATGATTACGAGGCGATGGCCGAGCGGGTGGCAGCCGTTGAGGGCGTGACACGTGTGGCGCCGCTGGTGCGGCAACAGGTCATGGCCAATCGCCGCCAGTCGAACGCAGGCGTCGAGGTTTTCGGCATCGCTTCGGATGATTTGATGACCATCCCCGGCATCCAGCCTTCGGAGCGTTCTTTCGGTGACATCACGCGTTTTGAAGAGGGCATGGCCATCGGCAGCGGCGTGGCGCAGTCCTTGGGCGTGCAGGTCGGCGATAGCGTCAAGCTGATCTCGCCCAATGGGGTAAAGACCGCCTTTGGCACCAGCCCGCGGGTCAATGCCTATGAGGTGGTCTATATCTTCTCTGCCGGGCGCTACGATATTGATAAAACACGGGTCTACCTGCCGATCACCGAGGCGCAGAGCTTTTTCAACCGCGAGGGCGTGGCGGATGAGCTGGAGGTTATGGTCGAAGACCCGGAAGGCGTGGACGCCATGGCGCCCGCGCTGATGCAGGCAGCGGGTGAGCGCGCGCAGGTCTGGACATGGCGCGACGCCTCAAGCTCCTTCCTCTCGGCGCTCGACATCGAGGACCGGGTGATGTTCGTGATCCTCAGCGTGTTGGTGCTGATCGCGGCGATGAACATCGTTTCGGGGCTGATCATGCTGGTCAAGAACAAGGGCCGCGACATCGGCATCCTGCGCACCATGGGGCTCAGTGAGGGCTCAGTGCTGCGGGTGTTCTTCATCTGCGGCGCCTTTACCGGCATCATTGGCACGGCGGCGGGCGTGGTGCTGGGGGTGCTCTTCGCCATTTACGTCGACCAGATCTTCGCCTTCGTGAACTATCTCAGTGGCGGCACGGCTTGGGATGCTTCGATCCGCGGCATCTACTTCTTGCCCGCGAAACTGCAACTGGGCGACGTCCTATCGGCCGTTGCGCTGTCGCTCGGCCTGTCCTTTGTCGTCACGATCTTTCCCGCCCGCCGCGCGGCGCGGATGAACCCGGTGGAGGCCCTGCGCTATGAATGATCCCGTCTTGCGCCTGAGCGGCATTTCCAAGGCCTACAACCCCGGCAAGCCGAACGAGGTGCAGGTGCTGCGCGGCATCGACCTTGAGGTGGCCCCCGGCGAGGTGGTCGCGCTGGTGGCGCCCTCCGGGGCGGGTAAGTCGACGCTGCTGCATATCGCGGGGCTTTTGGACACCGCCGACAGCGGCACGGTGCAGATCGCGGGCGATGACCTGACGGGCCAGAGCGACCGCCGCCGCACGGCCGTGCGCCGCGCCGACGTGGGCTTCATCTACCAGTTCCACCACCTGCTGCCCGAGTTCACGGCGCTGGAAAACATCGTGCTGCCGCAGCTGGCAAATGGCGTGGTGCGCAAGGAGGCCGAGGCGCGGGCGCGGGAGCTACTGACGCAGGTCGGCATCGCCGAGCGCGCCGATCACCGCCCCGCCGCCATGTCGGGCGGTGAGCAGCAGCGGGTGGCCTTTTGCCGCGCGCTGGCCAATGCGCCACGCCTGCTGCTGGCGGATGAGCCAACGGGCAACCTCGACCCCTCAACCTCGGATCAGGTCTTTGCCGCGCTGATGGCGCTGGTACGCGGCACCGGGCTTTCGGCGGTGATCGCCACCCATAACCTCGAACTGGCGGCCCGGATGGACCGGCAAATCCGGCTCGAGGCGGGGCAGTTGGTGCCGGTCTGACTCAGCCGCAGATGTTTTCTAACTCGACCCCGTCCCAGGGCAGGCCCACGTCATAGGGGCGGCTCTGGGGCAGGGGGGCGACGGGCGTGACCTCCGACAGCATCGCATGCAGCCGCTTGGTGCGCGGCGCCTGCGGGTCGAGCGCGCGGCAGCAGACGAATTCCTCCACGATCGAGCCTTGTTGCTCATAGCCAAAGTCGAGGAAGCGCGGCTTGGTATCCACGTCGAAGAGGTAGGGGTCCGGACTGGTGAATTGCTCGGAGGCCGCGCGCAGGGGCGAATAGCCGGTGAGGTCGCGGTTCTGCCATTGCCAGACATGGGTGATCTCATGCGCCAGCAGCATGGCGGCGATCAGCCCGATGCGGTCGGGGTGATCGGGCAGGTAATCCTCGAGGTACCAATCCTTGTCGAAGAGCACATGATCGAAGAGCGCCACGGCGGCGGGTTTCGAGGTGACGGTCTCGCCCACCTGCGGCGGCAAGATACGCTCGCGACAAGTCGTGCGCGGGCGCGGCTTGCGGCGGAAGGTGACCGCGCGGGTGGGGGCACCGTCGTGCAGGCGCACGCGGTCGTAGTTGAGGGTGGGCCCGTGGATGGTGGCGAGATAGGCGCGTTCGTTCTCGGTCAGCGGCCGACCGCAGGCGGTGAGGAGGAGGCAGAGGAGAAGCGCGCGGATCATGGGATGAGTTAGGCGCGGGGGAGGCTGTGGATCAAGGGGGAAGTTTGGGCAACCGCGAAACATTAGGGCCGCGCCCGACCTCGGGCCGAAGGGCTACTTGGAAAAGGTCCAGTGGACCTTTTCAGCCCGGAGGGCGGCGCAAGCCGCGGGGTGCACGCATGTGCGCCCTCCCCGTGGGGAGGGTGAAGACCGTCTCGCAAACTCTCTGGGGGAGAGTTTGAGGTCTGAACGGGCGGAGCCCCGGACAGGCGCGGCCCGGGACGGGGTCCCGGGCTGGTTTTCAGATGACTTCGATTTGAGCGTAAACGCCTTACTTCTGGAAGAAGGGGCGCTGATGCTGCTGGGCTTAGAGCCGACGATGACCTGCCAGCACCTAAGAAAAGACGTTTAAAGAGGCCGAATTGTAGCGGCATTAAGCAGTCGTTTGATCACAGCAGGCCAGTAAACAAAATACGCCAAGCCTAATGTGATGATCGACAGTAGAAGCCAGAACAATGCGTGCCCTATGATGTCCGCGAAAGAGACCTCAACATTGATCTTCCCCACAGTGTTTCCCGCAGGGTCGACCAAGGTGGATCGGTTCATCGGCGCCTTCAAAAAGTAATAAGGCAGGACGAACAAAGCCAATCCAAAAGTTATAACGGAAAGCAGAATCCAAATGATGATTTGGCCTATCGCTTCCCCAACCGAAAAATCGCATTTAAGCTTATAGCCGTTTAGGGTCATGGGAAATTACCTCAGTTAAAAAAGTAACTATTCCCATAGTTGTTTTCTTCGGTCAAACTCAACTTAAGCTTCGGGTTGGCTCTTTTCAGCTCTTTCAAACATCCAACTCCTCCACAAACTGCGCATTCTGCTGAATATACGCGAACCGCATCTCCGGCTTCTTCCCCATCAGCCGCTCCACCAGATCCCCGGTCTCGCCCGGCACGTCCTCGTCCACGGTCACGCGGATCAGCTTGCGGGTCTCGGGGTCCATCGTGGTCTCTTTGAGGTCCTTCGCGTCCATCTCGCCCAGACCCTTGAAGCGGCTGACGTCGATCTTTCCCTTGCCGCCGAGGCCCTTCTCCAGCCACATATTCTTCTCGGCCTCATCAAGGCAATAGACCCGCTTGGCGCCTTGGGTCAGGCGGAACAGCGGCGGGCAGGCGAGGTAGAGGTGGCCCGCGTCAATGAGCGGGCGCATCTGGGTGAAGAAGAAGGTCATCAACAGCGAGGCGATATGCGCGCCGTCGACGTCGGCGTCGGTCATGATGATGATCTTATCATAGCGCAGATCGTCGAGGTTGAACTTCGTGCCCATCCCGACGCCGAGCGCCTCGCACAGGTCGTTGATCTCGGCATTGGTCGAAAGCTTGCTCGAGGCCGCGCCCAGCACGTTGAGGATCTTGCCCTTAAGCGGCAGCAGCGCCTGTTTCTCGCGATTGCGCGCGCCTTTGCCCGAGCCGCCGGCGCTGTCGCCCTCGACGATGAAAAGCTCCGTGCCCTCGCGGGATTTGCTGGTGCAATCGGTCAGCTTGCCGGGCAGGCGCAGCTTCTTGGTGGCGGATTTGCGGGCGGTTTCCTTTTCCTGCTTCCGGCGCATCCGCTCTTCGGCGCGCAGCACGAGGAAATCGAGGATGGCGCCGGCGGATTTCGTGTCCGCCGCCAGCCAGTTGTCAAAGTGGTCGCGTACCGCGTTTTCCACCAGTCGCTGCGCCTCAGTGGTGGCGAGGCGGTCCTTGGTCTGGCCCACGAACTCCGGCTCGCGGATGAAGCAGGACACCAGCGCGCAGCCCCCGGTGATCAGGTCGTCGCGGGTGATGTCCTTGGCCTTGCGGTTATTGGCCAACTCGCCATAGGCCCGGATGCCCTTGAGGATCGCAGCCCAGAAGCCGCTTTCATGGGTGCCGCCCTCGGGCGTGGGGACGGTGTTACAATAGGACTGGATGAAACCGTCGCGCGCCGGCGTCCAGTTGATGGCCCATTCGACCTTGCCCGGCACGCCGAAACGCTCTTGGAACTCGACGGTGCCGGCAAAGGGGTTCTCGGCATAGGTCGTGGCCTTGCCCAGCGTCTCGCGCAGGTAGTCGGCCAGACCGCCGGGGAAGTGGAAGGTCGCCTCCATCGGCGTGTCGCCGTCCTCGATCTCGGACTTCCAGCGGATTTCGACGCCGGAGAAGAGATAGGCCTTGGAGCGGACCATCTTGAGCAGGCGTGCGGGCTTGAAGCGGTGCGCGCCGAAAATCTGTTCGTCGGCGTGGAAAGTGACGGTGGTGCCGCGCCGGTTGGGGGCCGCGCCGATTTTCTCGACCGGGCCTTGCGGGATGCCGCGCGAGAAACGCTGCTCAAAGAGTTCACGGTTGCGCGCGACCTGAACGACCATGGAATCCGACAGCGCGTTCACGACCGAAGCACCAACCCCGTGCAGACCGCCCGAGGTCTGATAGGCCTTGCCCGAGAACTTGCCGCCCGCGTGCAGGGTGCAGAGGATCACCTCGAGCGCAGATTTGTCGGGAAACTTCGGGTGCGGGTCGATCGGGATGCCGCGGCCGTTGTCGCGGATGGTGACCGAGTAATCGGCGTTCAACTCCACCTCGATCCGGTTGGCATGGCCCGCGACAGCCTCGTCCATCGAGTTGTCGAGCACCTCGGCCACCATATGGTGCAGCGCGCGCTCATCGGTGCCGCCGATATACATCCCGGGGCGTTTGCGGACGGGCTCCAGCCCCTCCAGCACTTCGATGGAGGAGGCATCGTATTCGGTGGGTTCCTGGCCGGAAAGAAGGTCGGTCATGCGGGCCTGCTCTTTGTTTGTGGGTGGGGGCCATTTTGACAGCCCCGCGCGCCGGGGGCAATCGCGGGTTTGTCTTGGGCTGCTGTTTTGCCCGGGTCAGCCAGCTTTGGCGCGCAGCCAGTCGGCAAGGGTCTCTTCATCGACGCGGCCTTGGGCCACTTCGCGGATCAGATCGCCTGCCTCGATGGTTTCGTGGTCGATCCGGATGCCATTGAGGTGGAGGCAGACGATCATGGTCTTATAGGCGGTGCGCTTGTTCGCATCATTGAAGACATGACCGGTGGCCACGGCGACGCAATAGGCGGCGGCAAGATCGAAGGTATCCGCGATCATCCCGTAAACCAGCCTGTTGTCCACGCGGCCCAGTGCACCATCGAGAGATTTATCCAGCGCCCGACCCGCGAGTTCGCCGTGGTTCAAGACGGCATCGTGAATCGTTTCGACAAGCTCGGCGTTCAGCAGGACATAGGTCATTTGTCTTTGAGGTAGTCGAGCACGGGCTGGGTTTGCTCACGGGTCGCGGCAATGCTCTCCATCACCTCATCCAGCGTGGCCACACGCGGCTCTTCTTGCAAAGTCGCCTCGGCGGGTACGAAATAGCCCACGCAGCGCGAGTTCTTCATCACCGCCACGGGCTTGCCGCCCGAACGTTCTAACACCTTATGCGGCTCGCGCATCTCGGTCATGGTGGCGATGTGGTTGGTGTGAATGCGGGTCATGGCGCGGCTCCTGAATGCATAACTGAATATACATTCTTTCGCCCATTTTACAAGGGCCGCCGCCTGCACCAGTTGAGCACCGCCGCCGCCACCTCCGACGGCTTTTGATGGTGCAGCCAATGATCCGCCCCTTCGATCTCGACCCGGGTGAGGTCCGGCGCGAAAGCCTCCAACCCGGCGGTGGCTTCGGGCAGAAGGGCGGTGTCTTCCGTTCCCCAGATCAGCAGATGCGGGCAGGGGACGCGCAAACGGTCGACCGGGAATTCTGGCAGGTCGCGCAGGGGCTTGCCGGGCGCGGCGACTTGCAGGGGGGAGGCACGATACCAGTTGATCATCGCCCTGAGCCGCCCAGGCCGCCCCCATTCCGCGCGGTAGTCCTCAAGCCGCGCGGGCGTCAGCCAACTGAGGTCCATATTGGCGGAAAAAAGGTCGAGCAGTCCCGCGAAATCGTCCCGCGCCAGCCGCACCGCGCTGCCTTCGGCGCGCAGCGCGTTAACATATTGCGAGGCGCGCGACTGCGCCCCGCCTGCGGCCATGGCGCGCTGAAACGGCACGGGATGCACGCCGTTGAGGACGACCAGCCGGGCCACCAGCTCAGGCCGGAACATCGCCAAGGCGTAGCCCACGGAGGCCCCCCAGTCATGCGCCAAGACGGTCACTGGCCTGTCGCCGATCAGGGCGGCCATATCGGCCATGAGATGCGCCATCGCATAGGGTTCGATCCCCTCGGGCGCGCTGCTTTGGCCATAGCCGCGCTGGTCGGGGGCGATGCAGTGGAAATCTTGGCACAGCAGCGGTGCCAGATCCCGCCACGCGCCGCCGTATTCGGGAAAACCGTGGAGCATCAACAACGGCGGCAGGCTCTCATCGCCCCAGTGGCGAATGAAAATCTCCTGACCGTTCAATCGGCGGGTTTCGGTCCGTGTCGGTTCCATCGCGAGCCCTCCTGCCACCAGCTTTGCCGTTAAGGGCCGCGGACGCAAGGATTTCATGGCAAAACAGTGGCATCGGCCCCGCGCAAACCCATGGCAGAGCGTAAAAACCGCACTTCCCCTTTGCAGCGACCCGGCGTAAGGCTCGTGCCATGAGCAAGACAATGACCAACCGCAATCACGTCCGGGCGATCCTGACACTCGGCCTGCCGCTGATCGGCGGGCATCTGGCACAGATGGCCATCGGCGTGACCGATACCGTCATGCTCGGCTGGTATTCGGTCGAGGCACTGGCGGCGGTGGTCTTGGGCAGCACCTATTTCTTCGTCCTGTTTATCTTTGGGTCGGGCTTTGCCATGGCGGTAATGCCCTTGGTGGCCGCCTATGACGCCGAAGATGACGAGATCGGCCTGCGCCGCGCCACGCGCATGGGGCTGTGGCTCTCGGTGGGGTTCGCCATGATCGCGCTGCCCGCGATGATCTGGTCGCCCGCGGTGCTGGACCTTTTGGGGCAGGGGCCGAACCTTGCCGACCGGGCGGGCGATTACCTCAAAGTGGCGGGCTGGGGCATTCTCCCTGCGCTTTTGGTGATGGTGTTGAAATCCTACCTCGCCGCCTTGGAGCGCACGCAGGTGGTGCTGTGGATCACCCTGCTGGCCGCCGGGGTCAATGCGTTGGCGAATTACGCGCTGATCTTCGGCAACTGGGGCGCGCCGGAGCTTGGCGTGATGGGGGCGGCTGTGGCCTCGGTCACGACGCAATGCGTCTCGCTGATCGGGGTGGTGATCTATGTGCTGATCGCCCTGCCGCAGCACAGCCTGTTCGTGCGGCTTTGGCGGGTGGACGGGCAGATGTTGCTGCGGGTGTTCACGCTGGGCCTGCCGATTGGCCTGACCACGCTGAGCGAAGTCGGCCTCTTCGCGGCCTCCTCGCTGATGATGGGCTGGCTGGGGACGATCCCGCTGGCGGCACATGGCATCGCGATCCAACTCGCCTCGCTGACCTTCATGGTGCATCTGGGGCTGAGCAATGTCGCCACGATCCGCGCAGGCAATGCCTATGGCCGCCGCGACGTGCCGCATATGAAGCGCGGCGCGGTGATCGTGACCGTGCTGTCGCTGGTCTTTGCGCTGCTCACCATGGTTGGCTTTGTCGGCTGGCCTGAGCCGCTGATCTCGGTCTTCATGCAAGAGGATGAGCCCGCGCGGGCTGAAATCCTTGCCATCGGCACCGGGCTTCTGGTGATGGCGGCGCTGTTCCAACTGGTCGATGGGGCGCAGGTGGTGGCCCTTGGGCTGTTGCGTGGGGTGCAGGATACCAAAGTGCCGATGGTCATGGCCGCGGTCAGCTATTGGATCGTCGGCATGCCCTGTTCCTACCTGCTGGGCTTTGTGCTGGGCTTCGGGGCCATGGGCATCTGGGCCGGGCTGGTGGCTGGGCTGGCGGTGGCCGGGCTGCTGCTGAATGCGCGTTTCTGGGGCGTGATCGTGAAGCGGCTGGCGGTCTAAGCGTCAGCCCCGATCCATCCGATCCGCCTTTTTGCGCACCAGCGTGCTGCGCAGGTCGTGCATGGCCAGCAACAGCTCATCCGTCACCGCCTCAAGCTCGGCATCCGTGGCGCGGGACTGCGCCCATTGGGTGGTGAGGTTCAGATGCTCCACGGCGCGGCGGATGTCGTCAATCTCGCGCGCCGCAAGGGTCTCGCGGCGGGCCTTGGTCCAGCGGGCAATCTCGGCCTGATCGGCCTCGGTCAAACGGTGCTGCCCATGAGGCTTTACCTCTCCGTTGCGGATGTTGACGACGGCGATCTGCTCCATCTCGATCCGGCGCTGGCGGTTCGCGGCATCCAGCCGAAACACCGCCGCGCCATTCTCGCGGACCCTGAAGTAATAGTCGGGAAGATCGCCCGCCATGGTGTTGTCCCTTACGTCAGCCCGGCGCAGAAGCTCTGGATGCGGCTGCACGCCTCTTTCAGCGCCTCATCCGAGGTAGCGTAGCTGACCCGGAAATTCGGCGAAAGCCCGAAGGCCGCGCCAAAGACGACCGCAACGCCGGTCTCCTCAAGCAAAGCGGTGGCGAAAGCCTCGTCATCCGTGATCTTGGTGCCCGCCGCCGAGGTCTTGCCGATCAGCCCGGCGATAGAGGGATAGACGTAAAACGCCCCCTCGGGCGTCGGGCAAGTGATGCCCTCGATGGCCGAGAGCATCTCCACCACCAGATTGCGGCGGCGCACGAAGGTCTCGTTGTTTTCGGCGATGTAATCCTGCGTGCCGTTCAGCGCCTCCACCGCGGCCCATTGGCTGACCGAACAGGGGTTCGAGGTGCTCTGCGACTGGATCTTGCGCATCGCACCGATCAGCTTTTCCGGCCCTGCGGCATAGCCAATGCGCCAGCCGGTCATGGCATAGGCTTTCGACACGCCGTTGACCGTCAGCGTGCGGTCGTAGAGTGCGGGTTCCACCTGCGCGGGCGTGCAGAACTCGAAACCGTCGTAGGCGAGGTGCTCATACATGTCGTCGGTCATCACCCAGACATGCGGGTGGCGCATCAGCACGTCGGTCAGCGCCTTCAGCTCGTCGTGGCTGTAGCCCGCCCCGGTGGGGTTCGAGGGGGAGTTGAAGATGAACCATTTGGTCTTGGGCGTGATCGCCTCTTCCAGCGCCTCGGGGGTGAGCTTGAAATCATTCTCAAGCGTCGCGGGGGCGATGACCGGCGTGCCGCCCGCCAAAAGCACCATGTCGGGGTAGCTCACCCAATAGGGCGCGGGGATCACGACCTCTTCGCCTGGGTTCATCGTGGCCATCAACGCGTTGTAGAGGATCTGCTTACCCCCGGTGCCGACGCTGACCTGCGCGGGCGTGTAGTCGAGCCCGTTGTCGCGTTTGAACTTGGCGCAGATCGCCTGTTTCAACTCGGGGATGCCGTCGACGGGGGTGTATTTCGTCTTGCCCGCGTTGATCGCGGCCACGGCTGCGTCCTTGATGTTCTGCGGCGTGTCGAAATCCGGCTCGCCCGCGCCAAGCGCGATGATGTCGCGCCCCGCGGCCTTGAGTTCTGCCGCTTTGGTGGTGACGGCGATGGTGGGCGACGGTTTGACCCGATCAAGGGTCGCGGACAGCAGTTCCATTTCAGCCTCGGGTTGCTTATGAATATCTCCACGTTCATAGGGGGCGTCCCCGCACCCGGCAAGGGTGTCTGGCAGGAGAGGAAGCATGACCGACGAGATTGACTGGTACGGCCCCGAGGCCGCCACCTTTGGCGACCGGGTCGCGGCGGCCCGCGAACAGACCGGCATGACACAGGCGATGCTGGCCAAACGGCTGGGCGTGCGCCTGTCCACCCTGCGCGGTTGGGAAGACGACCTGTCGGAGCCGCGCGCCAACCGGCTGTCGATGCTGGCGGGGCTGCTCAATGTCTCGATGATGTGGCTGATCACGGGCGAGGGGGAGGGCGTCGATGCCCCCGAAGCGGGCGAGACCGCGCGCCGTGTCGATCTCGAAGAGGTGCTAGCCGATATGCGCGCCCTGCGCAGCGACCTGCTGAAAAAGGCCGAGACTGTCGGCAAATTGGAAAAGCGCATTCGGCGCCTCATGACGGAGCCCGCAGATGCCTGAAGCCCCCGAACACCGGATCAAACGCCTGCAAATGCGCTCTATGCGCCGGGGCATCAAAGAGATGGACCTGATCCTCTCGGCCTATGCCGAGGCGCGGTTGCCCCAGATGGATGACGCGGGCCTCACGCTCTACGACCAAATGCTGAACGAGAATGACCACGACCTCTATCTTTGGGTCAGCGGACAGACCGAGGCTCCGGCGGAATATGCGGCTCTGATCGCGGATATCCGTGGGCAATTGGCCGAGGCGCGGGGCTAATTCAGAAAACCCGAAAGGGTTTAACGAATTATTCTGATTTTTTAGCGAGTTTCCGGTTCAAACAAGGTGAACCGGAGATTTCGCATGAGCATTCAAGACCCCGCCACGCAGCCGATGGCCATAAAGGGTTTCATGGCAGGCTATCTTGAGTCCCTGTCGCTGGTCGAGCGGCTGCACCGCTTGCTGCTGGACGTGATCAAGGACGAATTCGAGCGCGTCGGCGTGTTGGAGATCAACGCCGTCCAAGCGCTGCTTTTGTTCAATATCGGCGATAATGAAGTGACCGCGGGAGAGCTTAAAAGCCGCGGTTACTATCAGGGCAGCAACGTCAGCTACAACCTCAAGATGTTAGTAAAATTAAAAGTAAAAGGGGAGGATAGGCAGCTGCCCCATGACAGCCATTGTCGCTATCGTGCCGGGGGGCACGGGGGGAAGCCGAGGAAGGTCTTCGCTATAAAAGCCTTTCAGATTTTTTTGCCCAATATTGTACGGCGCATTTTGTTTGCGCTGTAGAGTTCTATCACCAGTTGGCAGTACGGAACCAAGATTGCGAACCACAAGTCCTCGCTCATTTTCTCTGCGAAGTTCCGAGATATGATGCAACGATGGAGCAACATGAGACCAACCTTGCTGACCTCAAGCAACTTGAAGAAGCGCACAGTCGTATTCAGTTCGATCCTTCAAAAGCCCGATCGTGTCGCGGGGACGATGGTGGTAGTCGCAGCATCCAAGCTTGCTGCTGAAGGAATCATAGCGGACGAGCTGGAGGCGGATGCGCGAGGCTCTTCTCGCGACTTACGGAACGGATATCAACGAGACAATAGTGAGCGGTGCTGTGTCCTCTCTTCTCGTCGGCGCCGCTTTCGCAGCAAGTAGGGCATTGCACGCCGGGACTATCAGCGAACGTAAGTTTAAGGCGGCTATGGGCGATGTTGGGGTTGGCTTTGGGGCCGCGCTGGCACATGAGGTCATCTTACAGTGACCCACCACATATGGTGGTTCAAATCAGCGATAGTTGCGCGTTGATGGTTCATGTGATAACATAATCTCAGGTAATCCTGCCTGCCAGGGCCATCGCGCCCTGTAACATAGGCCCATCGCGGCTCATGGAGTAAGACAAACATGGCTATCAAACCATATCGGTTTGAGGTGTCCGAAGCGCGTAGCGTCAAACACCCAACTCTTCCGAACATCGTCAAGCATACTTTTCTCGTCCCGGCGCGACTCTTTCCCAAAGGCGTCCCGACCGGAGCGAATTTGCGTGACCCGGTTGGCATGAACCGGCAAGTCTACAAAGATGTGAAAGCCAGCCTTGAAGGTAAAGAGGCGCTTCCCGGCACCTTTGATCTGCTGAACCTTGGTATTACGATCATTGCCGAAGACATTGAGATGATCGACAAGCGGATCTTCGATGTCATGATTGACGATGACTACGGCATTGCCAATGGTGGGCATACCACAGAGATCATTTACGGCTGCCAAGAGGATGACTCAATCGCCGAAGGCCAGCATGTGGAGGTCAAAATCATCACGGGACTTGATGGTGTAGACAACCATACACTTCGCGTGGATATCGCCAGAGGCCAGAACACTGGCATCTCGGTTCAGCCTCGTTCGATTTTTGAGCTTGATGGTGCCTTCAAGAGTCTCAAAGAGGTGGTGGAAGGCCAAGATTGGGCAGATGATATTGGTTTCAAGGAATCGGATAGGAAAGACATCGACGTCCGTGAACTGGTGTCCATGCTCGAGTTAATGAACGTCACAGATTACCCCGTTCGAGACTCAAGGCACCCGATCGCTGCGTACGAAAAATGGTCTGCTCCTCTCAAGAAGTTCGGCGATGACTTTGAAGAGCATCGCGATAACCCGGCGGGGAGAAAGTACGCGGCATTCGAGCCTTTGTTGCTCGATACTCTCGTTCTCTATGATCATATTCGCCGTGACTTCCTCCGAGTGTACAATGACACTGTAGGCGGCCGCGCTGGGAACCTCCGTATCGTTGAAAAAGCTCCGCCGTCCAGAGGGCGCTATCAGTTTCGGTATGCGAAGCTCGATGATCACGATCAAAGGCTCACCAAAGGCGCCGCGTATCCGATTCTGGGTGCCTTCAGGAACTTTGTCACCATCGACCCCACAACTGGGGTCGGAGAGTGGGCTGGAGGGTTTGACAATGTACTGTCCTCGTGGAAAGAGCTTGCTCCCGAGCTGGTTTCGGAGACCAAACAGGCAATCCGCGATATCGGCAATGCACCGGATTCTCTTGGCAAAAACCGGAACCATTGGGCCAACCTTTTCAAGACCGTGAGGCTGCATGTCATGCAGCAACAGCTGGATACAATGGGTTGAGGAGGCTTGTGATGCGAAGCACAGAAAGCAAACTTCTCATCCGAATTGGAAAGCACTTCGAGGCCAATGCCAGTGGCAACGTAGCCGTTGCAGCGGTCTTTGTGATTGTTCTGGTCTCTATGGGGATCGGCTACTCTTTCCTTTGATCACAGTGGCGGCTGCTTCCCCGTGGCCGCTACCATCTCTTCAGGTGGATTTTTTCGAACCGTTCGATTTTTGCAAACTATTCCGAAAAAAGGTGGGAAAGCCAAGGACGACCTTTCTGCCTGCTTGTGCCTGAAAGCCCAAACGCAGCTCAGTACCATCCATTTTCCTATGTTGTGCTGGAAGTGGCACAGAAGGGCCAGATACGCTCTCTCGCAGGACTGTGTGGGGAAGCCTGCAGAGTCGCTCCCGGTGCGCTTGCGGCAGTGCCCTCCCGACAAACATCAGTTGATCTGAGAGGCGCCCCACAGGGTCGCTGCGGGTGCCTACAGTCAAATGGCTCACGTTTGTTGAATCGCGATTCCTTCGATCTTCTCCCCACTGCGTACTTTTCGTACGTAAGTCGAGATTGAGACCCCGAAAAACATCTCTGTGTAGGCGCTGGCCGCTCTTGCGATGTTCATTCTGTTATCTGCCCGGGGACGCTCCGAAAGCAGCGCTGGGTCAGTGAGAATGTTACGAAGACCACCGTCCGATGGAACTTGATCGAGGATTTCACGCATTACACCAAGGCGATACCCGGGTGGGACAACGTAGAGGGCTTCGCGAAGGCGTTGGGACCTCTCAAAATGACGCATGCTCCGTGTTCGGTTCTCGGTAGACCTGTCACCTCGGGCCCCGTTTTTTCGACACGGATCGGAGCAGTACTTTTGGTTTGAGCGTCTGGGCGCGAACTGCAAGTTACACTGCGGGCATAGTAATGCTTGAAGCATGTTTGTCTCTTTCAGGCGTATAGGGATTGGGAGGAGGGCGCACCAATCCGCCTCCGCACATGTAATGAAGAGACCTTGAGGGCGTTGTTTAACTGAGGACACTGTGTGCATCTCGAGCGATCACTCGAGGTGGAGACCAGTATTAGAAAACGAGAATGGTGGGGCGGGAACGGACCTATTTGGTCAGTCAATGATGCTGACGACCATCCGGAGATGAGTTGCTATCGACTACGATAAAAGGGGCATAGGACAGTCATTGCACAGGCCTTGAGGTCTATCTGAGGTAACGCAATAGCCCAACAAGGTTGGAGCAAGCAGGCATGATGGGAGAGCTGCTCGTAGTTGTGAGGTGGAATATCGAAGGTCTCAATTATCTGAGTTGGCGCGGGGCCAATCCTGCCTTGTGGGTCGGATCATTGAGGCGCTTACCTGTTTGCATCAACATTCAGCTCTGCAGCTTCGCGCTGGTTGCCTGACAGTCATCCTCAGGCGATCACCTGAGGTGCACTCAGGATGGTAACTATAGGTAGATCTCTTGGTATTTTCTTCTCATGGGGGAGCAGTAACTCCCTTTCCCCTCCAAACATAAGGTAGATCATTACGTATCTCTTGTCTCAGAAGAGGGGTGGAATACCGCATCCTTATTTTCGTGGCTCTGTCAGGTCCACGGTGTCTGCCCTATAGAGAAAGTGGGTTCCTCAATGTTAAACGCTCGTCGTTTTCAAAGCCAAGTTGCGTGATGATTTCCAAATGGTTCGGTCGGCGCATGCACTTGTAATGGTCGCTTTCAGATCGCGGTAACCGTAAAGGATCGAATGACCAAGAATAGGAAGACGAAATAAGGTCGCTATTGGAACATCAGTTCGGTATCCCCAAGGTCTATGGTTGCGCCATTTTTCAGCGTGACGATCAGCATGGTCTTTCTCTCCGGCCCTCGTTTCTTGTCACCTCTGAGGACGGTCACCTGTTCGATGATCATTCGCACCCACTGGTTGGCTTCCCAAGGTTCCATTCTCCCGCGCTGAAGAGCGTCTGGGAGATCATCAGGTACCTCCTGTGCCGCGAGCGCTTGCCCTCTACGCAAATCCTTGAGGTATCCCTGCAGTTCCTCGATATTCGCTTCAGCTGCCAGAAGGTTACTTTCAACAATGGCCTTGAACCGTGGGGAAAGTGGTTCTTCTTCCAGTCTTTTTGTCGCCGCATGAGCATCGCCCAGAGCAGTTGCCAAAGCCGCCTCAATGCTCTCGATTTCAGGGTTACTATCAGTCTGGTGTGCTGCGACGATCTCAGACCAACCGTTAAGAAACCGGCTTTCAATCACGTTCCTCGACGCAAGCCAGCGCCTCGTCGTAGTTTCAACGTAGGCAAAAGAACCATCGGTTCCCTTGCGACAGACGCAGCGTTCCCCCTCCTTGGTCCGAATAACCCCAGTGAGTATGCCGTGGGTCCTTCGTTTCGGGTTGTTGACGATCCGGTTCCCTTCCTTGCGCTGGGCGATGCCATTGAGACGCATCCTTACTCGGCGCTGGACATCCTCGTCGACTATTCTCGGGAAGTAGTCCTCCTTCTGATCGAACACGGTCCGGTCATTTTTGGTCCCTCGTCCGATCTCAAGAATACCATAGGGGGCCTTCGATTTAACCAGCCTGTAGATGTTGCCACTTGCGAAAGTCTTGCCCCTCGGGGTCTTGATGCCTCGGTCACGGAAGCTCTTTGCGATAGACCATACGGTGTCACCATCCGCGAACCTTGAGAACAACTCGCGTGTCACCGCGGCGCGATCCTCAATGATCTCGAACTGACCATCGTCCATGGTCCCAACCAGCTTCAGCCAGTTTGGGATTGCTCTTGAGCGGAGCCGTTTGCCCTCGCGTACCTGCTCGAGGTTCCTTTGCCATCCATGTCTGACGCGCTTGGACTTTGTGAGGCTCTCTTCGTGTGCCCTCTGGAATGTGAGAATGATCTCGATCCCGGTCATCGCATCTTCATCCAGATCGTTCTGACTGTACCGCTTGTTGTTTGCGAGGGTAACGACGTCCACACCGGCGTCGATGATCTCTTCGAGCGTATTCCGGGCCTTCCTGATCTTCTGTCGTGAGATGCGGTCAAGGTTCTCTACCAGCAGCACTGAACCTGTAGGGACAGCTCCGCTCTCAACGGCGGCAAGGAACGCTGCGAGACGCCCTGCGGAACTGTTGTCTCCCTTGAAGGCTGAAACTGCCAAGTCCTCGAAGGTCGTAGTCGAGAGGACGTACCCGTTTTCATCAGCCCATCTCCTCGCTGCCTCAGTCTGCCGCTCGAGGCTGGCGCCTTGCCTTTGCTTTTCACTACTGAAGCGGACGTATGAAAAGGCGAGGGGGCGCTGCTCAACGCTCGCAGGTGAGTCGACGCGGTGTTGGGTGATCACGATATAAGCTCCTATCCAGTACCCCTCCTTTATTGCGCTCTATCACAAACATCAAGAAACTGGTCGAAATGGGCTATATGCACCATCAACGCTGCGAGATTGACCGCCGTTCCGTGCGCGTGCGGCTGACCGAAAAGGGGCGCTATATCCGAGATGTGGTCGCTGATCTTTTCTCGCGCCATGCCGATGGGATGGAAAAAAAGGGCGTCTTGGGGGATGCGGGGATCGAGGATATCACCCGCTCGCTCAAACGGATGGAGCGGTATTGGACGGATCAGATCCGCTATATCTACTGATCCCGGGCAGGGGGGAGGTGGGCATAGGCCCGCCCGTCCAATTCACGTAGGAGTTTTCGGGTCATGGCGCGGGCGTAATCTTCGAACCCCTCTGCCGCCTCAACGAATGCCCTGGGGCCGAGGACGACTTCGGCCCGGTAGTATGACGCCAGCCCGCCGACCTCGGCCTGTCCGCTGTCGCCAACGGCTGCGTCTTCTGTTCCGATCACCAAGCCATTTATGGTCAGCCTCTGCGGCGTGAGGGGCTGGGCTTGCAAATTGTGGCGTATATCCCGGGGCCGCGGCCCGAAGTTCGAAATGCCATCGCCGGAGATATCCAGCGTGTGCTTCCGGCAGTCCGACCGTGCCGCCAACTGCCGCGCGCCGAATTGCATGGCATCGCCCAAGGCCGTGCCGGGCGAGGCCGCGCGCCGCTCCGTGTTGCGTAATTGAGCGATTGCATCGTCAAGCGTAGCTGCATCGCGCAATGGCGTCCAAGGCAGGATTACCCGCTGATCGCTGGACCCGCTCCACTCATAGACCATCAGATCGACGTGATGCCCCGGCAACGCCAATAGGGCGTCTCGCACGCGCGGGTCCTCCAGCGCTTCGGCCACGCCGCCGATCTGCAACTGATACTCCCGCGCATCGACCGAACCTGAAACGTCCAGCCCCAAGGCCAGCGCCTGACGACAGGCGGCCTCGGCCCATTGCGTGCTTGATAGGCTGATAAAAAGGGCGAGGGCGGCACGGATCATCGCTCTACTTTCTCCGCCTTCGGCAGGGCATCAGAAAAGCGCGGGAGGCGGGAAGCCCCCCTGCGCAGAGCCCATCAGCGCCAGAGCGGCACCAATGCAGCCGCTCACCAATGACCGGTGTTTTCCATGCTGGCCCATGGTTCCTGCACGGGCTGGGCGTCACCCTCTTGCAGCAGTTCGACGGAAATATTGTCGGGCGAGCGGACAAAGGCCATGCGCCCGTCGCGCGGCGGGCGGTTAATGGTGACGCCGTTGTCTTGCAGATACTGGCAGGTCTCATAGATATTCTCGACCGTATAGGCGAGGTGGCCGAAATGGCGGCTGTCGCTGGGCAGCGCATCGTCGCCGTCCCAATTGTAGGTCAGTTCGACATCGGCGTGACCGTCGTCCATGCCCGGGGGGCAGAGGAAAACCAGCGTGAAACGGCCCCCTTCGTTGTCGATCCGGCGCCGCTCGACCAACCCCAGAAGTTTGTAAAATGCGATGGAGGCGTCGAGATCTTTCACGCGCACCATGGTGTGCAGGTATTTGATGGGCATCGGTTTTCCTTTGGTTGGCTGGCCTGAATGGGGCGGCGCCCCTTTCAAGCTTGAATGTCGTTCAAAGCGGGCGGGGGTAAATCAACCCTTCGCGCTTCGCGGTGGAGGATAGGGGCGAAACCCGCGGAGTCAAAGTGGGCGGGCGATGTCTGTTGATCGGCTTGAGGCCGAGGGCCCGGAAGGCTATGCAGAAGCAACCGCCACGAATGATGAGGAAGCCCGCGTGAAACAGTACCATGATGCGCTGCGCGAAGTGCTGGAGCAGGGGGTGACCTCGACCGACCGCACGGGGACGGGGACGATCTCTCATTTCGGGATGCAGCAGCGTTACCGGATGGCCGAAGGCTTTCCGCTGGTCACCACCAAAAAGCTGCATCTGAAATCCATCGTGCATGAGCTTTTGTGGTTCCTCGCCGGGGATACGAACATTGCCTATCTCAAGGAAAACGGCGTTCGCATCTGGGACGAATGGGCCGATGAGAACGGCGATCTCGGCCCGGTTTACGGCCACCAGTGGCGGCGTTTCCCGATGGTGGGTGACCCGATGCCCCAGCCCGATGGCACGCTGCTCCATCAAGCCGGGCAGGTCGATCAGATCGCCAAACTGGTCGAGGCAATCCGCAAGACCCCCGACAGCCGCCGCCTGATCGTTTCGGCGTGGAATCCGGGCGAGGTGGACCAGATGGCGCTGCCGCCCTGCCATACGCTCTGGCAGGTGCGCATCGCGGGCGGCAAGCTGCATTTGCAGCTTTACCAGCGCTCGGCGGATATGTTCCTCGGCGTGCCCTTCTTTTCCGGCATAGCAAAAATAGTTTGGCCGCCGAGGCAAAAGGTTGCAAGGGCCGACTGGCGGCCCCGGCTGCTGACGAACCGGCGCGGCACAGACAGTGCGGGCGTAGCGTCCTGCCGGCCGGCGCGGCTTCGCGCAAACCGCCACAGCGCCTGATCGGCACGCGAGCGTCTGACGCTTTAGAAAGGCGTCGGATGCGGTCAATCAAAACCACGCAAATCTGCGAGACCGCTATTCCGGCATCCGCCCACAATAGCGCTATTGTCCCAGTTAGAAGCGCTGGCTGTAGCGTTCCGATTTCGTTAATGTCTCTATCATGATCCTCCACCTTATTAACGCGAGGCCCGCGCATGCGCCATCCTGAGTATCAATATCTCGACTTGCTCTCCCAAGTTCTGGAAAATGGAGACGAGCGCGTCGATCGGACGGGCGTTGGCACTCGGTCCATCTTCGGGGCGATGGTGCGCTTTGACCTCTCCAGCGGCACGGTCCCCATCCTTACGACGAAGCGCGTCTACTGGAAGGCCGCAGTGAAAGAAATGCTGTGGTTTCTTACTGGGGGAACTAACATACAGCCGCTCTTGCGCGAAAAAGTTCGTATTTGGACAGATTGGCCCTTGGCGTCTTACCGCCGGGAGACTGGCGAACATATTTCTCAGGAGGCCTTCGAGCGCCAGATTGTCGAAGACGATGCATTCGCGGCGCGCTGGGGAGAACTTGGTCCCGTGTATGGCAAACAATGGCGCCGGTGGCTGGGTTCTGATGGCAATGAGTATGATCAGATCGCAGATTTAATCCAAACTCTTCGCGAAAACCCAACGAGCAGGCGGATGCTTTTCCATGGTTGGAATGTCGCGGAACTTAACACCATGGCCTTACCGCCCTGCCACATGGTCTACCAATACCACGTTACTTCTGATGGTCGCTTAAATTGCCTTTTGTTTCAGAGGTCTGTCGACCTGTTGCTTGGTGCTGCATTCAATTATGTTGGCGCAACTGCCCTACAACTGATGTTGGCGCAGCAGGCGGGGCTACGTCCAGGAGAACTGGTATGGGTCGGCGGTGATGTTCATCTATACCTCAACCACGTAGATCAAGCGCGAGTGCAACTCTCGCGAGAGCCTCGCCCATTCCCACAAATGAAGCTACTGCGTCAGGCGAAGAGTATCGATGACTACCGGATCGAGGATTTTCAAGTTGAGGGATACGCTCCTCATGCCGCGATTCGTGCGGAAGTTGCAGTGTAACGATCGGCGTGGCCGTCAAGGCATCCCTCAAACAGAAATCCCCGCCGGAGGGGGGTAAGCTAACCGATTCAAAGATTCGGGAACTGCTCGATAGCGATCACGCAAATGGCGGCATTCCGGCCAGTCGGAATGGAAAAATCAATCGCGCATACTATGCTACCAAACTTGGTTACACACCTGGAGCTTTAACAAAGTTTCGCCACGTATTCGCAGAATACGAGCAAAAGCTCGGTGTCGAAACTGGGCCGATGAGGCATTTTTCGGAAATGCGCGATTGGCTCTACGAGGAATATGACGCTGGAAGACTTGGACTTCGCAACGGCAAGGTGGACCGCACTGCCGCTTATCAACGCTTCGGCCTGAAGGGAGGGGGCACCTTCGTTCGTTACCCTGAAATTCGCGCTCTATTTGAAGATCTGGATGCACGTGCCCAAGCAGAAGGATATTTGCCAAATTCGACAAAGCAAGATCTCGATCGATTAAAGAAGGCCTTGGCCAACCATCCCGCCCTGAACAAGGATCGAAAAACCATTAACTTAGTGGCACTGGCAAGGACGATCAATCTTCCCAAGGCCTTCCTATTGCGACAGCCTTTTGCTGAGGTAATCGCCGAACACCAGACAATGATTTTGGAAAAAGTTAGTGCAAGTCGGATAGATCCGTTTGTTCATGGTCGAGTCTATGCATTCAGCGATCTGGCGCCATCTTGGCCTACTCTCTTCCTCGAACGAGTGGGAGTCCGCTTTAAGCAATTTGCCCCGAGTGTCGCCCCCGGGACCCTGAAGAGCCTTTATTTGAAACTCTTTGGATTGCTAACTTGGATTGGAAACAGTTCTCAACCGAGTTGCAAAGCAGTGATGATGGAAGCCTTTGCAATGGGGCGCATATCATCGGCAGATGAGTGGGAGGATACTCTTCTGTCCTATCGCGACTGGTTAATTGCCGAAGGTTCGGAGGCCCGCAGATCAGCAAATTCGATCAATGGCGCACTTAAAGCACTCCGGAATATCCTTTCAGCACTGGCTTCCGGCGGGCTCATCCCAGAAATCCCTACTCGTTTAACTGGTATAAAGCACGCTATGCGTAGGAGCGGACGACTAAAAAGCGTCGCGGAAGCAACGACTTCTAACGCTACGCAGAAGGCGAACGACTACGTTGCCTTCGCTGAAGAGCGTCTACAAGAATTATCGAAGGCGAACGGTTTCGATTTGGGGCAAACTGGAGCGGAGGCGTTCTGCGAAAGCTTACGCAGGGAGTTTCGCTATTCCCGAAATCACCCCATAGACACTGCTGACGCCGTTCGCTTGGTGCTCGAAAAGCGACTTAACTCCCTCCAAGAGAGCGCGGCGGCAATAGTAGGCGACGCCATGGCCTCGTATGAGCGTGGCCGTGAACTTCTCGAAAAAGCAGATATTGATGTGCCAGCCTTCGAAGCAGCCTATTTGGATAAATCTCTGAACAGCTATGAGCGGTCGAAGCTGGTTCGAAGTTGCTTCCCGAACCCCAAGAGCGCAGACCAATCAGAAGTAGCGCGGGGCATTGCCAACCTAATTAGACTGATACGCGAATGCTATGACGGCGATCTTCCGTCAATCCAGGCCACAACCGCAGGTCCTTACGGCGCATTCTTTGCCAAGCGGCTTCTCGAGTATGGCGGATTGGCGAAAATAGCACCAATGTTAAGCCCGGGGCGCGATACCATAGGTGCAATTCTTACGCTTTACCTAATCGAAAGCGGGGCAAACGTAGCGGTTGGGCGCAATCTGCGAGGGGATTGTTTGAAACCCAGCGACCAAGTTGGGTATCGACGTATCACTGGCAGCAAAACAAGGGCGCGAGGTAGACCAATCGTAGTAGACTTGCCGGAAAGCTCACGCTCAGTCCGCGCAATAGAATGGTTGGTTTCTATAGTTGGTGCCCAGCAAAGCGATGAGGTAACCTCCGCGAAGAGGTTATTTAAGATGCGGATCGGCTCTCGCTTCCAGCTTGTAACCGAGCATTGGTATACGAATTGGTTCAAAAAGTTTGCCGCCGATGTTCCCGGGTTAGAGGACATCCTGCTTGTTCCAAGCATGATCAGGCCCAGCGTCCTTTTGCACACCGCCCTGTCCAACGACGGGCGGCTCATGGTAGGCATTGCACAGGGTCAACATGGGCTCCAAGTTAGTCAAGGGTATCAACAGAAGTGGCCAACGCGGTTAAAATATGATGAGAACATACGCAAATTTCAGAATGCATTTGAAACTTTGATCATGTCGGGCACGGAGGATGCCGCTGCGAAATTGGGACTCTCAATTGAACAGTTCAAGAAAAGGCTGGGCGATCTTCGCGCAACAGGTCTTGGAACCTTTTGCAAAGATGGATTCAACCGTTCAGGCGATGCGAAAAGCTCATGCTCGACGCTTGATTGCTGGAACAACTGTCCGCACCTTCTAATCATAGCGGAGGTCGAAGCAATCGCAGCTCTCCAGCTCTGGCAAGCGTCATTGCGAGCTGTGCAAGGAGAATGGGAACGCGATCAACCCGAACGATGGGAAGAGGTGTGGCTGCCGTGGCTTTGCCTTACGGATGTAGTCGAAGAGAAGATGGTGCGCGGTCCGATGATAAAAGTATGGAAATTAGCGCGGAAACGAGCGTCAGAAATTTCTGCTCAAACCGGCTATTCGCCGCCGCGCCCTTGGTAACTGTATGGCCAAACCATCTGCTCCACGTCCTTCTGAAGTCGGTTCCCATCTGGCCGAACTCGATGAATACCGTCGTTCTCAATGGCTCCAAAGTGACTATTCTGCATCGGTTTGGACCGTTGCGGACACCCATGATGCCAATAAAACTGCTCTGATCAATTTTAACTACAGGCTTGCAGACGGTCGTAACCTAATTAACGCTGATCGCTTGTATGCTACGGTGAAAGAGTATGCTTGGTGGCTGCGCGACCCTCGATATAGCAAAATAGACGATGCATCTACACACGCAACGATGGTGCAGAGCCTTATGCACCTTGCCCACGCGCTAAGTCTCCGCAATATCTGGTCCTTCGCACATTTGCAGCCGTATGATATCGAGCAATTGACTGAGGAAATTCGATACGGCGCGGATGCAGTCCTCCGTGCGTCTGAAAGAGTTGAAGCATACCTGGAGTCCCTAAGAGCAGCGAATGCCCTGAAGCCCAAGCTTTTTGGAGGCCTGCCTCGATATGTTATCCCGACCACTGGCGCGCGGACCAAGATCGTTCACGTGGACCCTATCATGGCAGCGTGCGGGTTGCCCTCAAATGCCAAGGTATTGCCGCGCGTTGCGGCACTGATCGGTCGAGAAGCTAAACGCAATGGTCTGAAAAAAAGAAATGGTGCAAAGCTAAAACCCTTACGCCCCTTGAGCAATGTGACATCTCAATCGATGCAGCGATGGCTCGCTCCGCTTGAGGATCTCTATATAATGCGGCGCCGAATTGCAGCAGACGGAATCTCCTTCAAGCCGTTCCCTCATGGAGCGGCACGGGTAGCGGCAGTGAAGGGGGTGGGGACAGAACGAACGCCTACTCCACCGCCGAAACTCGTATTATATCTTCTCGAGCATTCCGTTCGCTGGATTTGTGAAGATCGCTCAACAGAACCAACTACCCGCTCTGAAATTCTACTTGACGTGGCCGCGTGCTGGGTTCTGATCGCAGCGTTCTCTGCGCGACGGGATGAGGAAATTGATGACCTGAGGAATGGTTGTCTGCGGGGGGATGACGAGTCCGGCTGGTGGTTGCAAATATATATCGAGAAGACACTCCAACGAAAGGAGTGGATTCCGGTGCCTGGCCTCGTTGCAAGAGCTATTCGAAAACTGGAACAAATAAGCTTTTCGGCAAGGCAGCAAACAGGCACTGACCACCTTTTTCAGTGGCGTAGTCCTCTCGGAAACATATTTCGCCTTGATGTGGGACGTCAGCTGGACGAATTTGCAGCGGCAATAAACGTCCCTCAACATCAAATTCCTGGCAAGCCGCCCTTTGATTGGCACTGGCACCCTCACCAATTCCGACGTTTCTTCGCAATTTTATACTTCTACCGCTTCGAAGGTGCTACGATTGAGGCGCTCTCTCACCATCTCAGGCACTTCAATCTTGAAATGACAAGGCAATACCTCACTCAAGATCCTGAAGCTGCTGCCCTCTGGACTGATGTAGAGTGGGGCTACATGGGACATGTAGCCCGCACTATAGTAGCCGGCGAACGTGTCGTGTCCGGGGCAGCTGGAGAACGTATGAAGAAAACCACCCGCCGCCTGAATGATGCTTTCCGCCGCAAACTGCATGTAACGTCCTCGGAACGGGTTGGGGCAAGTCTATCGACGATCATGCAGCGCCGCGGGTTGGTGCTGCGGCCCAAGCCTTGGGTAACTTGCACGTGCCCCAGGACATACGTTGCGACTTCCCAGGCGGCTTGTCGGCGGAGCTCGCCCCGCCAGACCGACGAGGTCGGTCCAAACTTTGCAGCTGCTGGTCCCTCGGTTTGCCCTTCATGCCCGCATGCCATGATTGAAGGAGGCCGGAAGCCCTTTATCGAAGAGGAAATCGGCTATCTCGAAGCAGTGTCAGAAACAAAGCCGAGAGGTGGCACCCTTTTCGGTGAACTGGAACAGGCAAGGCTGTTAGAGTTGTTCGAAGTAAAACGGACGCGCTATGATCATGCTCAGCCGCTTGGCGACCCGGCTTCGGACAAAGAGTAAGGCAGATGAGTAAAAAAGATAAGTCAGTTTGCGACATGCTGTCTGGGGGCTCTGATAAACGACAAACTGTTGGAGCACGTATAGAAAGAAGGTTGGAAGTATTGCAGAGTTGGCTTCGCGAGGGAGTTCCGGCGGACAAGGCAATTCCCAAGAGTCTAACAGCAGTGCGCCTATGGGATGATCCAGAGCTTGGTATCGAGTCTATTAGGTCTCCCAACGAATTTACCAAAACTCATCACACCTATGGCGATAGGGTGCGGGAAGTTGCGGTGCTACTTAGCGAACTGAGGCGTGAGTCAGGTAGTTCGGCAAAGGCCGGGGCAGGTCGGACATCAAGAGCCCTGCCGAGCTTTGATAAAAGAGCTTTTGAACGGCAGCTTGAAGCAACTGTGTCGCAGTGGCATTCGGAGCGCGAGCAGCGCCTGCGAGAGCAGAAACGCGCTGACAGCGCAGAGGCAAGAAGCGTTCTACTCTTGGAGGAGAACGCTCTAAAAGATCAGCTCATCGCTGATCTTCGTCGCCAGATAGGCGCTTTTAAGGGGCTACGAGTAATGAAATGAAACATACCTCTTTCCACACGGCATTGATCAGCAGAAAGCCGCTTCTCCGCCCCCCCCGGCCTTGGTCAATCGGCCTGATACTCGTCACGAGTCTCTCATAGTGACCCGTAGAGTTTCAAATCGCGGTGCTACTTATATGCGTTGGGGACAGCCACATGCGTAGCTCCAATCCCAACCTTGGTTTGATCGTTTGCACAAATACAACGTGTAAATTCAGTGGGCGATCATGGGAAGGTATACCGACACTAATATGGCCTGACGGGATTGATGAGGACGCGTCTGATTGGCTGCGTGCTCTTGTCGTAGAAAACGGTGTAGCCATTAGCAGCGCTCGGGAGTATGCCAAGATAATTCGACCGTTTCTAAGGTTTTGCCGAAAGAGCGGAAGGACATGGCAGTCGGTAGATGATGCGTTCCTTATCCTTTGGCGCGAGCATCAGCTCCGGACAAAGAAAATTTCCTCAAAACGGGTCAATGCGTCTTTGAATGCTGTTTTTGCGTTCTACAAATGGGCGGAGGAGACTAAGCGTATCCGATTTCACGTGGGGATTTATCCTTTGGATGAGCTGCCTGCTGCGATAGCGGGCATCACGTTCCCGATTAGTGCAAAACGGAGCTACACAAAGGGGCGGAACGGTCGGGTATACGGGGGCTGGACAACGCCTTTGACCTTAGGCCCTTCAGAAGGGGGGCATCACAGCCGTCATACGCCAACGGAGCATGAGATTCGTGACATACATGGGGTAGCTGTCGAACGCATCCATGGGGAGCGAGACTCGTTAATGCTGTCGTGGGCCGAAGAAGTTGGCCTACGACGAGCAGAGTTTATGCGCCTATGTAAATCTCAGTTGCCCTCGCCTCATCAGTTGACCGATTTGATTGAACGCGATGAACCATGGAAAATATTAAGCACGCGAAAAGGTGGAAAATCCAAGTATTTTACAGTCTTGCCGGAGCTGCTAATCCGAACGGCTGACTATATCCAATTCGGGCGGCGAGACATCGTGAACAACTGCCGAGATAAGATCGTAGGATATCGCGAACCCGACGAGATTTTCTTATCAAGCACGACTGGCATGCCTCTGCACTTGGACAGCGTCACTGCGATTGGTCGGGACATTTTCGCTGAGGCGGGTGTAGAGCGGGCGAACATCCACAGGCTTCGAGCTCGACACGCGGTTCGAACCATTGAGGCTATGGTCGATGCAATCTTCGACGGCACCAAGGTCGGAACCGAATCCAGTTGGGTAGAAACCATTCTCACTAAGGCCGCAGAACAGATGGGTCACACCAGCCCTCAATCCCTTCGCCCCTATCTTACAGGCGTGTTAAACCGCCGAATTCAGACTGCTGACGCAAGCAAGGCAGAACGTTTGGCTTCCTGCCTGCGTCAACTGAGCCGACATGAAGATACATTGAAACGCCGCCTGAAGCACCAGACAGGACTTCACCGTTCCTCCGAACTCATTCAAGCCGGAAGAAATGCCGACGCGGCGGCTATATTGAGAAAGATAGCTGATCAGTTGGATTAAAATGCGTTGCATTTTCCGCTCTCTAAGCGGCGCGATCGATAGGTCCAATAGTGGGCTAAGCGCTGAAAATGTCAGAACGAAGATTACCTCGGGAACAACCTATCACGTTCAGGTCGCTCGAGATGGCAAGCCTGCGGCCGCGTAGTTTATCCTAAATCGACTCGTCTGGAGGAACCACCTCGCTAATGCGAGCCACGATCTCTTCCGGCCTTATCCCTATCGCTCTGGCAATAATGATCAGTTCGACTACATCGATCCTTCGTTCGCCGCTTTCGATTCTTGCCACTAAGGACTGATGGCAACGAAGGCGCTCAGCCAGAGAAGACTGGCTCAACGCAGCGTTCTTTCTTTCTTTGACCAAAATCTTGGTCAGGGCGATCTGCCCGGAACTTCGGATCGTTTTCGGCACGGCAACCAACAATAAAGGATACCGGTTGCCGTAATCTGGTTTATAGATTATCTAAAATTCAGATAATTTGGGGCACGTTTAGCTGATGGTAAAACTACCACACGACCTGATCACGGAGGCATTCTTAGCAGCCCGCCGAGCACGCGATGCCGAACTCCAGCACTGTTTGCTTAACGCCGAGCATGCAGTCGCATTCGCGCGTCTCGTAGACCACCCCTACCTACTGCCGTTGGCCGAACTGGTGGAAAATGAGTGCACGACACTCGCCGGTGCTCGGATCTTGCTTGAGAATCTATTGGCCACATATGACGAAGTTACGCTTGATGAGCCCCTGTTTTACAAAGCCCAGTTCGAGACTCTCGTAACCACCAGGGTTGCACGGTCGGAACTGCACGCATTGCTCGAAGAACTCTGCTCAAATGAGCTGGCAGAGACTTTCCTCTCTGGGGTTCGGCGATATCGGTGCATCGATAACGGCTACGGAATTGTCCCTCAGCAAGCACTTCTCGAAGAGGAAATTCGCCGGAAGAACAGTCGCTTCCTTAAACGTGTGGTCCGGATCTCCGACGGTCAATCGCCGCTGGCTGGAGATACCTTAGTGGCTTTGCGGCGCAGCAAAAATGTGGGTTCTTCGGCCAGCTTAGGCAATTGTGCGGAAGAGAAGCAGATTATCGATCTTACCCGAATGCTATAATCAACATCCCTCAAGGAGAGCCTCAGGAACCCTCTCGCAGCAGTAAATTGGATGAAAAAGAATGCGCCCAAAGCACTTGCGGAAAAAGATCTCCGGGTTTCGATGGCGGGTGTTCTCAAGCTGTCGCAGATCTCAATTGTTTCCAAGCGCTTAGCCGAGGAGCTTGCGCCGAAGTTTTTTTCTGGTGAGATTTCAAGGAGGCAGCTCGACATCGCTCTGCGGCGTGCCGAGCAGGAGCACGGCCGACTTGTCGCCGGGCATGAGAGGATGAAGCGTGCCATGGCCTTTGAGGAGGAGGTTTTCACATTCCTCAAGCGGCACCCCTCAAAGCTCGAGCTCGGTCACAATGTTGAAATCGTTCGCACATCGAAGGACAGTCTTGTTCCTTCAGACTTCACCGCCTTGCGAGACGGGCAATCGGTCGCCGCGGTGGAATGCAAAGCACATCGCGGCACCCGGCATCGCCGATACCTCGTGGAGACCCTCGCGATGGCAGCCCTTCGAGCAGCGGATGGACAATTGTCCATCCTTGTCGTGCCGGAAAGTTGGGGCACCTCTACCGCAGAGATCACATGGTTGGCCGACAAATTGTCTATCTCGAATGTGCGGGTTGCTGTGTTCGAGAAACGTGAAGGCCAACGCGCTGAGCTTGCTTACCGTGCGAATGCCAGTAGCAGAGAGACTTCACCACCTCAGTGATCTCGCGCCTACCCGCGCGTCAAGCGGGACACTTTTGGAAGCGAAAAAAGGGGCAGAATAGGGGGGACGGCCCCCAGCCGTTCTGGCTCGTGTGGTGCTTGGGTGTAGGGATTGACAACCTCTCAGCATAAGGCATTGATATGCTTTATGACTGCATCGATGACCGATTTAATACGCACGGCTAAGAGCATTGAATTGGGGAACATATAGGGAACGATGCCCTAATCGTGCTTGTATTTCGCATGGAGTCCCACAGAGCTCATGCCTTCTGCATATCGCGCGCATGGCACGACGCCGAAAGGTGATCCGCGTTTTCAATGCAAATCTTGTCTAAAGACCTTTTCAGCGGGATCTCCTACGCGGCGGCATCAAGAAACTAAAGAAACCGGTGATATATTTCGCCTCTTGGTCAACAATGTCCCATTAAGACGGATCATGGAGATCACAGGTGTGCCCCTGACCAGCTCTACAGGCGTATAGATTTTCTTTATCGTCAATGCAGGGACATGTCGGCCCGTAAGGACAAGAACTCAAAGCAGTGCTTCGCTAAGAGAAACCGAGTTATATCTTTTGACGTCCAGACCATTCTTACCAACTGGCGTCATGCTCATCGCGTATTGAATGTCCCGGTGCATCACGCCGTCAGTGTAGACAAGCAAAGCGGGTTCGTCCTCGCTGCAACGACGGACTTTGATCCTGAAACAGATGCGATCGAAATCGAGCGTGAGATGCTTCTTGTTGATGATTTCGAACTGCCGAGAGCCTGGCGGGTTCATGGGAGGGTATGGGCCTATGATGAATACCGTGATTCAGTTTTGCATGGCGTCAACAACCTCTTGACCAAAGAAGAGAAGATTCTGTCTGGCAATACCTTCGACTTGCCTGGCAATGGCTCCCGTGTCCGCGGGGACATATTCCAAGCCGCTCACGTCATGATGGTAAAGAACCTTATTGGCACCGATTTCCGTCGACTACTTCTTTGTGTTGATGGTGACAGCGGCCTTGCGCATCTTGCAAGTATCTTATTTGCCCAGGGAGGTAATCGCTGGGAAGACTCACGTTGCGGATGTTCGCTTTAGGAAAGGATTAGGTAACCGGAAGCGAGTAACCCTTACGAATGAAGGGGAAGTGTTGAAGCAACTGGATATCGCAGCGCATAAAGGCCTCATGAACCTCGCTGGCTCCAACTATGGACTGAAAACGGAAACTACACGTCTGGTCGCAGCACGCTTACTTGCAAAATATGGCGCATCATATACAGACCTTCCGCGGCAAGACCTTGCCAGTTCAGGCTATGTTTGGAAGTATAATCGCAAAGAAGAACCAGACCAAGTGGTCCGTCTTCTGACGGATCGAGGTGACCTTTCTTTTGGTGATCTTGCTATCGTTCTTACCAGAGCCTCGATGGCTCCAGTTGATGAGTAATTCGCTCTAATCCGCAGGCGAATCAAGGCTTTTGATAGGGGCGCGCGCCCGACCTCGGGTGAAACAACTTGGTATGTAAACGCATTCTATGATCCCATATTGATCGAAAAGGTCGCTACAATTTTTCGCTTCTATTGCAACTACATGCTTCCAGAGTCCGCGGAAAGCGGCAAACCGAAGGCTGAACGTCAGACGCCTGCGATGAAGATCGGTGTCGCTAAAGGCAAGGTCTATGTTCGTGATGTATTGTCGTTTAAGTAGCAATGCTCTTCTTGCAAATGCTACTGCGCGAAATATACCCTCACAGTAGGGGCGCGGTTCTGGAATGCCACTCAACCAAAAGCAGCGAAATAGATGGAATCTTGCGGCGGCCACCGAGGCGGACAGCTTGCATAACCGACAGGCAAAAGCGCGTGTGTCAGATTGATTGGGACAACACCATCAGGCAAAGATAGTATTGCCATGTGCATTCTAATTGCCATTTATAGGTCCTACGAAATGTATTCTACTCAACGCTCCAGCATCTGCTCTTATTATAGACTGTTTTCCGTCAACTACTTTAGATGGATCGTGCTATGAAAAATACTCATTCAATATTTTGGGATACTCTGGGTGCGGAGCCCCGGAAAAAAATCTGCGATCTTGAATGGCACATTGGATCTGCACCAAGTCCAACGACGCATATCGCAAGTCGTCCGATTGGGAAATTTGACTTTTCCCGCGCGTCGGCGGCAAAGAATGAGTCGGAACTGGCAGACATGCTTTCACAACATTGCAAGGACATAAACGACATTCCAGAAGCGTCATTCTTGGTGGCAAAAAGAGAACTTCCATCGAATATTATTTACAGGAGGCTATGTCGCAATACAGACCAAGACGCAAATATCTTGAACTTCTCGACGCCGATGTTTCCCGGAGAGGCGGAAGAAAGAGTCGCCTTTCTGCATCAGTGTGAAGTTCTTATTGAGAGAATTCGGGCCATTTCTCAAGTTATCCAGCTCGATGATAGGACATTGGATTCCTTTGGTGATGAAATCCGAAACGTTCTTATTCTGAGCTGCACCGAGATTGAGGCCATCTCCAAATCTATATTGTCTGCCAATGGAATATCGGCAAAAAATATATTTGACTTTTTCAAACTGGAAAGGGCTTGTAGGTTATCTGAATACTCAGTTTCATTTATTCGCTTTCCGGGCCTATCACCGGTGAAACCCTTCCTAAGTTGGGCTAACCCGACCGCAGACGGACGGTTGCCCTGGTATACGTCATACAACCATACCAAGCATGATCGGATTTCTAATGTGGCTGAGGGAAATCTTGGAAATGCGCTGAATGCAACGGCAGGCATAATAGCGTTGTTGTGTGCCAGCTACGGCTGGCCTGCTATCCGAACTCACTCGCGCATTTCAGATTTCACTTGCGTAAATGAATACCCTTCGTTTGGCTTAGCAGAGTGCTACATGTTCACATCGGAACAAATAATGGAGAATGGCAAAGGAAGAGTTATTCCAAACCCTATTTATGGGAGAGGATACCCATTCTGAATTTTTTTGGCAGAGGGCTTCCTACGGAGAACGATCTATTGCGCACGTTCGATAAGGGGTGCCAAACAGGCTGATGACGTTGAACTGCGCAGGTATGGGCTAAATTCGTGGTTACCGAATGATATGTGGAAGCTAATCTAATCGACGGAGCCCTTATTCAGCCGCCTTGGGTCGGGCAGGATTCGACCACATGAACCAGAACGGCTGGGGGACCGCCCACCGGAGCAAAGGGCGGCGTCGGCATTGACGCCATCCGGCGATAACCAGCCCTTGCATAGGGGAGGTCAAGAAAGCCGAAATTAGCTATCGATCACGTCGCCAACTTGCCGGCCGCCCCAAAACACCTGATAATTCGGGCCATGGCTTTCTGGTCGCTGTCCCTTTTCGGGCTTGCTCATAATGATTGGCAAAGGTGCGGGCAAATCGGGCCCAACAATAATGGCTTCGCCTTGTGACAGTGATGGGATGAAAGCAGCTGCGCTGCGATCCAGATCGCCACAAGCTCTTTCGATTGTCTCCCGGTCTCGGTCATTCGTAAGCCTGTGGACAAACAACGTTCCAAGCTGACTGAGAACATCTTGCGGCACATCTCTGGGACGCTGGGTCGCGATAACAGTGGTGAGGCCGTATTTCCTACCTTCCTTGGCTATCAGTCCGAAGGCATCAAGCGTAACGCTATTCTGCTCGTCGCCAATTGAGCGACCAATGAACTGATGAGCTTCGTCCAAGACGCAAACCAGCGGTTTCTCGACAAACCTATTTCTCCGGGATTTTTCGAGCAAATACCTGCCAAGCGCATTCAGAAGTAGTTCGCGAGCATTGTATTTGAAGGAGACGTTACGGAAGGAAACCACTAAGGCCCTTTGAGTATCATCGTCGATAAATTCTTCTACGACACTTGCGATGTCTTGGCCGTCGGATCTGAATATACATCCAAGTTCGGTGGCGCCAAGATACGTCTCTATGCGCACGTTTAAGTGATTACAAGCTCCAAGCGCGAAGTCATCTGGCTTACCAAAATTTCCCAGGACGCTGTGGTCGCTATTGCTTCCTTGCTTGACACATTCATACCGGATTTGTTCTGCAAGTATCGATAGGTCAAAATCACAGAGGTCGCTGTTAATCTGGTCTGCTAAGGCAATCTGCGCAATCGAAAATGCATGACGGCTATTGCCTGCTTTCCTGATCGCGCCATTTTCCAACACTTCGACATATCCTTTCCCATCTATATCGAACTGTTTTCGCCCCTTATCTTCTTTGCAAGCGTAGTCACCATGCCCAGCCAAAAGCGCCTTCGCCAAGCGCAGGCTTCTAATTGCGCTCCTCAGGGTCGGTCCTTGAACTTGTGGTGAAGGTGTTAATAGCGAATACAGGTCAATCTCCGACAAGTTCTGATAGGGAAAGTGAACTTCTTCCGCTTCTGTTACATCGACTGGACCGAAGGCGAGTTGCCGGGCCGTCGCAACTTTTCCTGTGAATTCTCCGGTGGGATCAAACAGGATACACTTTCCACCTATACGAACGATCTCGTTGACGAGGCGAGAAACTGTCCAGCTCTTGCCCCCACCTGTCGCACCGAATACTCCACAATGACGACCGAACAGTTTCTCCGGCGGGATACTGAGGGAAGCATCATTCAGCCCGGCAAGCTGCCCTAACTCGACGAGTAAGGACTCACTGCTTCCTTTCAAGTTTCCTTCCAAGGCATCCCTAATGGAGTTTGACAGCGCTCCGCCCTCTGCGAGGTAGACCCCATCACCCACCCTCGGCTGCGTGTTAATACCGCGCGTTACTTTCCGAGTTATCTTGCTTACGGTTGCCAGCAACTGGATACGTCCCTGCGGTTCTACTGTAGGATCGGTTTCGATTTGGTGCTCAAGGATATTCCGCTGCCTGTCTGGAATGCCAACTTCTGTTACGCGCCCCAAGATCGCTGAGCGGTCGCAATCGACAAACACAAAATCACCGACGGAGCCTTGGGCCAGCCCGCGCCGACCCAGGGCTGCAAGAGCATTTGGCAAGGTGAGTTCCACGGCACTTGCCGTCACCCTTGTGACCGTCCCGATGCGTTTGGACGGATCAATCAGGGAGGCAAGATCACTCATGCGCCGTGGCCCTCGCGCAGCTTTTCAAGCCGATCTCGCAAGAGTTGACGATCTGTTTTGCCCGATATCATCGGCAAGGCGTCGGCAAGGTCTTCGAAGCGGCCATTCAACATCGTGATGCGTGTATCGCCCTGCTGCACAAGTTGTGCTATCTTTTTTTGGTATAAGCGCTGTTCAGCCAGATCGACGTCGATTTCCTGCAATTCGTCATCGAAGAGTTTTTGCTGATTCACGAACCCACGATCACAAAGCACGAGGCGCAGCGAAAGGTTAGTTTCAATAGCTGACCAGATTGGGGCGCTGATGTGATCATCCGCGAAACCGAACCCGGAGACGATCAACGTCGTGTCGGGTTCCCGCAAAGCAGCCTGCAAGGCGGCAAACATGTCGAGATAGGGGCTTTCGAACGCCTCCTGATACTTCGAAGATCGAGGATAGATCAGGACGGGCCTAAGGTCCTCGCTTGGGTCTTCCACGCTTCGAATAACGACCTCATCCGAACGTCGCCGCCAGTCCACTGAACCGTGCAGCTTGTATAGGTGGAACACACCATCAAGGTAGTCTGCCTTCGTGCTGGATGCTACCCGCCGAACGATATCATGGTCGAAGTGATCTCGGTTGAACCGCTGTTCTGCACTGCGGGAAAACCCGTCGATCAGCACCACACCAAGGCGAAGGCCTGCGGTCTCGATACACAGATCATAATTCGTGGTGAACAGTTTCACCCTGGGCTTTTCTGGTGATCGGCGGGCGAACTTCTTTAAGAATGCCCAGTGTGCTGGCAAATCAGTTTTCAAGCCGACAAAACCCACTTTGCCTAAGATCGTGTTCTCAGCGACTCGAACGAACTCGTTCAGCTCTTCTAACCAAAGCTGATCAGTGAAATCCGGATCGTTTACTGATCGAATGCTGAGCAACTCGATTTGCATCTTGCAGAGACTCAAAAGACTTTCGATATCTCCAGCTTTGTGCTTCCCATCACTACTTCTCTGCGGCAAGCCGCCCATGACTTTCTTAGCCAGATCGTCAAACTCTTTGTGGTCAACCAAATTGTCTTCCGATACAGCATCGCGCACGGCATGCCAAAGGTCACCCATCCCCGGCGCATTCGGACCGCCATCGTTTTTAGCGGAGAAGGATGCCCCGGACCCCAGCAACACCACGACATTGGTCGAATGCAGCGCCTCGAGCAGGGCTTCTTCGACCTGATCCTTGCAGCCGGCTTTGGGCTTCATGGTAGGGTCGTTCGGGTCTGCCTTCTCTTCCTCCCAGCGGAGCCATTTGCCACCGCGTGTCAACAGGCGCAGCAACTCTTTTCTTCCTACCGGCTCGCCGTCCCAATAGTTCGTCAATTTATACACCCGCCAATACACGCCCAAGGCGAACTTAGTTTACTTAGGCAGACTGGTAAATCGTCAAAAAGGCAAACGGCACCAGTGGAGGTGCTGAACTTAGACGGTAAGGACATCCATGTCGGATTCCGACGCGGTGCCTTTTTTGCAACTCGGTCTGGCAATGACCGTCAAAAAGTCTGCTTTGATTGTAGATCACTGCGGCCCAGCCCCATGCGCCTGTCTGACTGTCCGCTCGTGTGTCCAAACAAATATGGGTTTGCACAATAGTTGAATGACTGCTCCCCACCCACGCTGATTACATGTGGGTAGCGGAAATTCGAAGACGTGGGTTTAGCCCGTCCATGCTAAATCGCAGCGTTCCAAGGCTGCCAAACCCGACCGCACGCCCTGATATCTTCGCCTATGAGAGGCCCGGTAGGCTGATGGTGGGCAATGAGACTTTCGACGCACAGCATCGGTCGAAACTGGACGCTCCGTCATGGCTCCACGGGGGAACAGTATCACAAAATCTCCATCGAACCTAACTGCGGGGTCGTGAATCTAACCCATTGAAATTGTTTTTGCTTTATCGGAAAGGGGCTTCTCGCGCCGCGAAAAAATATGCGCGCCGCGATTAAATATGCGCTCACCTACAAAAGCGCCGAAGTGATCAATGTCTTTTCTCTTCCGATCAAGCTTGGGCTGGCGGCGGCCCGGGTGAAGTCGATGGCCGCAGCCTACCCGACAGGGGCATCCGACATCGGGTCGATGTTTTGATCGGTGGCCTACTGGCCGGATTGCCCGAACGTCGACCGAGAAACCGAATAAGACGAAGGACATGGAGATTACGGATCGATCTATTTTGCTGGCGCTCGGCGTCGTCTGGGCTGGTGGTCGATCCGTTTCGGGCTGTTCGTCGTCCCTGGCAGACTGGAGTGGCAGGGGAGTCCCCCGCCGCCGGTGCTGGCGCGTCGCGGGCGGGGGCACTGCGTTCCAGCCTGGCTCGGCGGCGGTGGGCAGCGCCACGGTGATGTCGGGGTTGGTCTTCCAGCTGACCGGCAGCCCTGTGGCAGTCGGTGCGGTCTCGACCAACCTGCGGCTCGGCTGGCTCCTACTCCAGCTTTTGTAGAATACCTCGCAGGGCGCAGCAGCTCTTCAATTCCGTTCCACGACCTTGGGGCATTTCGGGCGAACGCTGGACATTGCCGCGTTTGCCAACATGTTGAGAGATCCGCCCCGTCGAAGGCCGTCGCCAATTTTGCAACCCAAGCAGAAGAGCTGAACAGGGCCGGGGCGGTCCTCGAACTCATAAACGGGAAAGCCAAAACTGGCTTGATTTTTCGTCAAGGTCCTAACTGAGAGCGACTGTGCTGTTCGCGGACCGTGATGAAGATCACCGTTAGATCAATTGCAGTTAGAACCAGCAGAGCCACGCCGCCAACAGTGAGCCATTCGAACAGTTGATAGATCACAAACGCCCAAAGCACGAAAACTGTCACGCGATACGCCCATGGCGCACCGTAGAGCAGGGCCACGACAATCGCGATATGCAACCCACCATGCGCCAAAAAGTAAGTGGTATAGAACGCCAGATCTGACTTTGGGATAAGACCGGCGAGCGATAAGGCGCGGGTGGCGAGGAAATCGCTCGGGTCTTCCGCGAGCTCTGCGCGAAAAAGCCATTGGACGAGGGCGGGAAGGTGTGCTGCGACCCCCGCGAAGATCGCCGCAGCCGTCGCCAACTGAAGAACGCCTAAGGCTGCTTTTGCAAAAAGGGTCACCGCAAATAAGCGGTGATTCAAGCTTTTCGAACCATGCTGTGTCACCACGTCACCTTTCTACTCTGGGGCGGAGCAACCGCCAGACGTAAAGGACAAGTAGCCCTCCAAGCAAAACGTTCGTAACCGGATTGATCCACGTTTCAACCTTGGCAAACTGCGCTTCCAGGAGGTAGCCTGAAACGGTGAGGGCGGCTGTCCAGATCAGACTACCCAACCCAGTGTAAAGAAGAAATGGTAACAGCGGCATCCGTGTCATTCCGGCGGGGACGGATATTAGTGTTCGGACGCCGGGCACCATTCGGCCCAGAAAGACCGCTTTGCCGCCATTGCGCCGAAACCACGCAAGGGAACGATCGAGGTCTTGTTCTGAAATGGTCAGCCACCTGCCATGCCGGGCAATGACTCTGCGCATTCGTGCTTCGGATACCAATGTGCCGATCCAATACCACAGAAAGGCTCCAGCCGCTGAACCGATCGTGCCGGCAATCACTACACCGACGAAGGAAAAGTCACCGCTTGCCGCAAGGTAGCCTGCGAACGGCATGATGACTTCTGAAGGGATTGGTGGGAAAACGTTCTCGATAAGCATGAGGGCCGCGACGCCAAGGCTGCCCATGGAAGCCAGCAGCGATGTGATGAAGTCAAACATTGGCAAAACTTTGTGGTAAGGCGCGCCGGATGGCGAAATTCAACAATGGATCGTGCCCCTGTCCGCTTCCGTCGATCCTGGTCCAGTGAGATAGGTCCATTCGGCGGCTTTATTTGTGAATGTCAGTTTCAGCACGCCTGTCGTCCCTGTGATGAGACGGGCGGCGAACGCCGCGGGCGCGATTTTGCTACGCGTTAATTTGCCGCCGGCTCCCACCACGAAGGCGATCGTTCCGCCCCGTTCGGGTTGGCCTCTTGCATTAAGCGGTGCAGTGCGTTCGTAAAAGTGGTTGTGTCCATGCAATACGAAGCGAGCGCCTGCCTCAGCAACGCGCTGGAATAGTGCTCGAGCGTCGTCAGTCCGGCTGCGCGCAACGCTCGAATATGCGGGTTTGTGAAAATATGCTGCGATGCAGCTGTCGGGGTGCGCCGCGAGCACTTCCGTAAGCCATTTATCCTGAGGAGAGCCCTGCGACGCGTCGATCTCACTGTTGAGGGACAGGAAGAGCCAGTTCCCGGCTTGCAAAGCGTAATACCCATTGCGATCTGGACCTGCCCGATCTTGCCAATAGTCATAGTATGCATACGCAAAAGGCGATTGGTATTCATGGTTGCCTGGGGTTGGCCATGTGCGCTCCCAGACCGTGCCCCAAAACGGGTCGTAGCAATCTTCAAAGCCGACAGCCTCGCCCCGTTTGTAGACCAGATCCCCCAGTGCGAACACCGTTGTCTCGGGATATTGTTCCAAGATACTGGTAGTTTGTAACATGCCCTTGTTCGGGGTGGCCTCTGTCCGGGGAAGACCGAATGCATAGCGCAGGTTCTTACCCGTTCTTCCAAAGTAGCCTCCGTTTGCGCAAGCTGCGATATCCCCTGCCGCGAGAATGGAGAAAGGCACGGTCACATCCAACTTGTGGACCCGGTTGGTGTCGAACATGCTTGATCGAAGAGGACTTGCCAGTGAACGTATGCCGGAAGCCGCCATTGAAAAAACCTGTCCTTCCGTCGCAGCGACGAGCACGATGGCCGCCAATGCGACTGAAAGGGTTCGAAAGACAGTTTTTTTCATCTGGTTCTCCTCATGACCACCTTTAAGGTTTGTTGTTTTATCAAGGTTTTACCAAAAGATTACCGATCGGTAAGGTGCGACTAATCGGTGGGAAGCGCGGCATGGGGGAATGATAAACTTCCGGCGCGGCACCAAGATGATCCTGTGCCGCGCCGGGGTAGATTCAGTCGTTGCCGTCATCTTCCTCGTCGTCATCGTCCGTGTAGGGGCTCTGGCCGATTACGGTGCCATCATTGGCATCGATGAGTATCTCGGTCATCGCCCCATCCGGGGCGACGGCAACTACCTCGTAGACAGACTTGCCAGCCTCATTTTCGAATTCAATTGAGGCGATCTTGCCATTCGCGCTTTCCAAAGCCACCGCAAGTGCTCTCTGGATGTCGATCTGTGCTTCAGAGAATAGGGTCAATTCTTCTGAATTTCCCGTTTCGGCCCACGTCGCACCGGCCATCGCGACTGCACCTGCTGAAATCAGTGCGGTAAGAGAAATTAAACTTTTCATCGTGGTCTTCCTTCTTTGCGCGACCCCCAACTGGAGCCTCACTTTAGGTCATAACCGACTCGTGCGGTCGGTAAGGTCTCCGCCTGATTACTGATTGGTTAGTTTGGCAGAGGGGTCCGCATCTATTGGTTCGTCCGTCCCTCGTGCAGCGCGAAATGCCCACACTCTGCTGAGTGCAAAAGTCAAAATCGCCGCGCATCCGGTTGAGGTCCACAGGCTCACCGTGTCAGTAAGCTCCCCTTCGGATAGCAACAGGATCAGCAGCACTTCGTTACATGCAAAGCCGATCAGGGCGACGAGTGCAAACTTCCATAGCGCGCTTGATAGGCTGACCACTTGATCGGCAAAGGAAAAGCCGAGATGTCCGACAAAGCTGACGAGAAAGGCAATTATAAAGGCGAGTAGGTTCGCCATGACCGGCAGCCAGTTCGACTGGATCAACAGAAAGCCAATTACCATGTGAACGAAGGTTGCAAGCAGGCCGACAATCCCGAACCGCAACAACTGGCCCCACATCATAGATGCTCCCGATCAACGGAAAAGTCTTCCGCGATGATAAATCCGGGACGGCCTTTGACTTCTGTAAAGACCCGCGAGAGGTATTCGCCCAACACACCGATGGAAATAAGTTGCACGCCGCCCAGCAACATGACGGCCACCACAAGGGTCGACCAACCCGGCACCTCGATACCGAAGATTAGTGTGCGAACGGCAATCCACAGGGCATAGAGGATTGAACAAGCAGCAATGCTCATACCAATCCCCGTCCAAACCCTTAGTGGCCATGCAGTGAAGGATGTAAGGCCCGTCAAACCTAACTTAAACAACCCTGCAAAGCCGAATTTAGAGGCCCCGGTCGCACGTGGGACCAGCTCAATCGCCACAGCCTTGGTGCGAAAACCGACCCAACCATACAGCCCCTTCATAAAGCGATTGCGCTCAGGCAAAGCACATAGCGCATCGACGACCCGTCGATCCATGAGCCTGAAATCGCGGGCATTCGCTGGTATCGCGGTGTCGCCACCGATATTCAGCAGTGCATAAAATGCGTGGGTGAAAAGCCGTTTGCGCCATGTCTCATCCCGGCGTTGCGCGCGGACGGCATAGACCATTTCATACCCCTCCGCGCGATGTTCCAACATGGTTCCGAGATGAGAAAGGGGTTCTTGGAGATCAGCATCCAGGATGACTACCGCCGCTCCAATGCTGCGCTCCAAACCGGCCATGATCGCCTGTTCTTTGCCAAAATTCCGCGACAGCCGTAGCACGCGAAGCGGATATTGGGCGCAGAGCGCTTGACTTTCCTCGAAGGTGGCATCGAGGCTGCCATCATCCACTATGACAATCTCGAAACTGCTCACCAGCCTGCGGGCGTGGGCATCCACCTGGGCCACCGTTTTAGTGATATTGCCTGCCTCATTGTAGGCGGGGATCACAAACGAAAGATCGAGAACAGGTTTCGGAGTTGGAACAATTTGAGGTTTAGCGAAGCTTTCGGGTTGGCGGCTCATTGCGTTTTCTCCCGCCCGAAATCTTCAACGAACAAAACGCGAGGCCCAAACCGCCCGGCAGGGCCGAACCGGGGCCCCAAAAAAGGCGCCAGTTCCGAGGCGCGCGATGCCGGAATGGCTACCGCGTCATGCGTCCCATTATCTTGCAGTCTATCGAATGCCGCGGTTCGCTCGGTGAATTGGACTTGGCCCCGAGTGTAAAACTCGGCTGAAAAGCTTCGACCACCCCAATAGGTAATTTGAATATCGGGATCATAGCTTTGCGCTGCTGTTACTAATGCGCGCTCGGACCGATGGGTAATTGCCTCGGGCTGGTAGCGCGCCAAGATGGTCACAGATAGAAATGCCAAGCCCACAAAGACAATGGCCACGATGGTCGCACACCGCGCCCACCAGCCCGGTCGGCCCATAACTTGAGACCAAAGCGAGACCAGGAGGGCCGCAGCTGCGGGAAGTCCCGGGAGGGCATAGGCAGGCAAGATGTTTGCGGCGGGAGTGAAGAGAACCAGCGGCGCGACGGTCCAAAGCGCGAGATAGCTGTGCCAGCCTCGATCGCTCTCTGTCATTTTCCTGATGCAAGCTGCTGCCCGAGGAAGCACGGGCAGGGCAAACAGGCTCCATGGTAGAAAGGTAGCCCCGGCATAAAGCCAGATCAGGCCCTTGGGCTGCTCATGACCAGAGCCGTATAGATCACCCTGCCAACCCGGCACGACGAAGCGTTGGAAATGCTCTCCGATAAGAAAATAGTGCAGAAATCCCGGGGTCTTGATCTCGGCCAAAATATACCAAGGGAGGGTCAGCGCTGCGGCGATAAACATTCCTGACAGCCAGGGAAATCCACGCAATTCCCGCCAACGTCCGGTAACCGCGAGCCACGGAGCAAGCGCTATCACCGTGATTACGAGCGCGACCGGTCCCTTCGCCAAAAGGCCGATTGCGATGCCGACGAAGAACCACTGTCCCCATGTGCTGCGAGAGGGACCGTCCACCATATAGTTGTAGAAGGCGATCATGCTGAGGGTAGTGCCGAGCAACATGACCATGTCTGTCATCACAAACGCCGACGCGCCGAAAAACATCAAGGACGAAGCGAGAACCGTTGTCGCGACCAGAGCCTGATCCGGGCCCCGGTGCCGACGCACCCAAGAGAAAAGAAGGCTCAACACCCCGAGTGAGGCGGTAAAGATGAACACCCGTGCACCAAACGCTCCAACGCCAAAGAGCTTCATGCCTAAAGCAGAAAGCCAAGTATGTAAGGGGGGTTTGCCCCAAAAAGGGATGCCGTAATCGAACTGCGGCGTGATCCAATCCCCGGTTTCAACCATCTTCCGTGCGATCTCAGCATAACGGGCTTCCGTAGAATCCGTGAAAGGCCACCAGAGGATGGCAAGCAGGCGCACGGCAAAGAATGCGCAAATCGCAAGGATAAAAAACCTCTGGTCACTAAAGGTTAAAGCGAAGCGTCCCGGGACTTCTTGTCGACCGGCTGTATCGAATTTCGGTTCTATTGCGACCATGATGCCCCATCCTTTTTCTCAGGGCATAAGACCGTGGTGGTCTGCGAAAGATGGTCAGCACTATACCGATCCGTAACATTACAGCGATGGTGCAAAGCGGCAAAGCAGGCTATTTTCTTAACACCATATGGAGCTGGGGTGCAGATGCGGGTGCTGGTCATAGAAGATGATGGTGAGACGGCGGAGTATATCTGCGACAGCCTCAAGGCGCTCGGTCATGTGACGAAACATGCGTCTGATGGCAAACAGGGATTCCTCGACGCTCTGGACGATGACTTTGACGTGATCATAGTCGACCGAATGCTGCCCGGCTTGGATGGGTTGACCCTTGTCAAGTCAGTGCGCGGTGCGAATGTTCCGACGCCGATCCTATTCCTAAGCGCACTTAGTGGTTTGAACGACCGTGTTGATGGATTGGAGGCCGGAGCGGACGACTATCTTGTAAAGCCATTTGCGTTTTCTGAACTTTCCGCACGCCTGACTGCACTTGCACGCCGTCCTCCGATGCAGACTGAAGAAACGCGACTTCGGGTCGCCGACCTCGAGATCGACCTGATGCGCCATACTGTCTGTAGATCGGGCCAAGAGATCGCCGTGCAGCCGCGCGAATTTCGCTTGCTTAGCTATCTGATGAAAAATGCAGACCGGGTTGTAACCCGAACGATGCTGCTTGAAGCCGTTTGGGGTTTTCACTTTGATCCAAACACCAATGTTGTCGAAACGCATATCAGCCGTCTGCGCAACAAGATCGACAAGCCTTTTGCGCAGCCACTAATCCATACCGTTCGCGGCGCCGGATACAGTCTTCATGGATAACCCCATGCCCACAGGTCCTTCAGCGTTGCGGACATCCATACGGCTGTCATTGCAATACTCGTTTCTCTATTCGGTGCTTTCTGCGTTCGTCTTCGCATTGGCTTATTGGTTCACGCAATATGAAGTTCAAGATTGGGTCCTCGATCAAATGCGCAGCGATGCGGGCACGCTCGCCAAAACTTTTGAGGCGAGCGGTAAAGAGGCGCTGTTCGAACGCGTCGACGCCCTCGCTGAAGTGAGTTTCGAGAATGCCCGGGTTTATCAACTCTTGAACGTCGACGGCGTAATCATGTCCGGGAACCTGGCATCGACCTTGGAGATTCCATTGCCCGATTTTGTTCCGGCGGAGGAATTGCCACTTGCGGGGGACATCCATGACGAGGTCTCAGGCTATTGGCTGCGCGTGGATGAAATTGGACCTTATTTGTTGATACAAGGAACTGGCGACCATCTCGTTTTAGAAATTCTTGAAGCTCTCGGCATAGCTTTGGTGGTGGGGTATCTGGCAGTCGTGACAATCGGTCTAATTGCCGGTGTCTGGATCGGTCGCATCACTGAGCGACGTATCGCAGCGATATCAAATACCCTCTCCGAAGTTTCATCGGGCAACCTCGCATCACGTATTCCGATCAGCAGCAACCCGCGCGATGACCTATCGCGGTTGTCTGCTGAAATAAACAGCATGCTTGGCCAGATTACGCGCCTGCTCGAAAGCCAGGAGCAAATCTCAAACGATATTGCCCATGATATGCGCACGCCGCTTCAGCATCTCAGACAAAGATTAGAAAAACTGCGAGACAGTCAGGCTATACGCCCAGATGACATTTCTACCAGTCTTGAGCAAACAGAAGAAATCATATCGACGTTTAACGCCCTCTTGCGCATCGCTCAGATTGAGGGGAGTGACCGTCGCGAAAGGTTTGCTTGGGTCGACCTGTGTGGCGTCATAGTTAATGTCACGGAGGTCTTCGAGCCTGCCGCCGAAGATGCTGGCATTAGGTTAACCTCAAAGGTGCCAGACGAACAGCTTGAGGTTTTTGGAGACAGCAATCTAATTACGCAATTGCTGTCGAACCTCGTTGAGAACGCGATCAAACATTGCCCTGAGGGAACTATGGTTTCGGTCTCGGGTGACATGAGCCTTGCCAATCCGACATTGCGCATTTCCGACAATGGGCCGGGAATTGAATGCGCGGACAGAGAACGTATTTTCCGACGGTTCTTTAGGGGCGAGAAAAGTCGAAACAGTCCTGGAAATGGTCTTGGGCTGGCTCTCGTTAAAGCGATCTGCGACTTGCATGGCGCTGAGATGATTGTGTCGGACAATTGCCCAGGGGCGGTTTTTGAGATTAGATTTCTGCAATGAATGCGATCCAAACGGGAACATAGGCTGGCACTTTAATGTGCTATGTTTTCGGTTAGTTCGCGTCATCTTGGGACTTTGCTTAGGAGAACGATCAATGTCCGTTGTGTGCCGGTAGCGACAGGCGGCCGACAAGCGAGGGTCTGTCGCACTTGGTCCGCTCTCTCGCACGTTCTGATCGACCGAAAGTAGCCTACTCAGCTGTTATTGGCCGCGATGCCAAGACATGCTCGACGAGTTTAAGGTCTTCCTCTCGGCCATTTTGCAGCACCCCGAAACGCTCGGTTAAATCAATAATATTCATTAGTTGCTTCGGCGATAGTTGGATTCCGAGGTAGATCGCGCGGCTTCCGATATTCCAAGTCGCGTCGATGACACGCCCGGTCTTTGGGCAGAGGTTCCACGCGTGCGAGAAAGGGAGTGCACCCAACTTGATATCCCATCCATAGCCTTCACAGTAAGGAAACCCATGGGACAAGCGTAGTTGCCAAGCATTACGAAAACACTGTTTTTGGAGCCCCTCCTTCATTTCGGGCGGTTGAGCGCTTCCCACCCAGCGGTTCCCGTTCCGGCGAAGGTAGTCTGTGAGAGGTAGTGCTCCGTAGGGACCGGCTAAGGTCTGGTCGATAAGGTCAAGTTGTTGTGTGGCGTTCACGTTGTTTCTCCTCTTTGTTGTTTAGGAGATTGGTCTTTCTCATCAGAACGAAAAAACCAGGATCGGAGCGAACCCCTATCCTCGCTCGAAAGGTGGTCCCCGGGCCCTGAGCGATCCTGAACGCAACTATTCAGCGGCGCGCGGCGAAAGTGACGGGTATCATGAGGTTCCGGAATGAACCGACCGCGAACGCTATTGATCTCGCCGCTGCCTGCGAAGAAAAATATGTTCTGCCGGGGCATCTGCGGAAAATTTCGCGCCGCGAAACTCACGCGCCTCTCGAGCAGTATCTCCAACCACAATTCTGCCACCAGCCGATATTGCCAGCAGCGCGGACTGGCTCGTTCGGCTGGTATGTATCGGCTCAATATTGCCGGTATGTAATGGGGAATGCCGAGCCAAAGCCAGCGTTCGCAGGCGCGCGGGATATTCTTTAGGTGGTCCAAGTTTTTGAGGATGGAATTTGCGGGTCCGGGTAAATTCTCGGACCGCTGCTGATGTTGCAAGGTGTTGCCGTCAAAAATTACTCTGCGCGGGAGAGCGCCGCGATGTTCTGGAGCGCCGCCATCTGCTAAGTCAAGGATGTGTCCCACGTCTCGAAGAGCTTCCAACACTTCGGCTCAGGCCAGGCCATGAATATCGAAGATGTTGACGACGAGCTATTCACGAGTTTGCGGGCGATGGACTGAACAGGAGAAGCGGCTATGGACATCGAAGGAAGTCCTACATGGGTTCATCGTGTCAGTGACTGACGTGGCGCAACAGTAGATTGCGGGCGGTCAAATAATGTTGATTGCGCGCCTATCTTCCTCGCTTACCCCTTTGTCGAGGAGTTGCTCGGTGGCAGGCGCTACTCACCATCAAGGTCGATATCCGAACTGACGCGCCCGCGGGCTCTCACGAAAGCATCATTGAGCGTATCTTGTTTGTCGAGTTTCCTGTCTAAGATAAGTAGCGCCAAATCGCCATTACACGCATCCACGTAGCGCTCAATGGACCCAAGACTTGGGATTGACCCGGACAGTGATTCCAGCCTTGCAATCACTGATTGGGTCATACCTGCTGCCGCTGCAATTTCCTCCTGGCTCATTCCTCTTTTATCGCGCAGAGCGCGCAATTTGATAGCGATCTCACGCTTACGGGAATTTTTGGCTTGGTGCCCCGCGAGCTGCGGATGCGCGCGATGGAGCGCTTTCTGGAGGAAGTTGCTATCCTTAGACATACTCAAGCCTTTTGCTGCTAAGGTGTAGGATAACACATCGGCTATGAAACCGACCAAATGCTTATAGTGGTTCTGAGCTACACACGTCGTGCCTTGGCTAAGCCTCAGAAACTGAGGACGTTGAGCGTAGTCAGAAGCGCCGAGGATGCCTTTGGCAACATGCTCAGCCTTGGCAATGGGACTGCCGCTTAATTGCTGGCGTTCTGGCATCTGAGAGAAATATTTGCTCTATGTCTCTTAAAGAGGCCTACAGCCCAAAAAGGCGAGGCGCACGGAGAACGAGAAAGAGGCCCGATGCGGCTGCGCTATATAAGGGCTTCGCCGCATCGGGCCTCTTTCTCGTTCTCCGTGCGCGACAATATCATACCCTTCCAGCGTCATCGAACGTATTGGAACAGACGAACGGAGATTGAAACTATGGCCCTGATAGAAAGAGCCGCCAACCGAGGCGACATAATAACGTTTTCGCATAAAAATGACCTAACCGGAAAACCGTTCAACATCGCCTCCTACGCGCTGCTCTTGGAAATGCTGGCCCATGTCACTGGCTATGCGCCGGGTGATTTCGTGCATTCCATGGGTGACGCGCATATCTATTCCAACCATCTGGAGCAGGTGAAAACCCAGCTTGCGCGGACGCCCAAGCCGCTGCCGAAACTGCGGATCAACCGCGAGGTCAGTTCGATCTTTGATTTCCGCTATGAGGATTTCACCTTTGAGGGCTATTATCCCGACCCTGCGATCAAAGCGCCGGTGGCCGTCTGATGCTGAGCCTGATTGTCGCCCGCGCCCGCAACGGCGCCATTGGCAAAGACGGGGATATCCCTTGGTCACTGCCCGAAGACCTGAAATTCTTTCAGCGTGAAACCACCGGCGGGGCCATCATCATGGGGCGCCGAACGTGGGAGAGCCTGCCCTTCAAGCCACTGAAAAACCGGTTGAATTGCGTTGTCTCTAGCAGCGAGGTCGAGGGCATCCAAGTGGCGCGCGACCCGCAAGCCGCTTTGGGCTATTGCGCAGCAGAGGGCTATCGCCGGGTCTACGGCATCGGCGGCGAAGGCATCTACCGTACGCTTTTGCCCCTCGCGGACCGGCTTTTGGTGACCGAAGTGGATGTGGAAATCGACGGCGCCGATGCGTTCTTTCCCCAATTCGACCCCGACGAATGGATCGAATTGGGCAACCTTTGCCTGCGCACATCGGGTCCGCGTGCCATCGCGCGGGAGTGGTTGCGCCGCTGCTGACCGGCCATTGACATAGGCCGCGCGGCGGGCATCACTGCGGGCCATGTTTGATCTATCCGCCCCGCCCGAAGGGTTTGTCGAGAACCCGTTCCCCCATTACGACCGCCTTCTGCGCGACGCCCCGGTGCTGCGCCAGCCTGACGGCTCGGTCCTGATCTGCCGCCATGCGGATCTGAACGCGATCTACCGCGACACCACGCTTTATATCTCGGACAAGAAACTCGCTTTTGCCCCGAAATTCGGCCCCGGCAGCCCCTTGTTCGAACATCACACCACCAGCCTCGTTTTCAATGACCCGCCGCTGCACACCCGCGTGCGGCGGATCATGACCTCGGCCCTTACGCCCAAGGCGCTGGCGCGGATGGAGCCAGGGTTGATCGATACGGTGGACCGACTGCTTGAGGGGCTGAGCCCCACGCCGGACCTGATCGAGGACTATGCCAGTTGTATCCCGGTGCAGATCATCGGCAACCTGCTGGACGTGCCGATGGAAGAGCGCGGCCCGCTTCGCGATTGGTCGCTGGCGATCCTCGGCGCGCTGGAGCCAACCTTGAGCGATGCGGCGCTCGACGCAGGCCATACCGCGGTGCGGGAGTTCAAAGCCTATCTGCAAGACCTCATCGCGCGGCGCCGGGCCGCGCCGGGGGATCCTGAAACCGATGTGCTGACCCGGTTGATCGCGGGGGATGATGGGGGGCAGCTGACCGAGATCGAGTTGATCCAAAACTGTATTTTCATCCTGAACGCGGGCCATGAGACGACGACCAATCTGATCGGCAGCGCCCTTGCGCTGCTGCATGACCATCCCGACCAAAAGGCCCGGCTGCTGGCCGAGCCTGCTCTGATCGGGCCTTGTATCGAAGAGGTGCTGCGCTTCCGCTCGCCCAATCAATTCGGCAACCGGGAAACCACGGGCCCGGTCACCATCGGCGGGGTCGAGATCGCCGCGGGCAGCAACCTGCACCTTTGTATCGGGGCTGCGAACCGAGACCCGGAAGTCTTTGAGGAGCCGACAAAATTCGATATCGGGCGCAAGCCCAATCGGCATCTGGCCTTTGCCGGTGGCCCGCATGTCTGCGTGGGGCTGACTTTGGCGCGGATGGAAGGGAAGATCGCGCTTCAACGCTTCCTAAATCGCTACCCGGATTATGAAATCGGCGCGGCTCGGCAGGGGGGCGGACGCATCCGCTTTCACGGCTATGCGACGCTCCCGGCGCGGCTGAACTAAAGCGAGCCTGCCATAAAAGACTGGACTAAAAGAAATCGCCCCGGCAATCTTCGTTGATATTATACATAATTACGAGGGTTATCATGCGTGTAATGTCAGCTATCGCAGCGGCGGCAGGGCTGCTTTCAGCCGGGCTGGCCAGTCAGGTCTCGGCAGAGCCCAAGGTCTACGCCTATCCCAGTTCCGCAAATTACTGCCCGGCGGGGCTGCAACCGGTGACCCTTGGCGGGGCGATCTGTTGTGGCACGCCGAACCAGACCATGACCTATGCTGAGGTCAAGGCGCACCCCGTGCAGCGCCGTCACCGCGTGGTCACACCGCGCCGTTCAGCCCGCGTGCCTTGCCCGGTTGGGGCCAAAGGCTGTTCGTATAACTGATCTTTCAAGCAACGCCCGGCGCGGGACGCCGGGTGTTTTCTTGCAATATCGTGGCTAGAGCAGCGCGAGGTCGGTGGCCATCTGCCGTCCGTCGCGGCCTTCGGTCAGTTCATAGCTGACCTTTTGATCGTCCGCCAAGCCGGTCAGGCCAGACCGTTCGACCGCCGAAATATGAACAAATACATCGTTACCGCCGCTTTCGGGGGCGATGAACCCGTAGCCTTTGGTGGTGTTAAACCATTTCACGGTGCCAGTTGGCATAATCTCCGCGCCTCCTTTGTCTTTGCGTCTCTGCGTCCAGCAGAATGGCGAAAGCGATTGAATTGCGACCCGCCATAATAGAAAGATCGCGCGGACTGGAAAAAAATCAAGCGATCAGCTGCGAGAACCGCAACTGGGCGTGGGATCGCGAGGCTGAGGGAGACGGATGTGCTAATTTATGGGCTGAAAAATTGTGACAGCTGTCGTAAGGCGAAAAAGGCGCTGCCAGAGGCGCAATTGGTCGACGTGCGGGAGGAGGGCGTGCCCACCGCGGTCTTGGAAAAGGCCCACGCGCAGTTTGGTGCGGCCTTGCTCAACACCCGTTCGACAACCTGGCGCGGGCTGGATGACGCGGCCCGCAAGGAAGAGCCGCTGGCCCTGATTAAAGCCCATCCGGCCCTGATGAAGCGCCCCCTGATTGCGGTGGGTGATCGGCTGTTTCTGGGCTGGAACAAAGAGATAGAAGTTGACGTTCAAGCGATGCTTTAACCGCGGCCTGCTATCAGCCGGTCCAGTGACAGGGGGCCGGCCCCTTTGATGACCAGCACCAAAAGCAAGAAGACCCAGAGCGCCCGCTGGTCGAGAATATGGGCGTCGGGGAAACGGTCGAACCACGCGCCGAGGGCGCTGCCGTGGCCGTAGAGATCGGTCAGCGATTGCACCACGACAAAGCCTACCATTGCCAGCGCGGCCAGCCGGGTCAGCAGCCCGATGACGATGAGCAGGGGCAGGATGAACTCCGCCACCGTTCCGGCGACGACGACGAGCCAATGAAACAGCCCAAGCGCGTCGCTGTCATAGCCGACCGCCTCGAAAACGCGGGGGAAGATCTGGGCGTAGGCGCCGGTGGAGGGGGTGAAGATGCCCAAAGGGCCGGGGCCGAGTTTGGTTAGACCGGCGTTCAGGAAGTAGACCAGCAACACCGCGGCAAAGAGGAAACGCGCGAGGGTCGGAAGCAGCCAGTCGGCACGCTCCAGTCGGTCGGCGGCGGTGCGGTAAAGGGGCAGAAATCGGGTCATTTGCTTTCCTCCACGGAAATCGCGCTGAAGACGCCGTGGCTCAGGGCAAAGCCTAGGGCGGCGGCGAGGTCGAACTCAGGTGCGGCACTGACTGTGGCTTCATGGGCCGCCCCGAAGGTCCGCCCCTCGGCAAGGTGACCGAACCATTGCGCCGCGCCGGGCGGCGCCAGATGCGGGGCGGGATCATAAGCGGGGCGGGTGATTACCACGTCCTGCGCCACGTTACGCGGCTTGGGCGCGTTATCGGTGAAATTATAGCGCCAGATGTCGAAAAGCGGCCAATCTGATCGCAGAAGGCGGGTCGCGGGGGCGAGGGTGAGCTTGGCCCCCATCAGCGCATCGGGAGGGAGCGCCTCGAAGATCTGCGGATCCAGCGGTGCCGCGTCGGCGGCGTGGTAGGAGGACCGCAGCGCGAGGTCGAGCCTTGCGGCATCGGCGAGATAGCCGATTTTCGCCAGTGGCGCGAAACCTGCGATGAACCCCGGGAAATCCGCGCCATAATGCATCATCATCGGCGATTTCGGTGGATGCGCCCGGACATAGAGCGGCGCGAGTTCGGCAAAATTGCGGGCACCGATCAGCTTGCGCACCAGCGGAAAGGCCACTTCGAGAGCCGCGATCAGGGAATGGGTGACATTGTTGCGATAGACGCCATAGCGCGCGCCCGCCGGTTGCCCCTTGCCATCGCGCAGCCCCGCGGGGGCGGGGCGTGCGGGATCGAGCAGCGCCGCGCGAAAACTGTGCTGGTCGGTCACGCCAGAACCTCGGCGGCGCGATTGGCTTCGGCCCGGAGGACGGGCCAGTCGGGCACGTCATTGTCCCACTCGACCAGTACCGGCTTTGGACCGGTTTGGGCCAGCGTGTAGCTGAGCAAGTCCCAGACCGGATCGACGACCTCTTTGCCATGGCTGTCGATCAACAGTGGCGCGCCGTGATCGTCGGTGTCGTCGTCATGGCCGCCCACATGGATCTCCCCCACATGGTCTGTCGGGAAGGCGTCGATGTAGCCCTGCGGCGATAGCCCGAGGTTGGTGGCTGAAATGAAGACATTGTTGACATCCAGCAAGAGCCCGCAGGAGGTTCGTGCGATGATCTCTGCTAAAAAGTCGGTTTCGGACAAGTCAGATTCTTCGAATGCGAGGTAGCTTGAGGGGTTTTCAAGCAGCATTTGCCGCCCCAAGACCTCTTGCACCTGATTGATATGCGCGGCGACGCGGGTCAGCGTTTCTTCGGTATAGGGCAGGGGGAGGAGGTCGTTGAGATATTCCATCCCATGGGTCGACCACGCCAGATGTTCGGAGAAGGACGCAGGCTGGGTTCGGTCACAGAGGGCCTTGAGCCGCGCGAGATGGTCTGTGTCGAGGGGGCCTTCGCCGCCGATCGACAGGCCGACGCCATGAACCGACAGGGCGAAACGTTCTTGCAAGGCGCGCAGCTGCGCATGGGGGCGGCCACCGTCGCCCATGTAGTTCTCGGCATGCACTTCGATCCAACGAACCGGGCCGGGATCGGCCATCAAACCATCGAGATGCCGGGATTTATATCCGACCCCGGGGGCATTGGGCAGCGTGGTGAGAGGGGGGGTATCGTCGCGCATATCGGCCTCCGGCATGGGGCGGGGCAGGGTCCGGGCGGGTGCCGCCCGGACCGCTTTGATCAAGCGGGCAGGTCGCGGTCGAGCGGTTCCAGAGAGCCGGTCCGCTCGGTCCCGTCTGTCATGTCGGGCAGGTCGATCTCGGCGCAGGTGCCTTCATCGACGAGGGTCCATGCGTTGCCTTGGTAATCGGTCACGGATGTGCCGGCACAGGTCGTGCCGGGGCCCGCGGCGCAGTCGTTCTCACCGGCCAGCGATACGCCATAGCATTTCTCTTGTGAGGCGGCAGTTGCGGTGGTGGCGTGGCTGCCGAGTGCGGCGGCGACGGCCCCTGCGATGGCGGCTGTTTTGAGTGTGTTGGACATTGTCGTTTCCTTCCTGATGGTGTTGACAGGCTTACTAGAGCAGCCCGTTCGCTCACAAGCCAGTCACGAGCGAGTGTGTCACAGTCCTGTCAGAATATACGCGAAAAACCGGCGAAAGTTGTAATTATCCCGCGTAGGAAGGAAGGGTTTGTTACAAAAACGCTCCGGCAGGCAGGGGGCATATTGCCCGCAAGCCCGCCGGAGCGCAGTTTTGTTACAGCGCGTTAGCGCAGGTCAGGCGGGGTTGCGTCCTGCGCCAGCTCGGCGGTGAGCGCATCCAGCGGCTGCACCGAGGTCTGCTTCTGCCCCAGACGACGCACGGAAACGGTGCGCTCTTCGACTTCACGCGCCCCTACGGCGAGGATCACCGGCACCTTGCCCAGCGAATGCTCGCGGACCTTGTAGTTGATCTTCTCGTTGCGCATGTCCGCCTCGGCGCGGACGCCGGCGGCGCGCAATGTCTCCACGACCTCTGCCACATAGTCATCAGCCTCGGACGTGATGGAGGCCACAACGACCTGCCTCGGCGCGATCCAGAAGGGCAGCTTGCCGGCGTGTTCCTCGATCAGGATGCCGATGAAGCGCTCGAAGCTGCCCAAGGTGGCGCGGTGCAGCATCACGGGGCGGTGCTTGTTGCCGTCCTGCCCGATGAAGCTCGCCTCCAGCCGCTCAGGCAGGTTCGCGTCGACTTGCAGGGTGCCGCATTGCCAGTTGCGCCCGATGGCGTCGGTCAGGGTGAATTCGAGCTTCGGGCCATAGAAAGCGCCTTCGCCCTCCAGCACCTCGAAGTCATAGCCCGCGGCCTTGCAGGCATCGCCAAGCGCCTGTTCCATATGGTCCCATGTCTCGTCCGAGCCGATCCGCTTTTCGGGGCGGGTGGAGAGTTTGATGGTCCAGTTATGGAAGCCGAGGTCGGCATAGACTTTGGACAGGAAGGCGATGAACTTCGCTGTTTCCGAGGTGATCTGATCCTCGGCGCAGAAGATATGGCCGTCGTCTTGGGTAAAGCCGCGCACCCGCATGATGCCGTGCAACGCGCCCGACGGCTCATAACGCGCGCAGGAGCCGAACTCGGCCATCCGGAGCGGCAGGTCGCGGTAGGATTTCAGACCCTGATTGAACACTTGCACGTGGCAGGGGCAGTTCATCGGCTTCAGCGCATTCACCGCCTTTTCGCGGGCATGGTCCTCGTCCACTTCGACGATGAACATATTTTCCTGATACTTGTCCCAGTGGCCGGATTTTTCCCACAGCTTGCGGTCAACGACCTGCGGAGTGTTGACCTCGACATAGCCGTCGCGGTCCTGCATGCGGCGCATGTAATCCTGCAGTGTGGTGTAGATGCGCCAGCCGTTGGGGTGCCAGAAGACTTGACCGGGCGCCTCTTCCTGCATGTGGAACAGGCCCATTTCCTTGCCCAGCTTGCGGTGGTCGCGCTTGGCGGCCTCCTCCAGCATGTTGAGATGGGCGCGCAGTTTCTCCTTGCCGGTGAAGGCCACGCCGTAGATGCGCTGCAACATGGCGCGGCTGCTGTCCCCGCGCCAATAGGCGCCGGCGATGGACATCAGCTTGAAGGCATCGCCCGGCACTTGGCCAGTGTGTTGCAGGTGCGGACCACGGCAGAGATCCTGCCAATCGCCATGCCAATACATCCGCAAGGGCTCGTCGCCGGGGATCGCCTCAATCAGCTCGACCTTATAGGGCTCGTTCAGGTCCTCGTAATGTTTGATCGCGCGGGCGCGGTCCCAGACCTCGGTGCGGACGGGGTCGCGCTTGTTGATGATCTCCTTCATCTTTTTCTCGATGAGGCCGAGATCCTCAGGGGTGAAGGGCTCTTCCCGGTCAAAGTCGTAATACCAGCCATCCTTGATCACCGGGCCAATGGTGACCTTGGTGTCGGGCCAGATTTCCTGCACGGCGCGGGCCATGATGTGGGCAAGGTCGTGGCGCACCAGCTCGTTGGCCTGTTCTTCGTCGGCCATGGTGTGGATGGCGATGCTGGCGTCACTCTCGATCGGCCATGCCAGATCGTAATGCGCGCCGTTCACGGTGGCGCTGATGGCCTTTTTGCCGAGCGATTTAGAGATGTCGGCAGCCACTTCACCAGCGGTGATCCCGGCGTCGTACTGCCGGCTGTTGCCATCGGGAAGGGTGAGGGAGATTTGGGCCATCAGGGGCGCTCCTCGTCGGTTTGGCGCCTACGAGACGCCCGGTTGCGGGTTATGTGTTGGGCCTATGTGGCGGGGCAGGCGCGGCTTGTCAATGCAAGCGGGGCCGCTTCGGGAAAGTTGCGGCAGGGCGATGGCGCGCTATGTCAGGCGGGCAACAATGAGGATCGGTCAGATGCAAGACGACACGGCGCAGCGCGCATTCGAGACGATTTCGGGGGCGGACGACCCGGCACCGGGGTTGGACGACAAGGCGCAGCGGGCCGAGGCGCGCAACGGACTGCGCCATATCGTGTCGCTGTCGATGACCAAAGTGGCCGATGGTCTGATCGACCCGAAATTGGTCTTGGCGTGGCTGTTGAGCGCTCTTGGCGCGCCTGCGGTTTTCGCGGGCGCCTTGGTGCCGATCCGCGAGGCCGGGTCGCTTTTGCCGCAGATCGCGCTGGCGGGCGTGGTGCAGCGCATGGCGCGGCGAAAATGGGCTTGGGTCTGGGGCTCGGTCGGGCAGGGGGTGGCGGCGGGGCTGATCGCCCTTGCTGCGCTGAGCCTTGAGGGGGCCACGGCGGGCTATGCGGTCTGCGCCGCGCTGGCGTTGCTCGGCGTTTGCCGCGCGGCCTGTTCGGTGTCGTTCAAGGAAATTCTGGGCAAGACCGTGGGCAAGACCCGGCGCGGATCGGTGACCGGTTTGGCGGGGTCGGTCTCCTCCGTCGGGGTGGTGATTTTCGCCGGGCTTTTGATGTCGGGGCTGTTTCAAAGTCGGGGTGTCGTCGTGGCAGCCATCGCGCTGGCGGCGGCCCTGTGGATCGGCGCGGCGCTGTTGTTTTCGACGATCATGGAAACGCCGAGCGAGACCGAAGAGGCCGATGGCGTGGATTTTAAACTGCTGCGCGGCAACCGCGATCTGTGGCTTTTCATTCTGGTGCGCGGGCTCTTGGTCTCTACCGCGCTGGCGCCGCCCTATTTGGTGGTGCTTGCCGGTTCGTCAGAGAGCGGGCAGTCGGGGCAATTGGGCGCCTTGGTGCTGGCCTCGGCGCTGGCGTCTTTGGTCAGCTCCTACGTCTGGGGGCGCCTGTCGGATATGTCGAGCCGCCGTGTGCTGATGCTGACCGGTGTCGTTGGCGCAGTGTCGATGGCGCTGGCGGTGGGGCTGTGGTTCCTTAATCTGGCGCAGGCGGTCTGGGCGATGCCTGCCGTGCTCTTCATCCTGATGATCGCCTATCACGGCGTGCGGCAGGGGCGGTCGACCTATCTGGTCGACATGGCCCCGAAAGACCAGCGCGCCGCCTATGCGGCGGTGAGCAATACGGTGATCGGGCTGCTCTTGCTGCTGGCGGGCGTGCTGGGCGGCGGGGCCGCGCTGATCGGGGCGCAGGCGACGCTGATCCTATTTACCGTCATGGCGCTGGCCGCCGCCGTGTTGGCCCATTGGCTGCCGGAGGTTGAGCATCTGTCCGAGGACTGACTTGCCCTCATCCGCCGCGATGCTCATGATTGGACAAAAGACGGAGGCAGCATGGCAGACAGCAAATACATCGACACGCCGCAAGGGCGGCGTATCGCCTATCACAAGACCGAAGGGGCGGGGCCCTGCGTGATGTTTCTGGGCGGGCTGAAGTCCGACATGATGGGGACCAAGGCGGTCTATCTCGAAGACTGGGCGCGGGCCGAGGGGCGCGCCTTTCTGCGCTTCGACTATTCGGGCCATGGGGAATCGTCGGGCCTATTTACCGAAGGGTGCATCGGCGATTGGCACGAAGACACGCTGGCCGCGGTCGCGGCGCTGACCGAGGGGCAGCTGATCGTCGTCGGCTCCTCCATGGGCGGCTGGCAGGCGCTGCTCTTGGCGCGGCATCTGCCTGAGCGGGTCGCCGGGCTGGTCGGTATCGCCGCGGCCCCCGATTTCACCGAGGATGGCTATTGGGCGAATTTTACCGAGGCGCAAAAACAGACCTTGGAAGAGGTCGGGCAGGTCGAGTTGCCGTCGGACTATATGGAGCCCTATGTCATCACCCGCCGGATGATCGAGGACGGGCGCCAGCGGTTGGTGCTGCGCGATCCGCTGAACCTGCCGTTCCCGGTGCGGCTGTTGCAGGGCACGGCGGACACCGCCGTCAGCACGGCCACGGCGGTGCGGCTGTTGGAGCATGCGCAAAGCCCCGACATGCAACTGACGCTGGTCAAGGATGCCGATCACCGTTTCTCGGACGCGGGCTGTCTGGCGATGATCGTCGAGGCGATCAACGCGGTCTCCGGCGACACGGAGTGACCAAGGGCGCGGGCATGGAACCGCCGACGCGCCTGCGCCCCGCTGTCCCCCGAAACCGCCCATGCTAAGAGACTGCCAAACCCAAGGGGGACGGCATGAAACCACGTCATTTCAACCGCATACCGCACCGGAGCCTGGCCAATGGCTGAGCCGATCGTTCTGCTGCCCGGCATGATGTGCGACGCGCGTGTCTTCACGCCGCAGATTCAAGCGCTCTCGCCGCGCGGGACCGTGGTGCTGGCCCCGATCACCCAAGGCGAACGGATCGAAGAGATCGCCTCGGGCCTGTTGGATCAACTGCCGCCGCGTTTCGCGCTGGTGGGGCAGGGCATGGGCGGTGTGGTGGCGCTGGAACTGCTGCGCCGCGCGCCCGACCGGATCAGCCGCATCGCCCTGCTGGCGACCCATGTGCTGGCCGAACTGCCCGCCATTGCCGCGGACCGTGAACCGCAGATCATCATGGCGCAGTCGGGCAAGCTGGGGGAGGCGATGCAGGCGCGGATGGCCAATGGTTTCCTCGCCCCCGGCAAGGGGCGGGGGGAGGTGCTGACCCGCGCGATGGAGATGGCCGAGACGCTGGGCGGCGATGTCTTCGTCCGCCAATCCCGCGCCCTGCAACGGCGGCGCGATCAACAGGCGGTGCTGCGCAAGTGCAAGGTGCCCGCGCTGGTGCTTTGTGGGGAGCATGACACGCTCTGCCCGGTCAAACGCCATGCCTTCATGGCCGAGATGATCCCCTATGCCAAGCTGACGGTGCTCGAAGACGCGGGCCATCTGCCCAGCCTAGAGCAGCCAGAGGCGACCACAGCCGCGCTGCGCGACTGGCTACATCAACCTCTGGTACTGCAATAGGGCAGCGGGTCAGGCCGCTGCCGGTTTACCGGTCTTCTTGGTCTCGGATTTCTGAGGCGCAGGCTTCTGCGGCTCGGGGTTTTGTGGCGCGGGCGTGCCGTTGTTCGCGTCGATAAAGTCGAGCACCAAGGGCCGGATGTTGTTGCGCCAGCTTTTGCCCGCGAAGATCCCGTAATGGCCCGCGCCCTGCTCAAGATGGCTGGCCTTCTTGGCATCCGGCAGTCCAGTCAGCAGATCAAGAGCGGCGATGCACTGGCCGGGGGCCGAAATGTCGTCCTTGCTGCCCTCGACCGTTTTGACGGCGACGGTGGTGATCTTGCCGATGTCGACCTGACGGCCCGCCACGGTGAAGACGTTGCGCGCGATCTCGCGCTCTTTGAAAATGCGTTGCACGGTCGAGAGGTAGAACTCCGCCGGCATGTCCATCACGGCAAGGTATTCGTCGTAGAACTTATTGTGCTTGTCATGCTCATGCGCCGTCTTTTGTGCCACGCGGGTGATCTGATTGGCAAAGGCATCGCGGTGGGTGTCATTGTTCATCGAGATGAAAGAGGTAAGCTGCAACAGCCCCGGATAGACCTTGCGCCCCACGCCCGCGTATTTGAAGCCGACCTGTTGGATCATCATCTGCTCAAGCTGACCCATGGTCACGCTATGCCCGAAATCGGTCACATCCGTGGGCGCGGCATCGGGATCAATCGGCCCGCCGATCAGCGTCAGCGTGCGCGGCTGCGCTTCGGGCGCTTCCTCGGCCAGATAGGCGGTGGCGGCCAGCGTCAGCGGCGCAGGCTGGCAGACCGCGATCACATGGGTGTCCGGCCCAAGGTGATGCATGAAATCAACGAGGTAGAGCGTATAATCCTCGATGTCGAACTTGCCCGCACTAACTGGAATATCACGCGCATTGTGCCAGTCCGTCACATAGACGTCGCAATCAGGCAGCAGGGAGATCACAGTGGAACGGAGCAGCGTGGCGTAATGACCCGACATTGGCGCGACCAAAAGAACCTTGCGGCCCGTCTCTTCGCGGCCTTGGACCGAGAATTTCAGCAAATCGCCAAAGGGCCGTTCCATCACCGGCTCGATGCTGACCAGACAGTCCTGCCCCTTGGGGCCGACCACCGGCGGGATGTCCCAATCGGGTTTGACGACCATGCGGGCAAAGGTCCGTTCCGTCACCTCACCCCAAGCGGCGAGCCATTCCATCGCAGGGTTTGGAAACAGAGAGAAAGCCGGGTAGGATGCCATAGCAAGCGCAGAAGCGCCGAGCCATTGATTGGTGTTCCGGATGGACTCCATCATGTCGTAGGTGGCCATATAGCGCATGTGGGGGCTCCTTTATGCTGCACCTGCGAAGATAGGAGGTAAGGGTTAAGATGACAACAGAATCCGAAAATCCCGAGATTGCCGAGCCTCCAGCCCTGTCTCGTATGGCGCAAAACTTGAAAAAGGTTGAAGAATTAAGCCAGCGCCTGACCCGTGTGATGGCGCAGCGCGAGGGCCATCAGCCCGCGCTCGACGGTCCGAACCAACAGCTTTTCGCCAAGGCGGCACAGTCTTACTGGGCCGAAGCGATGACCAATCCGGCCCGTTTGATGGAGCATCAGATGGGCTATTGGACCAAATCGGTCGCCCATTTCGTCGAGGCGCAGCAGGCGCTGGCCAAGGGCGGTTTGGCCCCGGTTGAAAAGGACGCGCCGACCGACAAACGTTTCGTCAATCCGCTGTGGCAGACGCATCCCTATTTCAACTTCATCAAACAGCAGTATCTGATCAACGCCGAGGCGCTGCGCCAAGCGGTCGAAGATGCCCAAGACATGGACCCGGCCGAGAAAAAGCGGCTGGTCTATTTCAGCCAGCAGATCATCGCGATGATGTCCCCGACCAACTTCCTCGCCACCAATCCCGACGTGCTGGAACGCGCGGTTGAGACCGAGGGCGAGAGCCTCGTGAAAGGTCTAGAAAACCTGATCGCGGATCTGGAGGCCAACAATGGCGAGTTGGTCGTGAAACTGGCGGATGACAGCGCTTTTGAGCTGGGCCGCAACATCGCCACCACGCCGGGCAAGGTGGTGTTTCGCAACCGCATGTTCGAGTTGATCCAATACACCCCCAGCACCGAAGAGGTCCATAAAACCCCGCTGCTGATCTTCCCGCCGTGGATCAACAAGTTCTACATTCTCGACCTCAAGGCGCAGAACAGCCTCGTCAAATGGCTGGTCGATCAGGGGCACACGCTGTTCATCGTCTCATGGGTGAACCCCGATGCCAGCTATGCCCAAATCGGCATGGAGGATTACGTCGAAGAGGGCTACCTCGCCGCGATTGAAGAGGTGAAGGCGATCACTCAGGAAAAGCGCCTCAACGTGGTGGGCTATTGCATCGCCGGCACCACGCTGGCGCTGACCCTGTCGCTGTTGAAAAAACGTGGCGATAGCTCGATCAAATCCGCCACCTTCTTCACCGCGCTCACCGATTTTTCGGATCAGGGGGAGTTTCAGCCCTTCCTCACCAATGACTTCATCGACGGAATCGAGGCCGAGACGGCGGATAAGGGCATTCTGCCCTCGGTCGTCATGGCGCGCACCTTCTCATTCCTGCGCTCCAACGATCTGGTCTATGGCCCCGCCGTGCGCAGCTACATGATGGGCGAGACGCCCCCGGCCTTTGACCTGCTCTATTGGAACGGCGACGGGGCCAATCTGCCGGGGCAGATGGCAATGCAATACCTGCGCGGTCTCTGCCAGCGAAACGAATTGGCCGAGGGCGGTTTCAAACTGCTCGGAGAGCGGCTGACGCTGGATGATATCGAGGTGCCGCTCTGCGCCGTGGCCTGTGAGACGGATCACATCGCGCCGTGGAAAGACTGCTACCGCGGGGTGCAGCAGATGGGGTCGAAGGACAAGACCTTCATCATGGCGCAATCGGGCCATATCGCGGGCATCGTCAATCCACCCAATCGGAAGAAATACGGCCACTATGTGAACGGCGATCTCACGCAGGACTACGCCGCATGGCGCGAGGCCGCCGCCTTTCACGAAGGGTCATGGTGGCCACGGTGGGGCAAGTGGCTCACCAAACGGGCAGGGGCAATGATTCCCGCACGGTTTCCCGGCGACGATGGCCGGGAAATTCTCGCCGATGCCCCGGGCAGCTATGTGACCCGCAAGGCAAACGACTGATTACCTTGGGTAATCCAAACACCCTTCGGGCTCATGCTGCAATGCAGAAAAAACCTTGAAATGCTGCGCTGCGGCATCTATGTTGTGGTCAGACGCGAAACGGACGGGTCTCCCCGCTCCCTTGCCACAGTAGCATTAAAAGGATTGAGACATGACCAAGACACCTGACATGACCGCGATGTTCAAAGACGTTCTGGGCGCTTTCCCGGTGGATAACGCCGCCATGCAAGACGCATTCAAAAACACCGCCACCCTGAACGAAAAACTCTCCGGCGTTGCCTTCGACGCGGCTGAAAAATCCGCCGACATCTCCACCGCTTGGACCAAAGAGACGCTGGCCCGCCTGACCGAGATGACCAAGGTCAAAGCCGAGCCCACAGACTATGCCAAAGCGATGACCGATTTCGCCTCCGCCTCCGCCGAATCCGCGGCCGAGCATATGGCTGCCTTCGCCGAGATCGCGAAAAAGGTTCAGATGGACACCGTCGAGCTGATGATGTCGGCTGGTAAAGACCTGCAAAGCGACGCCAAAGCCGCCACCACCGAAGGCGTGGCCACCGCACAGGCTGCCGCCAAAAAAGCGACAGTGAAGTAAATTTGACGCTGGGCTCTCCAGCGCCAAGGAATGCTTAAAGAAAGGGCAGGTCCAGACGGGCCTGCCCTTTTGTCATGCGCTCTTTCTATTTGCCAATCCCTGTCCTAAGCTGCGATGCAGCACCATTGGTCGGGAGTAACATCATGGCGGACAAACCGAAGCCCTTGCTGATAAAACGCTACGCCAGCCGCAGGCTCTACAACACCGAAACAAGCGATTATGTCACGCTGGAAGATATCGCCGGTTTCATCCGCGATGGCCGCGAGGTTCAGATCGTCGATCTGAAGTCCGGCGATGACCTGACACGGCAATATCTGTTGCAAATCATCGCCGAACACGAAAGCCGGGGCGAGGCCGTCTTGCCGGTCGATGTGCTGACCGATCTGGTGCGCAGCTATATGTCAGGCAATGTCTCGGTGGTGCCGCAGTTCTTGCAAGCCTCCTTCGACATGCTGCGCGATGGCCAGTCCAAGGCGATCGAAAACATGAGCGCGATGAACCCGATGGCCAAGATGCCGGGCATGGAAGCGATGCAGGCGCAGCAAGAAGCCTTTATGAAGGCGATGACCGGTGGCTGGGCCAAATCAACCACGCCAGAGCCGCCCAAACAACAGGCCGAACAGGGCGACGATCTGGACGCGATCAAAAAGCAGTTGGCAGAATTGCAGGATAAACTGTCAAAGCTGAACTAACCCCAGAAGAAGCGGGCGTCGCGCGCCCGCCTCAGGCCGCCTGCGCCTCGGCCACATCCCTCAGCGCGCCCAAAATCACATCCGCCACGGCGTCGATCTCCTCCAGCGTCAATTGTACCGGCAGCCGCACGTCGCAGGCCCGCATCAGCATGGCGCGGGTGCGCGGCAGCTCGGGCAGGTCTTCGATGAATTGCCAGTTCCAAAAGGCGCGGGCGTTGTCGGTGCTTTGGCCAAAGACCTGCACCTTCACCCCCACCGCCTCCGCCGCCGCCGCGAAAGCGCAGATGCTGGCATCAGAGAGGCCCACCAGATTGAACTGGATCGAATCCGGCGCGCGGGTCTCACCGGGCAGGGGGCTCGGCACCTCGATCAAGGGGGAGGCCGCCAGCCGCGCCGCCATGTGATCGTGATTGCGCAGCCCATCGGCCACCCGGCGCGGCAAATGCGGCAATTGCGGCCGGATGATCGCAGCCGAGAGGTTGGACATGCGCAGATTGTACAGCGGCAGCCGGTTCTGCCATTTGGCAAAACTGTCTTGCAGGGCCGCGTGTTTCTTCCAATTATGCTCATAAGCGCCCGACATGATGATCGCCCGCGCCACCAGATCGGCGTCATCGGTGATCAGGATGCCGCCTTCGCCTGCGTTAATCATCTTGTAGGACTGGAAGGAAAAACAGCCGATCTTGCCAATCGTCCCGATTTTCCGCCCCCGCCAAAGCGTGCCCAGCGAATGGGCCGCGTCTTCGATCACCGGCACGCCAGCGGCCTCGCAAAGCCCCATGATCGCATCCATATCCGAAGTATGCCCCCGCATATGGCTGATGATCACCCCCCGAACGCTCGGCAGTTTGGCGGCGAAATCCTCCAAATCCACACGGTAATTCTCGCCCACCTCACAAAGCACCGGCTTGCAGCCTGCGTGGATCACTGCAGAAGGCACGGCAGCAAAGGTGAAACCCGGGATCAACACCGGCGCCCCATCCGGCAAGTCCAAAGCAAGCAAGGACAGAAACAGCGCGGCCGAGCAGGAGGACACGGCCAGCGCATATTCACTGCCCATCATCTGCGCAAATTCGACCTCCAACAGGGAAACAGGCGCGTCCTTAGCCGCAGTATAGCGAAAAAGATCGCCACTTTGCAAAAGCTCCGCAATGGCGGCTTCCGCTTCGGCAGGGATCGGTTCGGCACAGTGCATGTCGGGCAAAGCCATATTTCAAAATCCTGAATAATTATTTCCAGAATAGTAAAACAAACGCCCGCGCAAACCAAGGGGGATGCCCCCACAACAGGCCACCCCCTCTTCCCCTTCATCCTTTCCTAAATACCCTCGGGGGAATCGCGCCTAAGGCGCGATGGGGGCAGCGCCCCCGCACTCCACCAACCAGCCAACCCGCAACACCGCTCAGAGCAAAATCACAGCCCCAACCGATCCCGCGTCGCATACCAAAGCATCGCAAGCACCAAAAGCGGGCTGCGCAGAGAGGCGCCACCGGGGAAGGCCTGTGTCGGGATTGCGGCCATCGTGTCGAAACCCGCGGCATCGCCTTCGATCGCCTTGGCCATCAGATAGCCCGCATGGGACGCCGTACCAACCCCGTGACCAGAATAGCCCGAGGCCGAGAAGATGTTCGGCGCGAGTCGGGCCACATAGGGCAGGCGCTTCATCGTGATGCCAAGGGTGCCGCCCCAAGCGTAGTCGATCTTGACGTCCTTCAACTGCGGGAAGACCTGCGACATCGGTTTGCGCACCTTGGCGGCGATGTCCTGCGGGAAGCGATAGCCATAGCTTTCGCCGCCACCGAAAAGCAGCCGCCCGTCGTGGGACAGCCGGAAGTAGTTCACCACAAACCGGCTGTCGGCCACGGCCACGTCGCGGGGCAGCACATCGTTCACGCGGTCGCCCAAAGGTTCGGTCGCGGCGATGAAATTGTTGATCGGCATGACCCTGGCGGCCACGTCACCGTTCAGTTTGCCCAGATAGCCATTGCAAGCCAGCACCACATGATCGGCGCTGACGCTGCCGGTGGCGGTTTGCACCAGCGCCTTGCTGCCCTCGACGATGTTCTCGGCGGGGCTTGTCTCATGAATGCGCACACCTGCGGCGGCAGCGGCGCGGGCAAGGCCGAGGGCGTAGTTCAAGGGGTGCAAATGCGCGGCCCCCATGTCGAGCACGCCGCCCTTGTAGTCGGGCGAGGGGCAGACCGATTGCAGCGCGGCGTGATCCAACACTTCGATCTCATCATAGCCATAGCGCTTTTGCAGATGCTCTGCATAATCATGCAGATGCCGCACGTCAGATGTGGTGGAGCCGGTCCAGGCCACGCCGGGCTTCAGGTGGCAATCGATCTCATGTTTCGCGATGAGGGATTTGACCAGTTCCTTCGCCTCTTCGCCCATCTGCCACAGCTTGGCGGCATGGTCTTCGCCCAGCATCTTTTCGAGCCCATCTTGCTCGACCCGTTGGCCCGAGCCCAATTGTCCGCCATTGCGGCCCGAGGCGCCAAAGCCGACGCGTTGCGCGTCCAAAAGCACCACGTCATAGCCCGCCTCGGCCAGATGCAGAGCGGCGGAAAGCCCGGTGTAGCCGCCGCCAACGACACAGACATCGGCCTTGGTATCGCCCTGAAGCGGCGGGTAGGCCGCATGTTTCGTGGCGGTGGCGGCGTACCAGCTGGTAGGGTACTGGCCGGGCGTGTCATTGGCGTAGAGCAGGTTCATCGGGCCTCCGGGCTTCAGACGTTCATCAGCAGATGTTCACGTTCCCAAGGCGAGATGACCTGTAGGAACTCCTCATATTCCGCCCGTTTGACGATGGAGTAGACGCGGGCGAAATCGGGGCCCAACGCCTCGTGCAATTCCGTCGCTTCTTCAAAGAGATCAAGCGCTTGGCCCAGAACCTGCGGAATATCCCCTTCGCCGACATAGGCATCGCCTTTGAATTCGGGCAGCGGGTCTTTCTGCTGGATTAGCCCCAGATAGCCGCAGGCGAGGCTCGCGGCGATGCCGAGGTAGGGATTGCAGTCCATCCCGGCGAGACGGTTTTCCACCCGGCGCGACTTGGGCCCCGAGAGCGGCACGCGAATGCCCGTGGTGCGGTTGTCGCGGCCCCATTCAAGGTTGATCGGCGCGGCGTGATCCTTGACGTAGCGGCGGTAGGAATTGACGTAGGGTGCGATCACGGCGAGCGCGCTTGGCATGTGGTTTTGCAAACCGGCGATGAAATGGCGGAAGGGGGCGGTCTCTTCCCCTTCGGCATCGACAAAGATGTTCTCGCCGGTTTTCACGTCCAGCACCGAATGGTGGATATGCATGGCGCTGCCCGGCTCATCAGCGATGGGCTTGGCCATGAAGGTGGCGTAGCACTCATGCCGCATCGCCGCTTCGCGGATCAGCCGTTTGAAATAGAACACCTCATCGGCCAGCCGCACCGGATCCCCATGTTGCAAGTTGATCTCAAGCTGGCCCGCGCCGCCCTCTTGGGTGATGCCGTCGATCTCGAAACCCTGCGCCTCGGCAAAGTCGTAGATGTCGTCGATCACGGGGCCGAATTCATCCACCGCCGTCATCGAATAGGCCTGACGCGCCGCCGCCGGGCGGCCCGAGCGGCCCATCATCGGCAGGATTTCCTTGGCCGGGTCGATGTTGCGGGCCACGAGGAAAAATTCCATCTCGGGGGCCACGACCGGCTCCCACCCCTTGTCGCGGTAAAGTTGCACCACGCGTTTGAGCACATTGCGCGGCGAATAGGCCACCGGCTTGTCGTTGCGGTCATAGGCGTCGTGGATGACCTGAAGCGTCCAGTCCCCGGTCCAAGGTGCGGCGGTGGCCGTGTCCATATCCGGGCGCAGGATCATGTCTTTTTCGATGAAACCGTCATCGCCCGCCGCTTCGCCCCATTCGCCGGTGATGGTCTGGTAGAAGATGCTGTCGGGCAGGTGGAAATATTCTTGCCGCGCGAATTTCGACGCCGGGACGGCCTTGCCCCGGGCGATGCCGGGCAGGTCGGGGATGATACATTCCACTTCGTCCAGACGCCGGCCCTCAAGATAGGCGCGCGCCGCTTCGGGTAGTGCTTCTGTCCAATCCTCGGCCATCAGGCCCTCTCTTTCCTGTTGTCTTTAAAGAATGCGGCCATTTGGTCCGCGATTTTTTGGTTGTCGATGGGGCCGCCCAAGGCGGCGGTGGCCTGCTCCAGCAGATGCTCGGGCACCACGCCCTTGCCACGGGTTTTGATCAAGCCGTCGATGAAGTCATGGCCGAATTCGGGATGTGGCTGCACTGTCCAGATGCGGTCGTCATAGGCCAGCGCCGCATAGGCGCAAAAGTCCGACGAGGCAACGACGCGGGCCCCTTCGGGCAGTTCCACAATCTGGTCCTGATGCCATGCATTCAGCGCCAGTTTGTCACCGTCCATATCGTATTCAGTGCGACCAATGGACCAGCCGTTGGTAAACTTCTCAACCTTGCCGCCAAGCGCTTGGGCGATGATCTGATGCCCGAAACAAACGCCGATCAGGGGGCGGCCATCGGCATAGGTCTGGCGGATGAACTCCTCCAGCGGCGGGATCCAATCGTGATCCTCATAGGCGCCGTGTTTCGATCCGGTGATCAGCCAGCCGTCGGCCTCTGTCACGCTGTCGGGCAGGATGCCATCGACGACCGACCAGATTTGAAAGTCAAACCCGTGACCATCCAGCAGTTTGGTGAACATCTCCCCATAGTCGCCGAGCTGTTCGCGAAAGTCATCGGGGGAGTGGCCGGTTTGCAGAATGCCGATTTTCATGTGTCACCTGTTACACAGTGTCGAGATAGATCTCGACCTGTTCCTCTGGGGTCAATTCCTGCATGTAATGCAATTCTTGGCGTTTGGTCAGCACGAAGTTGCGGATCATCTCGGGGGCGAAGATGCGCGCGACATGGGGGCAGCTTTCAAACAGGTCGATGGCGGTTTTCCAATCGCTCGGCATGCGCGGCAATTCGGCGGCATAGGCGTTGCCGGTGATCGGGGCGGGCGGCTCAAGCGCGTCTTCGATCCCGTTGAGCGCGGCACCCAACACGGCGGCGAGCATCAGATAGGGGTTCACATCCCCGCCCGAGACGCGGTGTTCGATGCGCCGCGCCTTGTGGCTGCCCGAGGGGATGCGGATCGCGGCGGTGCGGTTCTCATAGGCCCAGCAAACCCCGGTAGGCGCGTGGGATTCTGGCACCATCCGGTCAAAGCTATTGGCATGCGGGCAGAAGACCAGCGCCGAGCCCTGCATCGCGTTCATGCAGCCCGCCACTGCATGGCGCAATGTGTCGGTCCCTTTCGGCCCGCCATCGTCGAAGATGTTGTCGCCCTTCTCATCCAATACCGAGAAATGCGTGTGCAGGCCGGAGCCGGAGTAATCCTCGTAAGGTTTCGCCATAAAGCTTGCGGCAAAGCCGTGCCGCCGTGCCAGACCCTTAACCAGCATCTTGAACAGCCATGCGTCATCGGCGGCGCGCAGGGCGTCATCGCAATGCATGAGGTTGATCTCGAACTGACCCAGACCCGCCTCGGAAATGGCGGTGTCGGCGGGGATGTCCATCTCTTCGCAGGCGTCATAAAGATCGGTGAAGAACAGATCGAACTGGTCGAGCGCGCGGATCGACATGGTTTCGGCCGCCTTGCGCCGCTTGCCCGACCGGGGGGAGACGGGCACCTGAAGGTTGCGGCCCGAATCGTCGATCAGGAAGAATTCCAGCTCAACGGCGCAGACCGGCGTCAGCCCGCGCGCCTTGTAGCGATCCAGCACCGCGCGCAGCGCATGGCGCGGATCGCCGGGATAGGGGCGGCCATCTTCGCGGAACATCCAGATGGGCAACAGGGCCGAGGGCGCGTCGAGCCATGGCATCGGCATGAAGCCCCGTTCGGTCGGTTTCAGTACGCCATCCGCATCGCCCGTTTCAAACACCAGCGGGCTGTCGTCGATATCCTCGCCCCAGATGTCGAGGTTCAGCACCGAGACGGGAAAGCGGGTGCCTTCGGTCGTGACCTTATCGGCAAAGCGCGAGGGGATGCGCTTGCCCCGCGCTTGGCCATTGAGGTCGGCAGCGGCCACACGAATGGTGCGGACCTGAGGATTTTTGCGAAGCCAGTTGTTCATACATCACCTGAATGGGCGGTGGGCATGTCACAAAGCGGTTCGCCCGGGGGCAAAAGCGGTAGGCGCCCACGCGCCGCGTAATTTGATCAAATAATGGATACTACCGGATCAAATTAGGACGCAAGCGAATTTTACGGCGTTGCGCTTGGGGCAGGTGGCGGTTGAGGCGGGAATTGATCAAACCGAAGACGCCGATGATGCAGAGCGTCAGAAGGATGAAATAACCGGCAAGAATGGGATAGGGGACGAAGGGGTTGAAGGTCTTATCCGCGAAATAGCTGGCGTAATAGAGCGCGTCACCGCGCTGTTGCCATGCCGGGAAACCGCTGAAAAACACCAGTGTCGTGGCGTGAAACAGGAAAATCGCCTCATTCGTATAGGCGGGCCAAGCGAGCCGCAGCGAGGTGGGCCAGATCACCCGGCGAAAGCGCGACCAGCCGGACAGACCATAGGCATCCGCGGCCTCCACATCGCCCTTGGGGATGGATTGCAGCGCGCCGTAAAAAATTTCGCCCGAATATGCGGCAGTGTTGAGAAAGAGCACGATCAACGCGCCCAGCCATGCCGCGGTGAAGGGGGCGAAGAAGGCGTATTCCGATTTCAGCGACAGAAACAGGAAGTAGCCAAAGAAGAACTGAATGAAGAGCGGCGAGCCGCGGAAGATAAAGATGAACCACTCCGCCGGTTTGCGGAACCACGGGTTCGCGCTGGCCTTGCCAACGCCGAGCGCCGTCGCAAAGAAAAAGCCGGTCAGCAAAGCGACGACGCCAAAATATACGTTCCAGATCATGCCCGAGCCAATCAGCGTGAACTGCTCGCAAAGCGTGAAACCTTCGCGCGGCAGCAGCCGCTCGCCATAGCCCAAGGACCGCAGGCCGTAGTCCTGAATCGTTTGCAGACAGCTCATGCGCCAGCCCTCCGCTGGGCTTCGCCGCCGGTGGTGGCTTGGCCGCGTGTCAGTCGTTTCATCAGACGGTCCAACGTGATCTCGGAAATGCGGGTGAAGAGCAGGTAGAACACCAGCAGCGCGAGGAAGTACCACATGCGCCAGTCAGGGTGCGGGTAATCGGTAAAGCGCGGCGTCTTGGTGCCGCCCAACTCACGCGCCCAATAGACGATGTCTTCGACGCCTAGCAGGAACAGCAGCGGCGTGGCCTTGATCAGCACCATCCACAGGTTGCTGAGGCCGGGCAGGGCATAGACCCACATCTGCGGCACCAGCACCCGCCAGAAGGTTTGGCGGTGGGTCATGCCATAGGCTTCGGCGGTTTCGAGTTGCGGGCGCGGCACGGCGCGCATGGCCCCGAAAAGCACATTGGCCGCGAAGGCCCCGAAAACGATGGCAAAGGTAAAGACGGCGAGGCCGAAGCCATAGGTCTCATGCACCCATTGGGCGGCATTGCCCAAGGGCATCTTGGCTTCTTGGCAGACGACGAAGTCGCTGCCTTGGCGGATCGGCATATCCCAATCGGGGCAAAGCACCTTGTGGCGCAGGTACTCGATGCCCTGATCGAGCGCGATCACGAAAAACAGGAAGAAGGCGATATCCGGCACACCACGCACCAGCGCGATATAGCCCTTGCCGACCCAGCTGAGCGGCGCGAAACGCGCGCGTGCCATCATGGCCCCGCCAAAGCCGAAGGCCAGCGCCACGGGGGCGGTAACCGCCAAAAGCAGCAGGACCTTCAGGAAGGACAGGTAGAAGGACATATGGACGCCGGTGGTCAGGTAACAGGCGGTCCAGAGCCAGTCATTCAGGGTCGACGGATCGGTGCAGAAAGAGAACATGGGCCCCCGTGGGCTGATCTGCGCGCGGGGCCCGCGCAGGCGTGGTCAGGCGCGCCGCGACGGGCGCGCCTGAGATGGAATCACTCGTAGGTGGTGGTGTCTTCGCCGAACCACTTCTTGAGCATCTCGTTGAGCGTACCGTCTTCCTTCATCTCTGTGATGACGGCGTCGAAGGTGTCGCGCAGTTCGGTGTCGGACTGGCGCAGGCCCATGCCGATGCCACCGCCGAGCGGCACATCGTCGCCCACGAACATCAGCTCACCGCCGGATTCCTCGACGATCGGCACGAGGTAATCCTTGTCGGCGAAGACCGCATCGGCCTCACCGTTGCGCACGGCGGCGACGGTCTCTTCCGGGGTTGCGAATTCGATCAGCGTGGCGCCGCTTTCGGCGACATAGCCCGCCTGGATGGTTGCGGTCTGACCGGCGACAACGCCGCCTTCGAGGTCCGCGTCCTCAGAAGCCGCGACATAGGCCGAGGCGGTGGGCGGATAGTAGTTCTGCGTGAAGGCGATGACTTCCTTACGCTCGTCGGTGATGCTCATGCCCGCCATGATGGTGTCGTAGTTGCCCGACACGAGGTTGGGGATGATGCTGTCCCAGTCGTTCTTGACCCATTCGCAGGTCAGCTCGGCGCGCTCGCACAGCTCGTCGCCCAGCTCACGCTCGAACCCGTCGACTTCGCCGGCGTCGTTGATGAAGTTGTAGGGGGGGTAGGCGCCCTCGGTGCCCATGCGGATGGTTTTGCCATGGGCTTCGGCCATCGCGAAGCCAGCGGTCATGCTGAGCGCGACGCTTGCCAGTAGGATCTTTTTCATTTGGTAACTCCCTTTGGTTCTTGTTTACGCAGGCTGGGTTGCCGAAAGGAACCCACGCAGACGTTCCGATTTGGGCGCGCCGAAGACCTCTTCGGGCGTCCCTTGTTCCTCGATCAGACCTTGGTGCAAAAAGACGACATGATCGCTGACATCGGCGGCCAGTTTCATGTCATGGGTCACGATCACCATCGTGCGCCCCTCTGCGGCCAGATCCTTGATAACCTTGACGACTTCCTGCTCCAACTCGGGGTCGAGCGCGCTGGTGGGCTCATCGAACAGCAGCGCCTCGGGCTCCATGCAGAGCGCGCGGGCAATGGCGGCGCGCTGTTGCTGCCCGCCAGAAAGCTGGGCAGGGTAGACATCGCATTTGTCGCCGATGCCGACCTTTTCCAGATAGCCACGCGCGGCGCGCTCCACCTCCGCCCGGTCGCGGCCCAGCACGGTCAGCGGCGCTTCCATCACGTTTTGTAGGATCGACATATGCGCCCAGAGATTGAACTGCTGGAAGACCATCGACAGGTTGGTGCGGATGCGCAGCACCTGTTTGGCGTCCGCCGGACAGCGCTGGTGGCCGTCGCCCTTCCAACGCACCGGTTCGCCCTTAAAGATCACCTCGCCCTGTTGGCTGTCTTCCAACAGGTTGCAGCAGCGCAGAAGCGTCGATTTGCCCGAGCCGGACGACCCGATGAGCGAGATCACATGGCCACGCGGGGCGGTCAGATCTACCCCTTTGAGAACCTCCAGCGCGCCATAGGCCTTGTGGAGGTTCTTGATCTGGATAACCGGGGTGTCTGTGGTCACGGAAACTGTCGCCAATCTGTCATTTCAGTGCGCTATAAAGCGACGAATCGACGGAAATTGCAACGCAGAGTTTGCCCCGCGTTGCATCACAGTCCCGGTGCTGACGCTAGGTCAGTTTTCTTTGGCAACACGCTGGCGCGCCATGGCGCTGTCGGTATCGGTGACGCCCAATAGGTTCGACACCAGCCGCAGCAGCGCGTCTTCTTCGTCGGAACGGCTGCCGTCGGCCAGAACCACCTGCCAAAGTGCCTCGATGACCTCCAGCCGGTGCTCATAGGGCACCGCATCCTTGATCGCGCGGGTAAAGCGCACGGTGTCGGGGGCTTGGGCCTCAAGCTCTTCGGCCTCTTTACGCAGGGCGATGGCGTCGGCCTCGTTCAGGCCGTAGCGCTCGGCGGCGATCCGGTCGATCAGGCGCCGCTCGCTCATTGCGTAGTCATTGTCGGACCGGGCGATGCGCACCAAAAGCGCGGTCAGCGCAAGGCGGGCGTCATTATCGGCCAATGGATCGGGTTCGGGCTGGGTCAGCCGTCTGAGAAAGTCACCAAACATATATGCGTCATCATCCTGCTGCGGGAAAAGGGAATGTCATAGCGTGTTCAAAGCGTTAGCTCGGGCTGCGGCCATATCCTCATCCGACAGGCCAAGGGCGGTTTCGATGGCGACAAGCTGAATTTCCTCGTCATCGTTGCGCGCCCCGTCCGAAAGGGCCACCTGCCACATCGCTTCGCCCAATGCCTTGCGGTCGGCATAGTCGACCTCTTCGCGCAGGATGCGGGTGAACTCCGGCGTGCCGGGGGCGTCGCGCTCAAGCGCTTCGCAAGTGGCGCGCAGTTTCGCCGCCTCGATGGGTTTGAGGCCAAAGGTCTGCGCCAGAATGCGGTCGATCTGGCCGATCTCGGAGGCGCGGTAGTTGCGATCGGCAAAGGCCACACGCACCAAAAGCGCGCCAAGTGCCAGTTGGGCATTGGGCTGCGGCAAGGGTTTCGGCTGTGCCTTGCGGCGGGGGAACAGTCGGTTCAGCATGGGGCTCACTTATCGCAGGAAACAGGGTCGCCATAGAGGAAACTGCGCATCGGGGGCGCAGGTTCCTGCAAGGGGCCACATGGGCTTAGCCGTCATAGCCCTCGACGATGACCAAAGACCCGTCCGCCACGTTCAGGCGAATGTCTTTTGCCCGCTGGTAGCCGGGGCTTTCGTAACAGGCGACCGCATCGGCGTAGCTGTCGAATTCCAAAACAACGGTGCGGGCGCGCATCTGCCCTTCGCGGATCTGCTGGGTGCCGCCGCGGACAAGGAAGCGCGCGCCGTAATCCGCAAAGGGTTTGGCATTGGCAGCACGGTATTTGTCGTAAATCGCAGTGTCGTGGATATCCATGGTGGCGATCCAATAGCCCTTTGGCATTTGTTATCTCTCCTGTTGGGTCAAGGTGGCGAAACGGGCGGTGAGGTTCTGTGCCTCATTGTCGAGCCCGTAGGGGGGATTGATCACGAACATGCCCGAGCCGACCATGCCATGCCCGGGCCGCGCGGGCGGAAAGCGCACTTCGTGGCGCAGCGCATCGGGGTGGTTGGCGGTGAGCGTGTCGAGCATCGGCTCATGCGCGCGATTGGTCAGGATCGGATACCACAGCGCGATGATGCCCACGTTCCAAGCGCGGTTGAGTTTGGCGATCTGGCGCGGAATGGTCTCGTAATCGGTTTTGATCTCGTAAGAGGGGTCGATCAGCAGCATCCCCCGGCGCGGTGTTGGCGGGGTGAGGGCAAAGGCCATCTCGAACCCGTCGCTGAGGTGGCATTTCGCCGGGTAGGGCGACATCGCCAAATCAAGGGCGCTGTGTTCTTGCGGGTGCAACTCGGCCAGATGGATGCGGTCATCGGGGCGCAGCAGTTTGGCGGCCAGCAGGGGAGAGCCGGGGTAGGCGCGCGGGCCGTGGGCCTCGCGCAGCGCTTCCAGAACCTGCCTGTAGGGGTGATTGGCAGCGAACCAATCGCGCACCTTGTCGATGCCCTGCCGCGCTTCGCCGGTCTTTTCCGCCGCCGCATCCGACAGGTCATAAAGCGCCCGCCCTGCATGGGTTTCCAGATAGGTGAGCGGTTTGTCCTTGCGGGTAAGATAAGACAGCATCCACGCCAAAAGCGCGTGTTTCTGCACGTCTGCAAGGTTTCCGGCGTGGTAGATGTGTTGATAGCTCAGCATGGCCTAGCTGTAGCGGAGTGGTTGGCGGGTGCAACGTGAAAGAGGGGGGAGGGCCAGCGCCTGTCCGCGGGTGGGCGAACCAAACCGCGATCCATGCCACTTTATGGTGCTACCATGATGTGTTCTCGCAGAAGTACGCGCCCGTCGCGAAATCGCCTACCCGACGCAACGCAGGTGCGCCGAATGAATGATGGCACGCCTACGGCGTGGCGGGCGGGCAGGCGATGGCCCGGCGCCTGCGGCTTGATTCCGGGCCTTTTAGTGGTTGCCCGGCAGAAAAAAGGCCCGGCGCAAAACGCACGGGCCTCAAAAGCTTATACCAACCGCGACACATCCTTGGCGGCGCGCACGAAATCCTTGAACAGGGGGTGCGGGTCGAAGGGCTTGGACTTCAGCTCAGGGTGGAACTGAACGCCGATGAACCACGGGTGATCCGACCATTCGACGATCTCAGGCAGATTGCCATCGGGGGACATGCCCGAGAACTTCAGCCCGGCCTTCTCAAGCTGGTCCTTATAGGCGATGTCGACCTCGTAGCGGTGACGGTGACGCTCGTCGATGGTGGTGGTTCCATAGGCTTCGGCCACGCGCGACCCTTCGACCAGCGTCGCGTCATAGGCGCCCAAGCGCATGGTGCCGCCCTTGTCGTCATCGACTTTGCGCGCCACTTTGTGGTTGCCCTGAACCCATTCCTTGAGGTGGTAAACCACCGGTTCAAAACGCTTTTTCCCGGCTTCATGGTCGAATTCCTCCGACCCCGCCGTCTTCAGGCCCGCCACGTTGCGCGCCGCTTCGATCACGGCCATCTGCATGCCAAGGCAGATGCCCAGATAGGGCACCTTATGCTCGCGCGCATATTGCGCGGCCTTGATCTTGCCCTCGGTCCCGCGCTCACCAAAGCCGCCGGGGACGAGGATCGCGTGGAACCCTTCGAGATGCGGACCGGGGTCTTCGCTGTCAAAAATCTCGGCGTCGACCCATTCGACCTTGACCTTCACCCGGTTCGCCATGCCGCCATGGGTGAGCGCTTCGGCGATGGATTTATAGGCGTCTTCAAGCTGGGTGTATTTGCCGACGATGGCAACTTTGACTTCGCCCTCGGGGTTGTAAATGCGGTCGGCCACATCTTCCCAACGCGACAGGTTCGGCTTGGGCGCGGGTGTGATCTGGAAGGCATCCAGAACCGCCTGATCCAGCCCTTCGCGGTGATAGGCGAGCGGGGCTTCGTAGATCGATTTCAAATCCTGCGCGGCGATCACCGAATCCGGGCGCACGTTGCAGAAGAGCGCCAGCTTCTCACGCTCTTTGGCGGGGATCGGCCCTTCGGAGCGGCAAACCAGAATGTCGGGCGCGATGCCGATGGAGCGGAGTTCTTTGACCGAGTGCTGCGTCGGCTTGGTCTTCAATTCGCCGCTGGCTTTGACGTAGGGCAGCAGCGTGAGGTGCATGAAAATACACTGGCCGCGCGGCTTGTCTTGGCTGAACTGGCGGATTGCCTCGAAGAAGGGCAGCCCCTCGATATCGCCCACGGTGCCGCCGATTTCGCAAAGCATGAAGTCGACCTCATCATCGCCGATGTCGATGAAGTCTTTGATTTCATTGGTAACGTGGGGGATCACCTGAATGGTCTTGCCCAGATAATCGCCGCGGCGCTCTTTCTCTAGCACGGTGGAGTAAACCCGGCCCGAGCTGATGCTGTCGGTCTTGCGCGCAGCAACACCGGTGAAACGTTCGTAATGCCCAAGGTCGAGGTCGGTTTCTGCGCCATCATCGGTGACGAAGACTTCGCCATGCTCGAAAGGCGACATCGTGCCGGGATCGACGTTCAGATAGGGGTCCAGCTTGCGCAGACGCACCGAAAAACCGCGTGCCTGAAGCAAGGCACCCAAAGCCGCCGAGGCCAGACCCTTGCCCAGCGACGAGACCACACCGCCTGTGATGAAGATATAGCGTGCCATGTGATCGGAGACCCCCGTGAATTCAAAGTTTGTTGCAGGCAAAAACCAGCCAAACGCGCTGCGGAAAACCGCAACACCACGGGATTTAAGCCTTACAGGATTCGTGCGTTTGAGGCAAGGCCCGCCGCAACATACAGTTGCGGAACCGGTCCGTGCCTCAAGGTTTTGTGTTCGTTAGGTTAATCGGCCGCAGGGACCAGCGGTGTGTTGCCATCCGCGGAAGGCGGCAGCAGGTCGTCGCCCGCGGGCAGGGCCGGGCTGCCATCTTGGCTCTGGGCGGGCGGTGTAGCACTCAGCCGGTCGATGACCGACGAGCCTGCGGATTTTTCCGCCGCGATGATGGTCAGCGTGATCGATGTGGCGATGAAACCGGCGGCGAGCGCCCATGTCACTTTGCCCAATGCCGTGGCCGCCGCGCGGCCCGAAACGGCACCGCCGCCACCACCGCCCATGCCAAGGCCACCGCCCTCGGACCGTTGCAGAAGTACCACGGCGATCAGGCCAAGAGCCAGAATCAGGTGAATGATCAGAACGACATTTTCCATGGGTACGACAGCTTTCGGTTTTGGTTGGCGGGTATCTATTCGTCTTTGCCCATGGGGGCAAGGGTGGATTGCCGCCGGGTGATGATCGGATCGGGAGGGGGCGGCCTAAGGGATCAAAGGCACGAGCAAAGACCGCCGCATGGGGGCGACGGTCTTTTGAAGCAGTACTCAACCACAATATGTAAGAGGGTTATCCTGGAATTAAGGTGGTGCAGACTCGCTTCGTAGGAATACTATAGCATGAAATGCGGGTAAATTCGCCCATTTTCTTTGCAGAGAAATGAAGGGATTGCCCGTGATCGGCGATGGACAGCCGAGTGCCGCTGGGGCAGTCTGCCGGCATGCCACATGATCATTCGGACCACGACCACCCCCATGCCCTCCTGCCGCCCGAGCCCGCGCTCAGGGTCAAAGCGTTGGAGACACTGCTGACGGCCAAGGGGCTTATCGACCCCGCCGCCTTGGATGAGATCATCGACACCTATGAAAACCGCATCGGCCCGCGCAACGGGGCCGAGGTCGTCGCCCGCGCCTGGAGCGATCCTGATTTCCGCGCGGCGCTGCTCGAGGATGCGACCGCCGTGGTGGCCGAGATGGGGTTCTTCGGGCGGCAGGGCGAGCATATGGTCGCGGTCGAGAATACGGATGAGGTGCATAATATCGTCGTTTGCACTCTGTGCTCTTGCTACCCTTGGCCGCTTTTAGGCATCCCGCCGGGCTGGTATAAATCCGATGCCTACCGCGCCCGCGTGGTGCGCGAGCCGCGCAAAGTGCTGGCTGAATTCGGCGTCGACCTGCTTGAAGAGACCGCCGTGCGCGTTTGGGATTCGACGGCTGAGGTGCGTTATCTGGTGATCCCGCAACGCCCTGCGGGGAGCGACGGCATGGATGTCGCCGCGCTGGCTGATCTTGTCACCCGCGACAGTATGATCGGCACCGGATTGGCCAAAGCGCCATGACCCGCGTGCATGACATGGGCGGGCGTTTCGGTGATGGCGCGGTGACGCCTGAGGGCGAAGACGTGGTCTTTCACGCCGATTGGCACCGCCGCGCGCTGGCGCTGACCTTGGCCACGGGGACGTTGGGCCAATGGAACATCGACGTGTCGCGCCACGCACGCGAATGTCTGGCCCCGACCGATTACATGCGGTTCAGCTATTACGAGAAATGGATCGCCGGGGTGGCTGATATGCTGGTCGCGCGCGGGGTGGTCAGCCGCGAGGAACTCTCGGGCGAAACCGCGCCCACGCCCAGCCCGCTGGCGGAAAAGGCGCTGAAAGCGCCGCAGGTGGCCGGGGTGCTGGCCCGTGGTGGTCCGGCGGATCGCCCCTCGGACGTCACGCCGCTCTTTGCGCCGGGCGACAGGGTCGTCACCCGCAAGCAGCCGGAAAACGCCATTGTTCCGGGCGGGCACACCCGGCTGCCCGCCTATGCCGCGGGTGCTTCGGGGCGGGTGCTGCGGTTGCATGGCACCCATGTTCTGCCTGATAGCAACGCCCATGATCTGGGCGAAGCGCCTGAGCCGCTTTACGCGGTGGCCTTCCCGGCCTCTGAGCTTTGGGCGCACCCTGAACATCCCCGCGATGAGGTCGTGCTCGACCTCTGGCAAAGCTATCTGGAGGCCCCATGAGCGCCCCGGAGCCCGTGTTCGAGGCGCCATGGCACGCGCAGCTTTTCGCGCTGACGGTGCATCTTAACGAAAGCGGCCTTTTCGACTGGCCCTTCTGGGCCGCCCGCTTTGGCGCGACTTTGGCGCGCCACGGGCTGGCGCGCGCGTTGAACGGCGGGGAGGACTATTTCAACGCTTGGCTCGAAACCCTCGAAACCCTGCTGATCGACGCGGGCCATGCCCGCCCCGGTGATCTGCGCGCCCTGCGCGACGGGTGGGAGGCCGCCTATCTCAGCACCCCGCATGGCGAGCCGGTGCATCTGAAGGCGGGGCAAAGCGTCTAAATCCGCTCCCGCGTTTTTTCGAGTTTCACACGCCTGCCACTGTCGCTATACGGGCGCGGGACATCGCAAAGGAATATATCATGGCCAATGTCGTCGTTGTCGGCGCCCAATGGGGTGACGAGGGAAAAGGCAAGATCGTTGACTGGCTCAGCGAACGCGCCGATGTGATCGCACGCTTCCAAGGCGGGCATAACGCGGGCCACACTCTGGTCATCGACGGCAAGGTCTACAAGCTGCATGCGCTGCCTTCGGGTGTTGTGCGCGGCGGCAAGCTGTCTGTCATCGGCAATGGCGTGGTGCTGGACCCGTGGCACCTGCTGAAAGAGATCGAGACGATCGAAGGGCAGGGGGTTGAGATCAACCCCGAGAACCTGATGATCGCGGAAAACACGCCGCTGATCCTGCCCTTCCACGGTGAGCTTGACCGCGCCCGCGAAGAGGCGGCGAGCAAGGGCACCAAGATCGGCACCACCGGGCGCGGCATCGGGCCGTGCTATGAGGACAAAGTTGGCCGCCGCGCCATCCGCGTGGCCGATCTGGCCGACGCCGCGACATTGGAGGCCCGCGTCGACCGCGCGCTGCAGCACCACGACCCGCTGCGCAAGGGGCTGGGTGTCGAGGCCATCGACCGCGACGCGCTGATCGCGCAACTGCAAGAAATCGCACCGAAAATCCTGCGTTTCGCTGCCCCCGTCTGGAAGGTGCTGGCAGAGAAGCGCAAAGCGGGCAAGCGCATCCTTTTTGAGGGCGCACAGGGCGCGCTTTTGGACATCGACTTTGGCACCTATCCCTTCGTCACCTCCTCAAACGTGATCGCGGGGCAAGCGGCGACCGGTGTGGGCCTCGGCCCCACCGCCATCGACTACGTGCTTGGCATCGTGAAGGCTTACACCACACGCGTTGGCGAAGGCCCCTTCCCGACCGAGCTTGAAGATGCGGACGGTCAACGTCTGGGCGAGCGCGGCCATGAGTTCGGCACCACCACCGGGCGCAAACGCCGCTGTGGTTGGTTCGACGCGGCGCTGCTGCGCCAGACCTGCGCCACCTCCGGCATCACTGGCATTTGTCTGACCAAGCTTGACGTGCTTGACGGCTTCGAGACGCTGAAGGTCTGCGTGGGCTATGAGTTGGACGGTGAACGGCTCGACTATCTGCCCACCGCGGCCGAACAGCAGGCCCGTTGCACGCCGATCTACGAAGAACTGCCGGGCTGGTCCGAATCGACCGAAGGCGCGCGCAGTTGGGCCGACCTTCCGGCCAATGCGATCAAATATGTGCGCCGGGTCGAAGAGTTGATCCAATGCCCCGTGGCCCTCGTCTCGACCTCGCCGGAGCGGGAGGACACCATTCTGGTGACCGACCCTTTCGCGGATTGATCTGATGGCGCTGAGCTACAAGGCGCGTCGCCGTTGGGCGCTGGTGATCCTGCTGATCGGGCTGCCGAGCTATATCGCCGTGGCGGTCTGGACGGTGGCCCAGTTCGACCGCCCGCCGGTGCTGCTTGAGCTTGGCATCTATGTCGCCCTTGGCATCGTTTGGGCGCTGCCGTTCAAATTTGTCTTTCGGGGCATCGGACAGGCCGACCCCGATGCGGAAGACGATCGTTAAAACCCAATAAAAAAGCGCCCCGCGGGGCGCTTTTTCGTAATCAGCGGTGGGCCGTGGTTTAACCCACGGCGCGGTGATCGGGGCGATAACCGATCTCATCCGAGACGGTGAAACGCCCGCCTTTGATCTTTTCGATTTTACCTGCGCGCAGCAGTTGACCGAAGGAGCGCAGCCCGTCTTCGCGGGTGAAATCCGGCAGGCCGATCGAGCGGACCTTGCCCATCAACTGCGGGCGAGAGAATTGGTCACGTCCCTCGACGAAAGACATGTATGATGCCGCCGCCTCAAGCAGTTCGGGCAGCTTGGTGGCACCCATGTCGGCGGCGAAATCGGCAAAGCTTTCGGCATCGGGGTTGGTTTTGACCGGCTCCACCACGGCGGCCACTCGGCGCGGACGCACGGGGCCCGCGCTGCGCAGCTTGTCGACATCGATGCGCTGTTCGGCCACCAGTTTCAGCGGGGCGGAGCGGGCATCGGCCTTGGGCCGCTCGGTCCGGGCCGGGCGGGTGACGGGGCGGCGCGGGCGGACCACATCGGCCAAGTCTTCGCGGTAGGCGTCATCCGAGGTCGCGGTGGTGGCGCGGCCCCCCATTGCTTCGTCGGCTTTCTTGGCGGCCACGGCGGCGCGCAGATGGGCAAAGGCATCGCGGCGCGTGGTGCTTTCGGCCTCATCCATCTTGCTGTCGGTTTCCGCCATCAGGCGCGACATGTCGGGGCCGGTCTCATCGTCGATGGTGGGCAGGCTGTGACGGGCCGCTTGCGCAGGCTCGGGCTGCTCTTCGACTGGCTCCGCGGCGGCTTCGACCTCTTCGGGCTCTTCCTGAGCGGGCGCCGCTTCCGGCTCGGCCATTTCAACCGCAGGCGCAGGCGTCTCTTCGGCCTCTTGCGGAGCGGCGGCACCGAGTTCGGCTTCCAATGCGGCCAATTCGCGGGCCAGCTCGTCTTCATCCTCGGGCGACAGGGAAGAGCTGCGCTTTTCCTCTGTCTTCGCGGCAGGTGCCTCTTGCGGTGCAGGGTCCGAGACCTCTTCAAGATCGCCCCGCGCCACGGCAGCTTCGAGATGCGCGCGCTTGACCTTGATCACGCGCCCTTTGCGCGGCAGGTCGGCGGCGTCGATTTCCGGTGCGGCTTCGGCTTGGGCTTCGGACTCAGGCTGCTCATCGGCCTCGGCGTCGAACAGGCTCTCGTCCGTCTCGGCGCTTTTGGCCTCATCCTCCTCTTCGGCCTCAAGCCGGTAGAGGATATCGGCGAGATCGTCGTCCTCATCCTCCGCAGCCTCCTGCGCCATTTCGGTCGCTTCATCGGCCTCCAGCGCGTCTTCGATGTCACGGCGGGCGGCGGCGATGGCGGCTTGGCTCTCTTCCGGCGCGGCTTGCGTTTCAGCGGTGGCGCGGGCCACGGGCGCGGCTTCTTCTTCGTCATAGCCAGCCGCTTCGTCTTCGTCCTGCTGGGCGACGACGGCGCGGATGCGCTGCAGCTTCGCGGCGATGCTGTCGGCAGGGGCGGCGCTTGCGGTGGGCAGCTCTTCGACGCTGGCCTCCTGCGCTTCGTCCTCGAAATGAGTCTGCGGCTGCGGGCTGGCGGCAAAGAAGGCTTCGGCTTCGCTGGTGTCCTCGGCCTCGGCAGCCGGTGCAGGCTCTGGGGCAGGCGCGGGCTCTTCAGCGGTCTCTGCGATCTGGGGTTCCGGTGTGGCGGGCGCTTCCACGGCGGCGGTGTCGGCGATCTCGGCCTTGAGGGGGGCGGGGGCCTCTTCCTCTACCGGTGCAGGCTGTGCTGCGACGGGGGCTTGCGGCGCTGCGGCCTCAGCTTGAGCCGGCACGGCGGCGGGGGCCGCCGCTGGAGGCGCTTGGGCCGGAGCTTCGGCGCTTTGGTTCTCCAGCGCGCTCAGTACGATCTTGCCTTCTTGCTCGCGGGCTTGCACCCGGCGGGAAACTTCGCGCTGCGCGATCCGGGCGAGCATCTCGGCATCGGGTTGCGGTGGTTCGGCACCGAAGTAGCGGTCATCCGAGGCCAGATCGCGGAAATACTCGGCAATGGCCTTCATCGTGCCGAAGGAATCGTCGAAGCCTTCCAGCGTGCACGAAAAAGTGCCATAGGAGACCGTCAAGATTTTGTTGCTGTTCATCATCGGATGCTCGTCCTCTGCGGTGTTGCAGGTATCGTTTACCACGATGTCCAAGACCAAAGCGGCTCGAATCTGTGCCATTCAACGTATGATTTCAAGGCAAGATTAAGGCAGATTTCCAAAAGGGGCATTAATTGACCACTTCAGAGCATATCGTAAGGGAGGAGGGGCCAGTTACGCTGCTGGGCGGCGGAGAGGTCTTCGCGGGGGACATTGAGGCGGCGCTGGCGCTGGCCCCGACCTGCGTGGCGGCAGACAGCGGGGCTGCGGTGGGCGTGGCGGCGGGGGTGGAACTGGCCGCGGTTATCGGCGATCTTGATTCCGCCCCGGCAGAGGTGTTGGCCCAAATCCCGGCCGCGCGGCGCCACCGCATCGCCGAGCAAGAGAGCACCGATTTCGACAAGGCGCTGACGCGGATCGACGCGCCGCTGGTGCTCGGGGTCGGTTTTACCGGGGCGCGGTTGGATCATCAGCTTGCGGCTTTTAACACGCTCGCCACCCATCCACATCGCTCCTGCATCTTGCTGGGTGCGCATGAGATCGTGCTGCTGGCCCCGCCGCGGATCACGCTGCCGACGGCGGCGGGGGATGTGGTCTCACTCATGCCTCTGACCCCGGTGACGGGGCGCAGCCAAGGGTTGGAATGGCCGATCGACGGGCTGGATTTCGCGCCGGGTGGCCGGACCGGCACGTCGAACCGCGCCTTGGGGCCGGTCACGCTTGAGATCGATGGCCCTGATATGCTGCTGATTCTGCCGCGCCGTCTTATGGCGCCACTGGCGGCGCAACTGCTGCGGCCAGAGCACGCGCCGTGGCCCGCTCGCGCATGACGATGTAAAGCCCCGCGCCCACGGTGATCAGAATGCCGAGGCCCGCCAATGGGTTGGGCAAGTCGGAGAAGATCAACAGCCCAAGCAGCGTGGCAAAGGGAATTTCCAGATATTGCATCGGCGCCAAAGTGGCCGAGGGGGCAAAGCGCAGGGACCAGGTCATCAAAAGATGCGCCACCGTGCCGAGCACCCCGATGCCGAGCAGGAGGGTCCAGTCGAGCGCATCGGGTTGGATGAGCCGAAGCGGCGCAATCTGTGTCATGGTGCCAAGCGCAAGGAGCGGCAGGATCATCACCACCGCCATGACCCCGCTGACGGCCTGCAGGCTGATCGGATCGGTCTCTTTCGCGATTTGGCGCGTCACCAGCATGAAGAAAGAAAAGACGACCGCCACGACGACGGGCAGCAGCGCGGGCCAGCCGACATTGGCAAAGCTCGGCTGCACGATCAAAAGCGTGCCGAGAAAGCCCACGATGCTCGCGCCCAAACGTCTGGGGCCGACCTCTTCGTTCAGGATGAACTTGCCGAGCAGCAGCATGAAAAAAGGCATGACGAATGCAATGGCAACCGCATCGGCGAGGGGCAGGTATTTCAGCGCGGTGAACATCGCCGCGATGCCCGCCATATGCAAAAGGGAGCGTAGAAAGGTCAGCCGTAACACCCGGCCCCGCATCCGCCAGATGCGCCCGGAGTACCAGACGATGGGGATCAGGATCAGCGCCTGAATGACAAAGCGGAGCAGCACCACCTGCCCCAAGGGGACCGAAGCGCCCAGTAATTTGGCCACCGCATCGCCCACGGGGGCGACGATGCAGAAGCCCATCATGAGGGCTATTCCGATGAGGGGCCGATCCTGTTGCATTGCGTTACGCTAAGGAAGCTTTGGTGCAAATGCAATCTTTGGTTGAAGTTTGATTGCTGTTGTCTCGTGCTTTTTCTCAGAGGCAGAGGCAGAGGCAGAGGCAGAGGCAGAGGCAGAGGCAGAGGCAGAGGCAGAGGCAGAGGCAGAGGCAGAGGCAGAGGCAGAGGCAGAGGCAGAGGCAGAGGCAGAGGCAGAGGCAAAGGCACGATCAACACCTCGCTCTTGAAGGCAGAGGACCTTGCCCAACTTCCAGCGGCAACGCGCCCCGCCTGTCCGAACCTCAGGCCGCGGGGCGGCTCAGGTTCACCCGGTTCCGGCCATGGGTTTTTGCCGTGTAAAGCGCCCGATCCGCCCGCGCCATCAAGGCTTCGGCTGACAGCGGGTGGCCTTCCTCTTCCACTGGGCCGACGGAAAGACCGATGCTGATGGTCACATGGATCGGCTGGGGCGTGCCGGGAACGACAAAGCCGCGGTTGCCGATATCGGCACAGATGGCCGCCGCCGTCTTCTCTGCATCCGCAAGGCCGGTGCCGGGCATGACGATCAGAAATTCCTCCCCCCCGATCCGGGCCACAAGGTCCATGCCACGCAGGTTGTTGCGCAGCCGTTCCGCCGTTTGCACCAGAACGGAATCCCCCGCGGCATGGCCGTAACGGTCATTGATGCCTTTGAAGTGGTCCAGATCGGCGACCATTACCGAAAAGGGGCGGGCGGTCGCAACGGCATGTTCCGCGATATGGTCCAGATGGGGCAGGGCATAGCGGCGGTTGTGCAGCCCTGTCAGCGGGTCGAAAACGGCGGCCTTCAGCCCCGTGCGCACCGTGTCGCGCAGTTGGTCCGTCATTCGCTTGCGGCGCAAGATCGCATGCAGGCGCAGCGCCATTTCCGCCGGGTTGAAACCTTCGGTCATCAAATCATCCGCCCCCAGATCAAGGGCGGTGGCAGCAAGCGCTGCATCCGGGGCCAGCTGCACCACCAGCAGCCCGGTGTGGCGGGTCTGGGCGTTGGCCCGCAGGGTCGAGATCAGACGCAAGGCTGCCGTGGCGGGCACAGGGTCTTTGGGCAGAACCAAAACGAATGCGTCGGGCGGTCCATTGGCGGCGGCGCGAATGGCCTCTTCCGGATTGGCGAGGGTGAGGCGCGCGCGCAACTGAGGGCGGAGTTGTTTGGCCCAATTCACGCTTACCGCGCTGTCGGAATGGATGATCACACAGTGGCTGCGGGCGGTGAATTCCGCCGCAGGCTCCGCCAGCCCTAGCGCGCGGGTCGTATCCTCGCGCATTTCCCATTCGTCCGCCGCGTTGCGGGCGCGGATGAGGCTGCGGGTCTGGCCCAACAGCAACGTGCAATCAAGCGGTTTCAGCAGCACATCGCTCGCCCCCGCTTCGAGTGCTGTAAAGCGGTCGACGGCCTGATCGCTATTCCCGATGGCCAAGACCGGTAGCTGCGCGGTATCGGGAGAGGCTTTGAGCACGCGACAGAGGTCCGCCGCGCCGCCACCCGGCAATGTCAGCGCGCAGATCACCAGATCCGGCGGGTTTTCCCGCAGGCAGGCCAAAGCCTCTTCCATGTCTTCGGCCTGAACGACGTGATAGTATGCCGCACAAAGCTTGACCTTGAGGGCGATGCGATTGGTCGCGATCGCATCTGCAATAAGGATGGTCCCTTGCACGACAACTCCTTCACCGTACAAATCAGTTTGATGCGAGAGTCTTTGCCCCCTAATGGTTAACAAAGGGTTTCCAACCTTCAGCAAAAGACGGTTTTCCAATGTCCTATACCCAAGACACCGCCGAGACTTTGGCGCTTCAGGCGCTGGGCTGGCTGGCGGCGAATGGTGATCTGTTGCCGGTGTTTCTGGGCAGCACCGGTGCCTCCGAAGCGGACCTCAAAACGCAGGCAAGCGACCCTATTTTTCTGGGCGCTGTGCTGGATTTCCTGATGATGGACGACGCGTGGGTGATCGGGTTTTGCGACCATCTGGCGATCCCCTATGAGCGGATCATGCAAGCCCGCGCGGCGCTGCCCGGGGGGGAGCAGGTGCATTGGACTTAAGAAATGTTAAAGCGCTGCTGTTCGACAAGGATGGCACGCTTTTCGACTTCGCCGCGACTTGGGAGCCTTGGGCCGAGGCCTTCTTGCTGCGGGTCTGCGAGGGGGATCGCGGGCTGGCCGCACGGGTGGGCGCGGACATCGGCTTTGACCTCGCCACGCGCCGTTTCGCACCGGACAGCATCGCCATCGCCGGCACGCCGCATGAGGTGGTCGATGCCTTGGTCCCGCATTTCCCAGACCTGCTGCCAGCGGATCTGTTGGACATCATCAACGCCGAAGCCAGCGCCGCGCCACAGCGCGAGGCGGTGCCGCTGAAACCGTTTCTGCAAGGGCTCCGCGACCGGGGTCTGCGCCTTGGCGTGGCGACGAATGATGCCGAACACCCCGCGCGGGCCCATCTGCTGGCCGCGGGGGTGGTCGATATGTTCGACTTTATCGCAGGATTTGACAGCGGCCATGGGGGCAAGCCGTCGCCGGGGCAGTTGCACGCCTTTGCCGCCCATGTGAACCTTCCCGCCGCCTCTGTCGCGATGATCGGAGACAGTGTTCACGATCTGGAAGCCGCGCGGGTGGCGGGGATGCTGCGGGTCGCGGTGCTGACCGGCCCCGCCACGGCGGAAGACCTCGCCCCCTATGCTGATTTGGTCTTGCCGGATATCAGCCATTTGGCGGAGCGCTTGACCTGAGGACGCTTTATTTTTCGACCATGCGCGCGCCTTCGAGCAGCCCCTCTTCAAGGGTATCGCCATGCAGGACCGAGATATCGCCCGTGGTCTCCAAGACCACCGCGCGCACATCCGAGAAGCGCAGTGCATTGGCCTCTCGCAACTTGGCGATCAGATCGGCGCGCGCGACGCGGGTCTCGCTGAGGGCGGCATCGAAAATCTCACCCTCCCGCATCAGGATCACGGGTTCGTTCTGCACGGCCTGCTCAAAGCTGTCGGAAGCCTGCCGTATTTTCGCGATGACGAATTGCGCGCCGAGCAGGGCGGAGATGGCCAAGGTCGGCTGCGCAAACTCCGGCCAAGTGGTGGCCTGACAGGCGCCGGCTAGCAGCGAGCCGGTGGCGACCGTGGCGACAAAGTCAAAAGCGGTCATCTTTGAAAAGGTGCGCAGCCCGATGACCCGGACAACGATGATCACCCAAGTCAGCGCAATGGCCGAAAGCAGCAGCGCCCGGGCGAGGATATCCAGCGAGAGGTGATCAAAGAACATCAGCCATGCCCCCCATTCAATGCCCGGCCCCGTTGGATAAAGAACCGCCCCAGAAGCACCACCATCGCCATGGCAATCAGGCCCAGATAGCGCTCATAGACGCCATCAATGCCGGTGGGCAGAAAAAAGAACGGCGGGGCCGAGACCAGCCAGAGGAGCGAGATCACCTTGAGCGATTTGGCAAGAAAGCTTGATATATCGGCGAACCCCTTCGACAGCAGCCAAGGCACGGTGAGCATGATCAGGCCGAGCGCGTAGACCAGATAGATATGGATCACCACACCATCGGAATCGCGGTCTCCGTATTCGTTGCGCGCGCCGACCAGAAAGACGATGAGCCCCAGCAGGGCGAGCCCGATGGTGGCGATGCTCCACCAGCGGTCGCCGAAATGCACATGGGCGCAAAGCAGGGCGCAGGCGATGAGCGCGGCAGAGAAGGCATAGATGCCGATGTCGACAATGAACTCATACCGTCCCGCGCCCAAATCGCTGATCGTGTCGGCGATCCAATCGTGATCCGGCACGACGAAATCCGCGATCAGGATCGATACGGCGAATATCACACAGCCAAGAATGGCCACCCAGCCCAGACAGACCATAAACCCCGGCGCGCTGTGCTGCCGGGGTGCTGTGACGTCATTGTTCATGTTGCGTAACCCTTCTTGGCCGCCTTAGTCGGTCAAAGGTCCGACCCCGTGGTCGGACCCAAAGTATCAATCCGAAAGTCGTGAGCGTTCTTCGGCGTTGGGGCTGCCGGCGGGGGCTTCGTCCAATGTGGCCTCAGGGCGGTGCAGGTCTTCTTGAGGTTTCTTGGGCGGTGTCTTGTTCTCGTCCTTGGGGTGTTTGGGATCATCGCTCATGGAAAGTCTCCTCAGGCTGGGGAGAGACGGGGCATCGCCTCTTCTTCCTTTACCGAACGCGCAGCATATGGCGGCGGTTCCGCGCGCGGGGCGGGGCGGGGCGGGGCCAAGGCAATTTCCCGACAACTGTATTCATCAGGTCAATCTTAACCACTGCCCCCGCAATCTGGGGTTGGGAAAATGGGAATGAGGCAATCATGCACGGGCTTATCAACCGCAGCATTCAAAACTACTTTTGCGCGAACTACGGGCAGAGGCTCTGGGCCGATGTGGCCGCGCGGGCCGGGTTGGATTTCACCGAATTCGAGGCGATGATGACCTATCCGGATCACGTCACCCCGGCGGTGCTCGAAGCGGTCTGTGCCGTGCTGGACCGGCCCCTGGCCGAGGTGATGGAGGATGTCGGCACCTTCCTCGTGGCGCAGCCGGGCTATGAGGCCGTGCGGCGCTTGCTGCGGTTCGGCGGGGTCAGCTTCAGCGATTTCCTGCAATCGCTCGACGATCTGCCGGACCGGACCCGCCTTGCCCTGTCGGAACTGCATCTGCCCCCGGTCGAACTGCGCGAAGACCCCGATGGCCAGTATTCCCTGATCTGTGAGGCGCCGCTCGTGGGATACGGCTATCTGATGATGGGGGTTCTGCGTGCTATGGCCGACGACTATGGCGCGCTGGTGCTGTTGGAGCATTGCGGGCGATCCGAAGGCGTCGAAGCGTTGAAAATCATTCTGGTCGTGGCCGAATTCTCCGAAGGGCGCCGGTTTGAGCTTGGGGCGCGGGCATGAGTGGCGCAGGCCACGATCCGGCGGTTCTGGACAAGCTTTGCCCGATGCATCTGCTGCTCTCAGCCAGCGGCAGAATTCGCCACGCTGGGCCCACGATCCAGAAGTTGCGCCCGCGGACGCCGCTGGCGGGGCGGCGGTTTCTGGATACGGTCACCGTCAAACGGCCCCGTGGCATAGCGGGGATGGAGGACCTGCGCCGGGCGGCAGGGGTCAAGCTGCACCTCGCTTTTCGCGATGCGCCGCGGACCGAGTTGAAGGGCCTGCTGGTGCCGCTGGGGGATCGGCGGTTGATCGTGAACCTCTCTTTCGGGATTTCGATTTTCGACGGGGTGCAGGACTATGCGCTGACCAATGCGGATTTCGCCGCCACCGATCTGGCGATCGAGATGTTGTACCTGATGGAGGCGAAATCCGCCGCGATGGAAGCCTCGCGCCGTTTGAACCTGCGCCTGCAAGAGGCGCGGATCGCGGCGGAGGAACAGGCCTTTACCGATACGCTGACGGGGCTGAAAAACCGGCGCGCGCTCAACGCGGTGCTGGAGAGGTTGATCACCGCCGGTGAGGGGTTTGCCGTGATGCATGTCGATCTCGACTATTTCAAAGCGGTGAATGACCGATTGGGCCATGCGGCGGGCGATCATGTGCTGCAAGTCGTCGCCCGGATCATGCAGCAAGAGACGCGCAGCTCTGACATGGTGGTGCGTTTGGGCGGGGATGAGTTCACCGTGGTTCTGCCCGATGTGCGCAGCGAGGGCATCCTGCGCGGGATCGGCCAGCGGATCATCGACCGGCTCGAAGAGCCCATTCACTTTAAGGGCGAGGTCTGCAAAGTCTCTGCCAGCATCGGCACGGTCTGGATTCAGCGGGGGGACCGGCGATCGCGCGACGTGGTCTTGGCCAATGCCGATGCCGCGCTCTATGCCTCGAAACACGCAGGCCGGGCGCGGCATACCTTCTTTGACCCCGCCCTGCGCGCGGGGGGCGGGATGGTCGCCGCACCTGTCGAAAAGGGCGGCGGCTAATCGCTCGGGGGCGCTGCGGGGCAGGGCGGAAGGGCACGGGGGCAGTGGACCGCGCAGAGCGGCTGGCGTATCACAAGGGCATGAAATCGCCCCTGCATCTGTTCCGCCGCCTGCGCCAACGCCTGCACAACGCCCGCCGTCGCGCGCGTTTTGCCGCCTCCTTGCAGCATTTGCATGGGCCGAGCAAACTCGACACCGCCCCGGCCGAGGTGGTGCTGATCGCCTTGGTGCGCGACGGCAGCTATTACCTCGACGCTTTCTTTCGCCATTACCGCGCGATGGGGGTGCAGCATTTCGTCTTTATCGACAACGGCTCACGTGATGACACCATCGCCCGGGTCAAGGCCCAAAAGGGCACGGTGATCGACCGTTGCACTCTGCCGTTGGCCGAATACGAAGACCTGATCCGCCAATACCCCGCGCAGACCTATGGCAAGGACCGCTGGTGTCTCTATGTCGGTATGGACGAGATTTTCGATTTCGAAGGGCGCAGCCAGATCGGCATCAAGGGGCTGACCACCTATCTCGACCGGCAAGGCTATACCGCCTTGGCCGCGCAGATGCTTGAGATGTTTCCCAAAACCAGCCTCGCGGCGGCGGCGGGGATGCCCTACAAACAGGCGCTGCAATCCTTCCTGTATTACGACATCAGCGCGGTGCGCAAAATCGATTACCACAGCCCGGAGATTCCGTTCTCCGCCCTGCTGGCCGACAATGCGCTTTCTAACGAGGCGGTGAAATTCGCTTTCGGCGGCGTGCGTGGCAAGGTCTTTGGCGAAGACTGCTGCCTGACGAAACATCCGCTGATTTTCAATGGGCCAGAGGTCACGCCCGCGCCGCATCCGCATCTCTCTTCGGGGGTGCGGGTGGCGGATATGACGGCGGTGATCAAGCACTATAATTTCGCCAATGACGCCGCCGCGCGGGATGCCGAGACGCTGGGCGCGGGCAACCTGTCTCATGGCGAAGACGCGCGGCGCATGGCGGTGATCGGGCAGAACCCTGATGTGTCGCTCTTCTCGCTGGACGCGCGGCGCTGGAACCGGGTCGAACTTCTCTATCGTGCGGGCTTTCTGGTGCCGTCGGAGGCCTATAGCGCCCATGTCGCCGCTTGGCGTGATGAGCATGCCGCATGAGCATCGGTGCTGTCGTCATCGGCCGGAATGAGGGCGCGCGGTTGGAGCGGTCCTTGCAAGGACTGGCAGGGCAGGTGACGCAGATCGTCTATGTCGACAGCGGCTCGACCGATGGCTCGGTCGCCATGGCGCGGGGGCTGGGGGCCGAGGTGATCGAGCTTGACATGCAGCAGCCCTTCACCGCCGCGCGGGCGCGCAATGCGGGCATGGCGGCATTGGGTGAGGGGATCACGCTGGTGCAGTTCCTCGACGGGGATTGCATCCTTCGAGACGGTTGGCTGGCGGTGGCGGAGGCCCATCTGAGCGCCCATCCGCAGGTCGCCGTGGTCTGCGGCAGACGACGTGAGGAAAACCCCGAGGCTTCCGTCTACAACAGGCTGATCGACCGCGAGTGGGATACGCCCGTGGGCGAGGCGCTTGCTTGTGGCGGTGACGCGCTGATGCGCTTGGACGCGCTGCGCGCCGTGGACGGCTACCGGGCCGAGATGATCGCCGGGGAAGAGCCGGAGCTTTGCCAAAGGCTGCGCCGCGCGGGCTGGCAGATATGGCGGCTCGACGCCGAGATGACATGGCACGACGCGCAGATCACTAAGGTCGGTCAGTGGTGGCGGCGCAGCCTGCGGGCGGGCCATGCCTTTGCCGAAGGAGCCGCGCTACATGGCCGCGGGCCGGATCGGCATTGGGTGGCCGAAACGCGCCGCGCGCTGCTCTGGGGGGCGCTTCTGCCCGCCGTGATCCTGCTCTTGGCGCTGGTGCTCCCTTGGGCCGGGCTTGGGCTGGCATTGCTTTATCCGCTGCAACTGTTGCGGTTGATGCGGCGGGGCGGGGTGGCTTGGGGCTTCTTCACCCTGCTGGGCAAATTCCCCGAAGCCTTGGGCGTGCTCAAATACCACATGCGCCGCGACGGGCGGATCATCGAATACCGCTGAGGGCTAGCGCGCGCGCCATGCCGCCAGCGTCAATCGCGGCAGGATCGCGAAACAACGGGCATAGCGCGGCACCATCCGCTGCGGGCTTTGCATAGCCCGCCAAAGCCACTCCAAAGCCAGCATCCGCATCCATTTCGGCGCGCGGCGCTGCCGCCCGGCGAGGAAGTCCAACCCCGCCCCGATCGAGGCAAAGCCCACCCCCGGCGCTATGTCGCGCCCCCGTGCGGCAAGGATCTCTTGCTTGGGCGCGCCAAGGGCCAGAAAACAAAGACGCGCGCCGCTTTGGGCGATCTCCCACAGGGCGGTATCCGCCTCGGCACTTTCGGGGTCAAAGCCCATGGGCGGGGCGGCGATATGGCAAATCTCCAACCCCGGCAGGTGGGTCCGCAGGGCCGCTGCGGCCCCTTGCAGCGCGCCCTCATCGCTGCCGAAAAAGGCGACAGGCAGCGAGTGTGCGGCGGCCAATTCGCAGAGCGGCAAAATCAGATCGGAGCCGGGCATCAGCTCGACCGGCTGGTTGGCGAGTTGCGAAAGCCAGACCACGGGGCGGCCATCGGCCACGATGAAATCCTGCGCGCGATAGGCGGCGGCGAAGCCCGCATCGCGGGGCAATTTGGTCAGATGGTCGAGGTTGAGCGTAGCAAGGGCGAATCCCTGATCCGTGGCAAAGCGCGCGCGCAGGGCCTGAAACAATGCGGCCCGCGTCGCCACATTGACCTCCACGGCGGCAGTGCCCGTGCCATACTTCATGCCGCGCCCTCCGCTGTCACGCCGACGCTGGCAGGCGAAGGAACATAAGCTGCGCGCTCTATGCCATTGATTTCATGTGCCATCTATCAAACAAGCCCGCGCCAAAGTGAACCTGCGGCAAAACTAGCGGGATGACAGGGCCGGGGCCAGATGGTATTTTCGCCCGGCCCCATCCTGCCGCGCCCCGAGGCGGCTTTCGCGAAGGACGTCATGCCAAATCCCGTCGCCTATCTGATGTTGCTGATCTGGCCCATCGTCTGTCTGGCCCTGTTTCGCAACCTGCCGCTCCAGCGGGCGCTGATCTGGTCGATCCTTGGCGGCTATCTATTCCTGCCCCCGCTGGCGGAGTTCAACCTGCCGCTGGTGCCGGGGCTCGACAAAGTGTCGATCCCGAACCTGAGTGTCTTGCTGATCATCTGGCTGGGCACGCAAGAGAAACTGCAGCTTTGGCCCGCCTCCCGTCTGGCGGGGCTTTTGGTGCTGGGGCTGGTATTTTCGGCGGTGCCCACGGTGCTGACCAATGGCGATCCGATCCTGTTCCAGTCGATCCGCGGCTTTGAGCCGATCCTTTTCCCCGTCGACACGCTGCCGGGGCTTTCGATCCGGGACATCGGCTCGGTGCTGATCGGGCAGGTGCTGATGCTGGTGCCCTTCCTGCTGGCGCGGCAGTTCCTTGCGGATGAAAAGGGGCTGCGGGAATTGCTCTTGGCCTTCATGGTAGGCGGGGTGATCTACTCGGTGCCTTCGCTGTTCGAGATCCGTTTCTCACCGCAGCTCAACACATGGATCTACGGGTTCTTCCAGCACTCCTTTGAACAGATGATGCGCAATGGGGGCTTTCGCCCCATCGTGTTCCTGCCCCATGCGCTGTGGCTGGCGCTGTTTATGTGTATCGCGCTGCTGTCGGCGGTGGCGCTGGCGCGGCAGACCCCGGTGATCGACCGCTGGAAGATGCTCTTGCTGGCGGGCTATCTCGCCGTGGTTCTGCTGCTTTGCAAAAGCCTTGCCTCGCTGGCCTATGCGCTGCTTTTGGTGCCGATGGTGCTGCTGACCCCGGCGCGGTGGCAGATCCGGCTGGCGGTGGTTTTTGCCATCGTGGCGGTGATCTATCCGATGCTGCGCAACGCCGGTCTGGTGCCGCTCGATGCGATCCTTGCACAGGCCGAGGCGATCAGCGCGGACCGGGCACAATCGCTTGGCTACCGCTTCATGAACGAAGAGCAACTGCTGGCGCGGGCCGCCGAGAAACCGTGGTTCGGCTGGGGTGGATGGGGGCGCAACCTGATCCGCGATGCGACGAACGGCAATATACTGTCGATCCCCGATGGGCGCTGGATCATCGTTTTCGGCACGTTCGGCTGGCTGGGCTACCTATGTGAGATGGGCCTTCTGGCGCTGCCGATCATCCTTGTGGGGCTGCACCTCTACCGGAAGGGCGATGCGGCCCTATCCCCATGGCTCGCACCGTTGCTCTTGATCCTTGGGATTACCATGATGGACATGTTGCTTAATGCCACGCTGACGCCGCTTACTTGGCTCACGGCTGGGGCGATCCTTGGCCATGCCGAAGGGTTGGCGGCGGCGCGCAAGGGGCGGAACAGGATCGACGCCCCCGCGTTGAACGCAAAGCGGACGGTTTTCTAAACCGCGACCCATTCACGGCGCTGTGAAGTGATTTTGGCCGAAAGTGACCCTAGGGCACGTTATCGGCTCATTTTCGCCAGATTTGCCTGTTGTATGCTTCACCCGAAGCTTAAATTGAACCTCAAGGGTGCCGCACTCTGGCCAAGCGGGCGGTGGGACATGTGTCGCAATGAATAGCACGGACAACACTCTTTCGCGCGGTGACATCGCGATCGTCGGCATGTCGGTGACGGTGCCCGGCGCCGAAGGGATTGATGCCTATTGGGCGAACCTGCGCGATGGGGTGAGCGCGCTCAAGCGCCGCGACGCGGCAGAGCTGCGCGCCGCCGGAGAGAGCGCCGAGCGGATGGCCCGGCCAAACTATGTGCCCGTCACCGCCGATATGCCCGGCTATGACATGTTCGATGCGGAGTTCTTTGGCTTTTCGCCAAAAGACGCCGCCATCCTTGACCCGCAGCACCGCAAGTTTCTTGAGATCGCTTGGGAGGCGATGGAACAGGCGGGGCATATGCCCGAAAGCCTCTCCGGCCCGGTGGGTGTCTATGCCGGCTGCGGCATGGGGAGCTATTTTTATTTCAACATCTGCTCGAACCCGGACCTCGTCGACGATGTGGGCATGTTTTTGCTGCGCCATACCGGGAACGACAAGGATTTCCTCTCGACCCGGGTGAGCCATGTGCTTGACCTCAAAGGCCCGTCGATCAACCTGCAAACCGCCTGTTCGACTTCACTGGTGGCAATTCACTACGCGGCCCAAGCGCTGCGCGCGGGTGAGATCGACATGGCGCTGGCAGGCGGGGTGACGATCGAACTGCCGCAGGGGCGCGGCTATGAATTCAAGGAAAACGAGATCCTCTCGCCCGACGGCGAATGCCATGCCTTCGACCACCGCGCGCAGGGCACCGTCTTTGGCTCTGGCGCAGGCGCCGTGGCGCTGCGGCGGTTGGAGGATGCAGTCGCGGATGGTGACCACATCTGGGCGGTCATCAAAGGTTCGGCGGTGAACAACGACGGGGCGGCCAAGGCGGGCTATCTGGCACCTTCCGTGGACGGGCAGACCGCCGCCATCGCCCGCGCGCTGGATGATGCGGGCGTGGCGGCGCAGAGCATCGGCATGGTCGAATGCCACGGCACCGGCACCTATCTGGGCGACCCGATCGAGGTGGCCGCGCTGACCCAAGCCTACCGCGCCGAGACGCAGGCCGAAGATTTCTGCCGCATCGGATCGGTCAAGACCAACATCGGCCATCTCGACACCGCGGCGGGGGTGGCGGGGCTGGCCAAGGCGGCTCTGTCGCTGCACCACCAACAGATCCCGCCCTCGCTGGGCTATGAGGCGCCGAACCCCGCGATCCCTTTTGAGGGCTCGCCCTTCCGCGTCAATGACCGGCTTTACGACTGGCCCGGCCAAAGCACCCCGCGCCGCGCCGCCGTCAATGCGCTTGGCGTGGGCGGCACCAATGCGCATATGATCTTGGAAGAGGCACCGGCCCGCGCGGCCTCGGAAGACAGCGATTTCCCTTTCCATGTGCTCTGCCTCTCGGGGCGCAGCAAGGCGGCCTTGGACGCCAATAGCGCCGCGCTCGCGGCGCATATGCGCGCGCATCCCGAACAGCCCTTGGCCGATGTGGCCTTCACCCTGAAAGAGGGCCGTCGCGGTTTTGACAAACGCCGCGTCTTGGTGGCCGAAAGCCATGAGGAAGCCGCGGCCCTGCTAGAGGCGGGCAACAGCCGCCGTGTCTTTACCCATGACCACCTCGGCCCCGATCCCGAGGTCGTTTTCATGTTCCCCGGCGGCGGCGCGCAATATGCCGATATGGCCCGCGATCTTTACGAGACTGAGCCGGTCTTTGCCGAATGGATGGACCGGGGGCTGGCCCATCTGACCCCGCAACTCGACTACGACATTCGCGCGATCTGGCTGCCGGAGCCTGAGGGCCGCGCAGCAGCCGAAGCCAAGCTGAAACGCCCCTCGGTGCAACTGCCGCTAATCATGATCGTCGAATATGCGCTGGCGCAGCTTTGGCTGTCATGGGGCGTGAAACCCGCCGCAATGGTCGGGCATTCCATGGGCGAGAATGTCGCCGCCTGTCTTGCCGGGGTGATGCGTTTTGAAGACTGTATCGACCTCGTTCTGCTGCGCGGGCGGCTTTTTGATGAGGTGCCATCGGACGGGATGATTAGTATCGCCGCGCCGCTGGAGCGGATCACGCCGCTTCTGGGCGAGGCCCTTGATATCGCCAGCGTAAACGGCCCGGAACTGATCGCCGTTTCCGGCCCCGAAGACGCGCTGGAGGCGCTGCAAGAGCGGCTCGACGCCGCCGGTCTTGACCATCAGCGCATCGCCATCGACATCGCCGCGCACTCGCGGATGTTGGACCCAATCCTTGACCGATACCGCGCCTTCCTCGCCACGCTTGACCTGCGCGCGCCGCAGATGCCCTTCCTGTCGAACCGCAGTGGCGAGGTGATCACGGCGCAGATGGCGATGGACCCCGACTATTGGGTTGAACAGCTCCGCCACACGGTGAATTTCGCCGATTGCATCAACACTTTGAGCCGCGATGCGCCGCGGGTTTTCCTTGAGGTCGGGCCGGGCAAGGCGCTTTCCGCCTTGGCGCAGATGCACGCTAATGTGGCTCCGGGGCAGGTGATGTCTTCGCTGCGCCACCCCGAGCAAGAGATCGCGGATGATGCCTATTTCCTCGGGGTGATCGGGCGGCTCTGGGCCTGCGGGGCCGAGGCCGATTGGGCGCAGATTTGGGGCGAGGCACGGCGCAACCGCGTGGTGCTGCCGACCTATCAATTCCAACGCGCGCGCTATTTCATCGCGCCGGGTGAGGCGGCGGCGCGCCCTGCCGAAAAAACGCTGCAACGGATAGACGATATCGGCGACTGGGGCGCGCTGCCGCATTGGCAACCGCGCTATGCCGAACGGGATTTGGACCTCTCCGGCCCGTTGAACTGGCTCGTCTTTTCCGACACGGCGGGGCTGGGGGCCGAGGCCGCGGCACGGTTGCGGGCCGAAGGGCACCGGGTGGTCGAGGTTACGGCGGGGGATGCCTTTGACTGCGTCAGCGCCGATCATTTCACGCTGGCCGCCGAACAGGGGCGGTCGGGCTATGACCAGTTGATCGCGGCGCTTGACGCCGATGGGCAGAGGCCCGACCGGATCGCGCATTTCTGGCTGACCGATGATCAGGCCGCCCCGCGCCCCGGCTCCAGTCGGTTTGACCGCAATGTCGAACAGGGGTTCTGGAGCCTGACGTGGCTCGCCCAGTCCTTGGCCGAGGCCGAGAACCCCGGGCCGCTGCACCTCAGCGTCTTCACCACCGGCGCGGCACTGGTGGCAGAGGAGGGGCTGGCCTATCCCGAAAAAGCCCTCATTTCCGGCCCCGTCGGGGCCATGGCGCGCGAGGTGCCGGAGCTGACGGCGGCGCAGATTGACCTGCCCGAGGCCGCCCCTGCCGCGCCTTCCGGGTGGTTCGCGAAACCGGTGGCGCCCGCGCCGGTGATTGACCCCGCGGACCTGATCGAAGAGCTTTTGGCGACCCCCGCCAACCTCCAAGTCGCCCACCGTGCTGGCCGGCGCTATGAGCTGGGTTACCGCGCCGCCGCGCTGCCCGAGGCTGATCTGCCGGGCTGGAAGTCGCAGGGCACCTACCTCATCACCGGCGGTTTCGGGGGCATCGGCCTGACCCTCGCGGCGGATATTTTGGAGACGCCCGGCACCCGCGTGATCCTGCTGAGCCGCGCGGCCCTCCCGATGCGCCATGAATGGGACAGCTACCTTGCCAGCCACGGCCCGGCGGATGCCACGGCGCGGCGTCTGCGGGCTGTCCTGCGGCTTGAGGCCAAGGCGGCGCAATCCGGCGGCGCGGTCGAAGTGGCCCGGGCCGACGTCGCCAACCTTGCGCAGATGCGCCGGGTGATCGAGGACCTGACCGCGCGCCACGGCGGGCTGACGGGGGTGATTCATGCCGCGGGGGTGCTGGATGACGCGCCGCTCTTGGCCAAGACGGATGCGGATATTGACGCGGTGCTTGCGCCCAAGGTGCAGGGGCTGCGGGTCTTGGATCAACTGCTGCCCGATGGCACGCTCGACCTCATGGTGCTCTTCTCCTCGACCTCCACCGCGACCCGCGCGGCGGGGCAGGTGGATTATGTGGCGGCCAATGCCTGGCTCAACGCCTTTGCGCAATCGCGGCGCGCGGCGCAGACCCGCGTGGTGGCGGTGAACTGGGGCGTTTGGGGCGATGTCGGCATGGCGGCAGAGAGCCTTGGCGGCGGCGGTGCCGTGGCGCTGCCCGCCCGCCCGATCAAGGCGGCGCTGCTGGAAACCGCCGGGTCGGGCGAGAGCGGCGCGCCCGAATTCACGACCGAGGTTGCAGCCTCGCATTGGCTGCTCGCCCAACACCGCACCTTGGATGGCCGCGCGATCATGCCCGGCACGGGCTATATCGAGCTTTTGGCCGAAGCGGCGGCGGCCCAAGGGCTAGACGGCTTCACCCTTCAAGACCTCTACTTCCTGCGCCCACTGCCGCTGGCCGATGGGGCGCGGCGCAAAATCAAGATCACCCTGACCCCGGAGGGCAAAGGTTTCGCCGCCGAGTTGCACAGCGCCTGTGTGGTCAACGGCAAGCCTGCGTGGCAGTTGCATGTCCAAGCGCGGCTGTCTCCGGCAGACGGCAGTGCCGAACCGCTTGACCTCGCGGCCATCGCCGCCCGTTGCGAGGATGTGGCCGAGGCCGCCCCCGGGCGCCATCTGCCCGCGGTTCAAGAAGCGCATTTGAAGTTCGGCCCGCGCTGGCATGTGCTGCAATGCACTTCCCTCGGGCAGGGTGAGGGCATCGCCACGTTGCACCTGCCCGAGGCAGCACAGGCTGATCTGACCGATGGCTACCTGATGCACCCCGGTCTGATGGATATCGCCACCGGTTGGGCCATGGCGCTGATCCCCGGCTATGCCGCGCGCCACCTCTGGGTGCCGCTGTCCTATGGGGAAATCACGCTCCACGCGCCGCTGCCTGCCGAAGTCCGCTCGCATGTCCGGCTGGCCGAGGGCACGGGGGCCGAGGGTTTGGCCCGTTTCGACGTCACGATCACCGATCCGCAGGGCACGGTTCTGGTCAAGGTCCGCGATTTCGCGATGAAGCGGCTTGAAGGGGCCTTTGCCGATGTGCCCCCGCCTGACGCCCGCGAAGTGACCTTTGAAGATGCTGACAGCAGCGGGAGCCTCAGCCCCGCCGAAGAGCGTCTGGCCCGTCTGGTGCGCCAAGGCATCCGCACGCAGGAGGGGCCAGAGGCGCTGCGCCGCGCGCTGGCGCTGGAGGCGCCGCAGGTCATAGTCTCTTCGCTGCCCCTGCAAGGGCTGATCGCGCAGGCCGATGCGCCGCTGACCGATGCCGCCACCCAAGGGCAGAGCTTTGAGCGGCCCGATCTCGACGGCTCCTTCGTGGCCCCGCGCAATGGGATCGAAGAGAGATTGGCCGAGATTTGGTCGAACCTTTTGGGCGTCAGCCCCGTGGGGGTCGAGGACAGTTTCTTTGACCTCGGCGGCCATTCCCTGATCGCGGTGCGCCTCTTCGCGGCGGTCAAACGGGAGTTCAAGGTGGAGTTCCCGATCTCCGTCCTTTTCGAAGCGCCGACCATCGCCAAATGCGCAGCGCTCATCGCGGCGGAGCGCGGGGATGTGGCGCAGGCGGAGGCGGTCGAGACAGACGCGGCGGGCTCGCAACAGCGCTTTGACTACCTCGTGCCGCTCAACCAGTCCTCGCGAGACGCGACGCCGCTGTTCGTGGTCGCGGGGATGTTCGGCAATGTGCTGAACCTACGCCATCTTGCCCTGCCGTTTAGCAATGAGCGGCCGGTCTACGGGGTGCAGGCCCGTGGGCTGATCGGTGACGCGGCCCCCCATGAAGAGGTGCAGACCGCCGCGGCGGATTACATCACCGAAATCCGCGCCTTGCAGCCCCAAGGGCCTTATTTGCTGGCTGGATACTCTGGCGGTGGGATCACGGCCTATGAGATGGCGCAGCAGTTGAAGGCCGCGGGGCAGGAGGTGGCCGTTCTTGCGATGCTCGACACGCCGTTGCCCGTACGCCCGTCGCTCAGCAAGATCGACAAGGCGCATATCAAATTGGCCGAACTGCGCCGCAAAGGCCCGGCCTATCTGCTGGAATGGGCGCGCAACCGCTGGGCGTGGGAGCGTGAGCGGCGTCGGGCGCCGCAAGAGACGAGCGGCGAAGGTGAGGGGGTGTCCTTCAACAGTCTGCGCATTCAGGCGGCGTTCCTCCGCGCGGTGGGACGGTATGAAACCCCGCAGTGGGACGGGCCGATGACCCTGTTCCGCCCGCCGCTGGATCGCCATTGGGCGGTCTCTGACGGGCAGTATGTCACGGCGGAAAAGGAATATGTCTATGAGGACAACCAGTGGCGGCAATATGCGCCGCGCTTGCAGGTGATCGAAGTGCCGGGCGATCACGTCAGCATGGTGCTGGCCCCGAATGTGACCGTGCTGGCGCAAGAACTGGCCGAGGTGATTGCGGCAGCCCTGCCCGAAGGCGCAGGCCAAGACCACACCCAAGCCACGGCGGCGGAATGATGCAACAACCGCCCCGCCTGTTGGTCGTCATCCTCAATTACCGGACCGCAGAGATGACCCTGCGCGCGGCTGAGGCCGCTTTGGCCGATATGCCCGATGCGGGTGCCGAATTGGTGATCGTCGACAATGACAGCGGCGATGGCTCTGCCGCGCTACTGGCGCAGGAGATCGCCGCGCGGGGCTGGGGCGCGGGCAACCGGGTGCGGCTGATCGCTTCGCCCCGCAATGGCGGCTTTGGCGCGGGCAACAACTTGGCCATGCGGGCGGGGATGTCGGACGGGTCCGCGCCGGATTTCGTGCATGTGGTGAACTCGGATGCCTTCCTCGATCGCGGCTGTATCGGGGCGCTCTTAAATCATCTGCAAAACCACCCCCGCGCCGGATTGGCCGGAAGCCATGTGCGCGGGGAGGATGATCTGCCCCATGCCACGGCCTTTCGTTTTCCCTCTGCCGCCGGAGAGTTGGAGGCCGCTGCGCGCTTTGGCCCGCTGACGCGGCTGCTCTCTGCCTCGGTCGTGGCGCCGCCTCTGCCTGAAAAGGCGGCGCAGGTCGATTGGGTGGCCGGGGCCAGTGTCATGATGCGGTGGGACATGCTGGCCGAGATCGGCCTCTTCGACGAAGCCTATTTCCTCTATTACGAGGAAACCGACCTTTGTCTGCGGGCCGCGCGGGCGGGTTGGGACTGCTGGTATGTGCCGCAGGCGCGCTGCGTGCATGTCGGCTCAGTCTCGACCGGGATGAAGGAATGGCGGCGCATGCCGCGCTATTGGTTCGACAGCCGCCACCGCTATTTCGCCAAGAACCATGGCCGCGCCTATGCCGCACTGGCCACGCTTGCGCGGCTTGCCGGGGGCGGGTCGCACCATCTGCGCTGCCTGCTCACCGGGCGCCGCCCGGAAGACGCGCCGGGTTTCTATCGCGACCTTGCGGCCCATGCGCTCACCGCGCGGCGCGCGGCCCCCGCCGTTCAAGACCCAAGCCGTAGCCCCGCCACGGAGGACCGTTGATGACCGTCAGCTTCAAGACAGACCCGTTCACCGCCCTCTTGATGGGCGACGAATCCCTGACCATCGCCTGCGGCGACATGCTGCTGGCGGGCGGACACCGGATCGCTGCCGTGATCACCCGCGACGACGCGGTGCGTGCTTGGGCCGAGGGGCAGGGGGTGGCGCTTTGCCGCGATGCCGAGGAACTCTTGCCGATGGGGCTGTCCGCCGACTGGCTGTTGAGCATCGCCAACCTGCGGTTGATCCCCGAGACGGTTCTGGCGCTGCCCAAACGCGGGGCGGTCAACTTTCACGATGGTCCGCTGCCGCGCTATGCCGGGCTTAACACACCCGCTTGGGCGATCATCAATGGCGAGGCGCGGCATGGGGTCAGTTGGCATCTGATCGAGACCGGCGTCGATACCGGCGACCTGCTGGCGCAGCGGGAGGTTGATATCGCAGCCGATGAGACGGCCTTTAGCCTCAATTCCAAATGCTACGCCGCCGGGATGGAAAGCTTTGGCGAGGTTCTGGCCCAGTTGGAAAGCGGCAGCCTGCAAGGCACCGCCCAAGACCTGAGCCAGCGCAGCTATTTCGCGAAGGACAAACGGCCCGAGAACGGCGGGCTGATCGATTTTACCACAACGGCGGAGGAGATCGGCGCGCTGGTCCGCGGCCTTGATTTCGGAAGCTATTGGAACCCGCTGACCACGGCGAAAATTCTGGGCACGGGTGGCGCGGTGCTCTCCGTGCCCCGCGTGGAACGCGCGGCGGGGCAGGGCGGCACGCCCGGCGAGGTTGTTGAGGTCAACGAGGCGCGGGTGATCGTGGCGGCGCAGGACGGGCATATCGCCCTCCATGATCTGCGCGATATGGCGGGCGAAAGCGTTGCACCTGCGCAGTTTTTCGCCCTCGGGGATATGTTGCCCCAGACGGCAGGCCCGGTTCCGGCTCCGGCTGATGAGGCATATTGGCGGCGCGCTCTCACCAGCTTCGACGCGCTGCCGGTCCCCTTGGCCACCGCAAGCGAATCGCCGAAGACAGGGGGGGCGCGAGAGATCACCTTGCCGCAGGGAAGCGACCCGTTGCACCAAGTCGCCGCCGCAGCCCTCGTCGCGCTGCGCAGCGCCGGGGCCACCGAAGGCGGTATCGCGATGCTGCGTGAAGGCGCGCCCGCGCCGCTCATCGCCGATTGGCTGCCGATCACCATCTCGGCAGAGGCGGAGACACCGGTGGCGGAGTTACTGGCTCAGTTGGACCCGCAACTCACCCGCGCGAAGGATGCCGCGGGTTTTGCCCGCGACCTGCCGCTGCGCGATCCGGCAATTGATATGGCTGCCGCCCCGGATTTCGCGATCTCCTTTAGCGATGAACCGCTTGTGGGGGCGGCGCTGACCCTCTGCCTCACCCCACAGGGCGCGCGGCTCCGTGCCGACGGTGCGCGGCTGTCCGACGCCGCGGTCGACCTCCTTGCCGCGCGCTTTGAGGCGGCCTTTGCCAAGATCACCGACGCCTCGGACTGCAGCACCGTCTGGGCGCTTCCAGATACCGAGGCGCAGCTTCTAACCCGCGTCAACGCGACGACGCGCGACTATGCCCCCCACACCATCCACGCCGCTTTCGAGGCGCAGGTGGAGCGCACCCCCGACGCGCTCGCGCTGGTCTTTGAAGGTGAGACGCTGAGCTACGCCGCATTGAACGCCCGCGCCAACCAATTGGCGCATCTGCTGCGTGATAGGGGGGCGGGGCCGGGGATGCCGGTGGCGCTTTGCGTCGCACGGGGCGTAGACCTGCTGGTCGGCACGCTTGGCATCCTGAAAGCCGGGGCCGCCTATGTGCCGCTTGATCCAGCCTATCCGGCGGACCGTCTGGCGCATTACCTCTCGGACAGCGGCGCATCTATTGTGGTCACGCAATCGGCCCTCATCGCCAGCCTGCCGTCGCATGACGCGCAGGTGGTTGAGATCGACCGCGACAAGCGCCTTGCCACGGCACCGACGGCGAACCCCGCCGCCATCGCCGGGCCGGATGACCTCGCCTATCTGATCTACACCTCCGGCTCGACCGGGACGCCCAAGGGGGTGATGGTCAGCCATGGCAATGTGGCGAATTTCTTTGCCGGGATGGACGACCGGATCGATCATGAGGCGGGGGCGGTCTGGCTCGCCGTGACAAGCCTCAGCTTCGATATTTCGGTCTTGGAGCTTTTCTGGACCCTCGCGCGAGGCTTCAAACTGGTGCTGGCGGGCGATGACAGCCGGGCGCTCATGTCGAACGGCCCAATTGCCACGAGCGACCGTAGGATCGACTTTAACCTGTTCTATTGGGGCAATGACGATGGCGTCGGCCCCAAGAAATACGAGTTGCTGCTTGAAGGGGCGAAATTCGCCGATGCCCACGGGTTCAACGCGGTCTGGACGCCCGAGCGGCACTTTCATGCTTTTGGCGGCCCTTACCCCAACCCCTCCGTCACCGGCGCGGCGGTGGCGGCGGTGACGCAAAACCTCGACGTGCGGGCGGGGTCTTGCGTGGCGCCGCTGCACCATCCCGCACGGATTGCCGAGGAATGGGCGGTGATCGACAATCTGACCAATGGGCGCGTCGGCCTGGCCATCGCCAGCGGCTGGCAGCCCGACGATTTCGTGCTGCGCCCCGAGAACACGCCGCCCGAAAACAAGCCCGCGATGTATGACGCCATTGACCAGTTGCGCAGGCTCTGGGCCGGGGAGCCGGTAGAGTTTCCCCGCGCCGATGGCACGCCCCACGCGGTGGTGACCCAGCCGCGCCCCGTCTCTGACAAACTGCCGATCTGGGTGACCACGGCGGGCAATCCGCAGACGTGGAAGGAAGCGGGGGAGATCGGGGCCAATGTGCTGACCCACCTACTGGGCCAGTCCGTGGAAGAGGTTGCCGAGAAGATCAAGATTTACCATGACGCCCTGCGCGCGGCGGGCCATGATCCGGCGGACCATCGGGTTACCGTCATGCTGCACAGCTATCTCGCCGAGACCCGCGCCGAGGCTGAAAAGACGGCGCGCGAGCCGATGAAGGACTACCTGCGCTCGGCGGCGGGGCTGATCAAACAATACGCTTGGGCCTTCCCGGCCTTCAAGAAACCGGCGGGCACGACGAACCCGTTTGAGATCGACCTCGATGGCCTCTCGTCCGAGGAAATGGACGCGATCCTCGAGTTTGCCTTTCAACGCTATTTCAACGACAGCGGCATGTTCGGCACCGTGGCCGATGGTCTGGCGCGGGCCGAGCAACTCAAGCGCATCGGCGTGGATGAGATCGCCTGTCTGATCGACTATGGCATTCCGACCGACAAGGTGATGGCGGGGCTTGCGCCCTTGGCCGAGGTGTTGCACCGCGCCAATGCGGGCGGGCAACCGGCGGCGGATGACCACTCCATCGCCGCGCAGATCATCCGCCACGGGGTGACCCATCTGCAATGCACGCCTTCGATGGCGCAGATGATGGTGATGAACGACGAGGCGCGCGGCGCTTTGGCGCGGATCAAGTCGCTGATGATCGGGGGGGAGGCGCTGCCCGGCACCCTGCTGCGCGGGCTGCGCGCGGCGACCCCGGCGCAGATCCAGAACATGTATGGCCCGACTGAGACGACGATCTGGTCCACGACCCATATGCTCGAGAGTGCCGAGGCCAGCACCGCGCCCATCGGCAGGCCAATTGCCAATACGCGGGTTCATATCCTCGACCCCGCGCGGCAGCCGCTGCCCATCGGTGCTTCGGGGGAGCTTTGGATCGGGGGCGATGGCGTCACGCAGGGCTATTGGCAACGGGCCGAGATGACGGCGGCGCGTTTCATCGACGATTCTTTCACCGGCAGGGGCCACCTTTACGGCACGGGCGATCTGGTGCGGATGGACGCCGAGGGCGTGCTGCATTTCGAGGGCCGCGCCGATGCGCAGGTCAAGATCCGTGGCCACCGGATTGAGCTGGGCGAGGTTGAGGCGCGTCTCGCCGAATTGCCGGGCGTGCGCCAAGCCGTGGCGGTGCTGCGCGAGGATGCCGGGCAGGGCAGCGCGCAGTTGATCGGCTATGTGGTTGCGGAAAAGACGGTTGATAGCGACGCCGCGCGGCGGCAATTGGCCGCGCATCTGCCTGATATCATGGTGCCGCAGGCCATCGTCACACTCTCTGCCATGCCACTGACGCCGAACAAGAAAATCGACCGCAAGGCGTTGCCCGCCCCGACCCGACAAAGCGCGCCCACAAATGCCACGCCGCAGGCCGAGACGCCCGCGGTCGGCAGCCAAGCGGCGATCGCGCAGGTCTGGAGCGCACTTTTGGGGGTAGGGGACATTCGCGACGAGGATAACTTCTTTGCCCTCGGCGGCCACTCGCTGCTGGCGGTACAGGCGCATCGCGACATCAAGGCGGCTTTGGGCGTCAGCGCGCTGTCGATCACCGATATCTTCCGTTTCCCGACCCTTGCCGGACTGGCGGCACATATCGACGGGCTGGGGGGCAAGATCGCCGCACCGGCCAAGACGCCTTCTGCCGCCGAGCCCCCCGCGCGGTCCGAGACCATGTCGAAACGTCGCCTCATGCGGGCCGCGCGTGGCCGCGGGCGGGGTTGAGGTGACGGCGGAGGGCGAGATCAGGACGGCCGTTCAGGCTCTTTTCGATCTGCCGGTCGCCGTCGCCGTGACCCGCCCCGGCAGAGCCTATCCGCCCTTGCTGGCGGGCGAAGCCGCCCTCATCGCACGGGCACAGCCCAAACGGGTCGCCGAGTTTACCGCCGGACGCCACGCCGCGCGGGAGGCGATGCAGGCGCTTGGCCATCCGCCCGCGCCGGTGCTGGCCAGCCCCGACCGCGCGCCGATTTGGCCACCCGGCCTGACCGGCTCAATCAGCCACTGTGCCGATTGGTGCATCGCGGTTCTGGCGCGCAGGGCAGAGGTGGAGACCCTCGGCGTCGATATCGAAGACGACAGCCCGCTGGCCGCAGACCTGCTCACCGAAATCTGCCTTCCGGCGGAAATCACCCGCCTCGGCGGTGCGGACCTAGCGGCTGCGAAACGTATCTTTTGCGCCAAGGAGGCGGCCTATAAGGCGCAGTACCCAGCGACCAAGGCGCTTTTTGGCTTTGATCGGCTTGAGGTCACCCTATCTGGCGGTAATACCACCTTCGACGCGCGATTTACCCAAGACACAGAGGGCTTTAGCCGCGGCGATAAGCTGCGGGGGCGGATCGCGTCGGTGGCGGGCCACCTTGTCAGCGGGGTGGCGATTGGGCAGATTGATCGCAAAGGAGCTTGATCTCATGGTCGCACTCTCACGCCGTCTCTTTTTGGGGGGCGCCGCGCTTGCCAGCCTCGGCGGCGGGTCTTGGGTCTTTCGCCGGGCACAGTTGCAGGGCCGGGCGGAGGAACTCTATGCCCCGCCGCTGAGCGCGCCTTCGGGGCCAATGCAGGTCTATCATCTGGGGCATTCGCTGGTGGGCCGCGACATGCCCGCGATGTTGGCGCAGTTGGCGGGGGCGGGGCATAGCTATCACAGCCAGACCGGGTGGGGCAGTTCGCTGCGCGACCATTGGGAGCCGGATGTGCCTGTGAACGGGTTCGCGCGGTCCAACGATCACGCGCAGCATCGGCCCGCCCGGGCGGCCATCGGCTCGGGCGATTACGACGCGGTGGTGCTGACCGAGATGGTCGAAATTGCCGATGCCATCCGCTATCACGACAGCCCCGACTACCTTGCCCATTGGGCGCGGCTGGCCCATGCCGCCCGGCCCGACACCCGCGTTTACCTCTATGAGACATGGCACCATACAGATGACGGCTACGGGTGGCTGAAGCGCATCGACCGGGACTTGGAGAAATACTGGCGGCGGCAGGTGATCTACCCCGCCTTGCAGGAAGCGGAGGTGCCCATTCATCTGATCCCCGCGGGGCAGGTCATGGCGGCCTTTGTCCGGGCGGTCGACGCCGCTGGCGGGGTGGGTGGTATCATCAGCCTGCATGACCTCTTTTCGCGCGATGAGAATGGCCGCCCCGATACGATCCACTTTAACGATCAGGGGGCTTACCTCGTGGCGCTGACCCATTACGCGACCCTCTATCACCGCGACCCGGCGGGGCTGCCGCACGAACTGCTGCGCGCCGATGGCACCCCGGCGCAGGCGCCAAGCGCGGAGGCCGCACGGCTGATGCAGCGGGTGGTCTGGGACGTGGTCCGCGCCCATCCAGACAGCGGGGTCGCGGCATGAGCGGTCTGGGCGGGCTGTTCTCGGTCTTGATGGTGGGCCACAGTCTTTTCGGGGCCGACGGGCCGGATATGCTGCAAGAGGCGCTGCGCGCCGGGGTGGGCCAAGGCGAAGTGCGCGCGCAGATCATCAACGGCGCGCCCCTGCGCTACAATTGGGATGAATCGGACCGGGCCGAGGGGGTAGATGCCCGTGCGCTGCTGCCCGAGGGGGACATCACCCATCTCATCCTGACCGAGGCGATCCCGCTGGCCAATCACACCCGCTGGTCGGACACCGAAGTCTATGCGCAGGCCTTCTTTGATCTTGCGGCGGCGGCCAATCCGGAAGTGAAAGTCTATCTGCAAGAGACATGGCATTCGCTGAAAAGCGGCAGCGGGGAGGCGGTGGCCTATGACGATCACGCCCATATCCCGTGGCGCGAGAGGTTGGAGAGCGATCTGCCCGCGTGGGAGGGGATCGCATCGGCGGTGCGCGCGGGGCGCAGTTCGGAGAAAGCGACGATCGAGGTGATCCCAGCCGGGCAAGCGATGGCCCGGCTGTATGATGAGCTCGCTGCCGAAAACCTCCCCGGGCTGACCGGGATCGACGCGCTCTTCGCGGATGACATCCATCTGAACGACCTCGGCCACTACTTCGTCGCCATGGTGCAATATGCCACGCTGACGGGCAAAGACCCGCTGGGTCTCCCGACGGATTTTAACGATCGCTGGGGCAAGGCTTTCGACACGCCCCAGCCTGATCTTGCCCGTGCCCTGCAACGGGTGGCCTGGGAGGCGGTGCAGGACTATCAGGGCGGTGCCGTGATGCCAGCGCCCCCCGCGACGCGGCCCGTCGCCGAGGACAACGCGCAGACCGCGCCGATTGCCCCGACCGGCCCGCCTGCGCAGACCCCGGTCAGCGATGCGCCCAAGACCGCGAAGCCCCTCGATCCGCCAACGCCATTTGAAATTACGACCCCGGAAGAGGCCGTTGCGGGCACCCGCGACATGGGCATCGGCCTCGCCGCCATTGCGGATTGGAGCGTGCAGGCGCCTTTCCTCGACCTGATGAAAACCGCCCGCCCGTGGCTTGGCCATGTGGCCGGGCGCTTTGGCGGGATGGAATATGCGCAGTTGGTCGAAGGCGGCTATCTCGATGCCGAGGGCTGGCCGGTGAAGATGCCGCGCGAACTTGGCAGCATCGGCACGCTGATCCTCACCGACATGCCGGCACAGGCGACGACGCTCAAGGGCCGCTATCTGCTGCGCTTCGAAGGGCAAGGCGTGATTGAGGTCACGGGCCGGGCCGAGAATGTACGCTATGGCAAGAACGAGGTGCGGTTCGACTATGCGCCGGGGCCGGGCAGTGTCGACATTCGCATTCAACGCATGCACCGCAGCGACCCGCCGCGTGAGATCACCGTGGTCCGCGAAGACCGCGTCGCCGATTACGACGCCGGGGCGCGTTTCAACCCTGATTGGACGCGGCATCTGACGGGGATGAAGGTGCTGCGCTTCATGGATTGGATGGCCACCAACGACAGCCCCATCGCCACTTGGGAGGACAGTCCGCGCCCCGAGGACGTAACCTATGCCCTGCGCGGCGTCCCGGTGGAGGTGATGGTCGCATTGGCCAATGAACTGGGGATCGACCCGTGGTTCAACATGCCGCATCTGGCGGATGATGGCTATGTGACCGCCTTTGCGACCTATGTCGAAGAGGCGTTGGAGGGCGAGCGCAAAGCCTATGTGGAGTTCTCGAACGAGGTGTGGAACTGGCAATTCGCCCAGACCCAATGGGCCGATGAGATGGCGCAGGCCCGCTGGGATGAGGCCGAGAAGGGGATGCAGTTCTACGGCCTGCGGGCCGCCGAAGTGGCGCGCATCTGGACGGATGTTTTCGGCGGTGAGGCCGAGGCGCGGTTGCGCAATGTGATCGCGAGCCAAACCGGGTGGTTAGGGCTTGAGCGCGAAGTCTTGGACGCGCCGCTTTACGTGGCCGAGCAGGCGGGCAACAGCGCCCCCGCCACGGCCTTCGATGCCTATGCGATCACCGGGTATTTCGGCGGCGTGCTGGGGTTGGAGGAGAATGCCGAATTGGTCAGCGGCTGGCTGGCCGATAGCCTTGCCAAGGCCCGCGCCGAGGGGGAGGCGCAGGGGCTGAGCGGCGCGGCTTTGGCCGATTATATCGCGGCCCACCGCTTTGATGCGGCAACAGCCCTTGCGGCGCAGGACCTGCGCAACGGGGGCACCAGCGGTTTGGAGACCGACACGCTGGCCGATCTCATTGGCCGCGTTTGGCCCCATCACGCTGCCGTGGCGCGGGCGCATGACCTCGATCTGGTGATGTACGAAGGCGGCAGCCATGTGGTTGGCCTTGGGGCGCAGGTGAATGACGAAGGACTGACCGAGTTCTTTCACCATCTGAATTACTCCGCAGAGATGGGCGCGCTCTATACCGATCTGATGGCGGGCTGGCGGGCTGTTGGCGGGCAGCTTTTCACCCATTACTCCGACGTCTACGCCCCGACGAAATGGGGCTCTTGGGGGGCGCTGCGCTATCTGGCGGACGACAATCCGCGTTGGCACGCTTTGGCCGCATGGAATTGAACAACGGCGCGTTCCACGGGGTGAGCGTGTTGATCCCCGCCCATGATGAGGCCGACTGGCTGCCCGCCTGCCTTGATGCGCTCTGCGCTTCCGCGCCGCTGGCAGGGCCGGTTGAGGTGATCGTCGTGGCCAATGGCTGCTCGGACAACACTGCCGAACTTGCCCGCGCGGCGATCCCGTCATTCGAGGTGCGGGGCTGGGTGTTGCGGGTGCTGGAACTAGCCCAAGGCGGCAAGCTGGGCGCGTGGAACGCGGGCGAGGCGGCGGCGCGGGGGGCGGTTCTGGTCTATCTCGACGCCGATGTGCTGGTGTCACCGCCCTTGCTGAGCCAGTTAGAAGAGGCGCTGGCGGGGGACGCGCCGCGCTATGGCAGCGGGGTGCCACGGGTGACGACCTTGGGCGATTGGGTGACGCGCCATTACACGCGGTTCTGGCGGACGACCGGTTTCATGACCCATGGCGTGCCGGGCTTTGGTGTCTTTGCGATGAACCGCGCCGGGCGGGCGCGGTGGGGGGCGTGGCCCGATATCATCTCGGACGACACTTTCGCGCGGCTGAACTTTCGCCCCGAGGAGCGTATCGCCGTGCCCGCCCGCTATGACTGGCCGATGATCGAAGGTTTCGCGCCACTGGTGCTGGTGCGCCGGCGGCAGGATGCAGGCGTGGCCGAGGTCGCGCGGCTGTTCCCTGAATTGATGCGCAATGACGATCCCCATGACCGACTGCACCCCTTTTGGCGGCGGGCGCTGGCCGATCCCTTGGGCGCGCTGGTCTTTGTTGCCGTGCGGCTTACGATCCATGCGCCGGTTTTGCGCAGCTCCAACCGTTGGGTGCGGGGGCGCTAGCGGGCGGCTTCTTGCATGTGCTGGGCGAGTTTCGCCGCCTCGCGGGCGACATCATGGCGTGCAAAGACCCGCGTGCGGGCTTTCGTCCCCATTTCCTCTAACGCGGGGAGGGGGGCGTCGTGCAGGGCGGCCATCGCCTCGGCCAAGGCCGCCACATCGCCTGCGGGCACCAGCCATCCGGTCTCGCCCGGCTGCACCAATTCCGGCGTGCCTGCGATATAGGTAGCGATCACCGGGCGCGCGGCGGCCATCGCCTCCATCACCACGATGGGCAGGCCTTCGGCGAAACTGGGCATCACAAGCGCATGGGCGGCGCCGAGTTCCGCCGTCACGCGGGCTTCATCGACCCAGCCGGTCAGGGTGACGCGTTCTTGCAGGCCGTGGCGGGCGATTTCGGCCTCGATCGCGCCGCGCAGGGGGCCGTCGCCGATCAGGGTCAGATGCAGAGCGGGGTGGCTCTCGCGGAGCCGGGCCATGGCATCGATCAAGGCAAGCTGGCCTTTTTGTTCCACGAAACGTCCGATGGAGACGAGGCGGCGCGGGCCATCGGGCAGGGGGGCGGGGGCCGTGAATTTGGCGGGCTCAATGCCGCAATGCACGACCTTGATGCGCGGCCAATCCGCCGGGTCGGCCCAACGGCACAGCTGGCTGCGCCCGAACTGGCTGATCGCCACGGCAAAGGCCGCGTGGTGGGTTTTCGCACCGAGCGAAAGGGCGCGCGGGCTGTCGAATTCCTCGGGCCCGTGGGTGGTGAAACTATAGCGCGGCCCGCCCAACCTGTGGCAAAGCATCGCGACCATCGCGGCGTTGGTGCCGAAATGGGCGTGCAGATGTTGGATGTCGCTGCCCTCAAGCCGGGCGCGCAGATAACAGGCCTCGGCCAGATAGATCAGATGGCGCGCGCGCCCCGTCTCGGCCCGCCGGGCGGCTTGCCAGACATCGCGCAGCGCTTGGCCGAACCGCCGCGGCGCGCGCAGCATCATGCGCAAACTGGCACGGGCGAGGACGCTGCCACCGGCGGCCAGCACATAGTGCGTGGCTGCCATCTCGGCCTTGTCTTGTGGATCGACCAGCGGCACATCGGGGCCACGCATGGCGAAACGTTTCACCTCATGGCCTGCCGCTTCCAGCGCCGCGATCTCGCGCCGGATGAAGGAATGCGAGGGCTGCGGATAGGTGTTCAGAATATAGGCGATCTTCACGGGCGGTGCGGCCTTGGCTTGGGGCTGATAAACCTTGTTACCCGCCCGCTTGCCACTGGCACAAGGGCGGGCAAGGCTTTAGGCTCTCGCAGAGAACTGGCAGAGGCGCAGCAACGGGTGTTTTCCAAGCTTTCCCAAGCGGTAACGGGCAATCGCCTGATGGCACGGGCGCTGCGCTCGACCTCGTGGATCATCTTGGGCTACGGCGGGTCGCAGGCGATCCGGCTGGCGTCGAACCTGATCCTGACGCGGCTGCTGTTCCCCGAAGCCTTTGGCCTGATGGCGCTGATACAGGTGGTGATTGTCGGGCTGACGCTGTTCTCGGACGTGGGCATCGCCCCCTCCATCGCGCAGAGCAAGCGTGGCGATGATCCGGATTTCCTGAACACCGCTTGGACAATCCAAGCGATCCGGGGGGCGTGTCTGTGGCTGGCCGCCTCTGCATTAGCATGGCCAGTGGCGGCGGGTTACGACGAGCCGCTCCTGCTGACCTATCTCCCCATCGCGGCGCTGAGCCTTGTGGTGGCCGGGTTCAACCCAACGCGGATCGAAACGGCGCATCGGCATCTGCAAATGGGGCGGCTGACGCTGCTGGACCTGACATCGCAGGTAATGGGCATCGCGGTGATGATCTTGGGCGCGGCGCTCTATAAATCGGTGGCGGCGCTGGTGGTCGGCGGTGTGGTGAGCGCCTTGGCGAAACTGGCGCTGACCCATGCCTTCCTGCCGGGGCCGGGCAACCGCTTTCGCTGGGAGCGTCCGGCGGTGCGCGAATTGGTGCATTTCGGCAAATGGATCTTCCTGTCGACCATGTTCTGGTTCTTTGCCAGTCAGGGCGACAAGGCGATCTTGGGCAAGTTCCTCTCGCTCGAAGGGTTGGGCATCTACAATATCGGCTATTTTCTGGCCAGCTTTCCGCTGCTGCTGGGCCAGAATGTCACCGGGCGGGTGATGATCCCAATCTACCGAGAGGCGGGGGGCGGCGATCATCCCAAGCTCAAGCGGATGCGCTATGGGCTAAGCGGCGGGTTACTGGCGCTTTTGGTGGTCATGGCGCTGGCGGGGCCTTGGTTGGTCTCAATCCTCTATGACCCGCGCTATCTGCAAAGCGGCGCGATTCTGGTGATGCTGGCGCTGGCGTTGATGCCGCAGGTGATCGGGATGACCTATGATCAAGCGGCTTTGGCCGCGGGGGATTCGCGGCGGTTCTTCATCTCTTCGGCCTCAAGGGCCAGCCTGCAAGTGGGGCTACTGCTGGCGGGGGTGATCACCGCCGGTCTGCCGGGAGCGCTGATCGGGTTGGGGGCCGCGATGGTGCTGTCGCATCTAGTGCTGATCTGGCTCGCAAGGGCGCATGGCGTCTGGGACGCGCGGCATGATCTGACCTTCGCCCTCTTAGGGCTGGCGCTCGGTGCGCTGGCGCTTTGGTTGCATTGGGATCGGGTGCTGGGGCTGAGCGCCACAGTCTAAGCGGTTCAGCCCTTTTGTTTGCGGGCCATGCGCGCGGCGCGGCCCTCTTTGCCGGCCTTCAAGCGTTCCTGCCATACCTTGCCCAAGGTGCGGCGCTTTTCGCGGGGGCTGAGGTCGGGGATCGAGACGACAGGGATCAACCCCGTCTCGCGCGTCATTTGCCGGGCTGAGCGGATCACCGGGCGGCGCAGTTCCAGCAGGAAGGCCACGATCAGCGCCAGCGCCAAGCTGGCCATCCCGCCCACCGCCGCGCGTTTCTTGCGGCTGAGCGATACGGGGTAATCAGGCAGTTCGGCCTGCTCCAAGGTGATCAGCTTCTCGCCCCGCTGATCGGATTCGAGAGAGAATCCCACCTCCGCCTCATTCCGGCGGGCGGTGATCACCTCCAACTGGTCTTGCAACTGGGTCAGACGGCGTTCGAACCGGGCCAGCTCCCGCTCGACCTCGGGCGAGGTTTGTAGGCTGGCGGTCAGGGTCTCGCGCTGTTCTTGCAGCAGATCGCGCTGCGTGGTCAGGCTTTCGAGCGTGGCATCCAGCTCGGCCTGTTCGCGGGCGATGGTGGCGGCGCGGGCATCGGGGTTGACCCGATCGCGCGCCAGCCGCGTGGCGATGATTTCACGGTCAAGTTCAAGAATGGCGTCATTGAGGCTGCTGATCTCGCCGCGGCGAAACTCAAGACTGCCTTCGAGCGACAGGTCGTTTTCGGCCCGGTAATCGGCCAGTTCGGCCTCAAGCTCCGAAATGTCGCGGATCAGGTTCTGCTCTTGGCGCTGGAAAAACTCCAAGGTTTCTTGCGTCTGGCTCTGGCGTCGGGCGGCGGACATCTGACGCGTGCGGTCGGCGAATTCGCGGGCCACGGCCTGCGCATCGGCGGGGTTGTCCATCTCGGCGGTGAAGGTCATGACCGAGATGGTCCCGTCATCCGCATAGCCTTCGCGCGGGGCGGCGACGCCGGTGATGGTGACCGAACGGCGTAGCAGATCGACTTTTTCGGACATGCGCAATGCGGTCAGATCGTCATAAAGATCAAAGCGTTGTATGATATCGACCAAAGTGCCGCGCGCCATCAACTGCTGTTCGATCAATTGCAAACGCCGCGCCGAAGACCCTTCGACCGTAGAGGGGGCCAGATCATTGGCGATCTTGGGCTGCTCGATCTGGATGACTTCGGAGGATTGGTAGACATGCGGCGTCGCAAGCGCCCAATAGACCGAGGCGATACAGCCCAGAAGCGTGATCAAAATGATCACGCCCGCGCGGCGGCGGATCATGTCGATGAAGTCATCGAATGTATAGATCGGTCCCATGTGCCTCTTTCCAACCTGCCCAAAGCCCCCGACCGTTGCCCGGCGGAGTTTCCCCGCCTAGATCAGATGACTTGGGCGATAATAGGGCGCAAGCAAGGACGGCGACAGGGGGTGTCAGGCATATTTCGGCAGGCTAGAGGCCCGCGCCCGGTTCAGCACAATGCCCAAAAGCGGAACCTGACCTTCGAGCATCCGTTCGCACTCGCGCAGGTGACGCGCCATGGTCTGGCTGCCGTCTGAGATCAGCAAAACACCGTCTAGTTGCGGCAAGAAGGCCGAGAGATCGTCATGCTCCAGCATCGGCGGCATGTCGTAAAGGACGATTTCCGGCTGGAGGGAGGCCCGCAGGCGCAGCAGGGTCTCCGCCGTGGCGCTGTCTTGCAAGATTTCGGCGGCGTTCACTTCGGCCCGGTCGTTCAGGCCGAGGGCAAGCGTATCGCTTACCCGCAGCATCCCCTTGCCGAGGTCGGCACGGCCACTGAGCAGATCGCTCATCGCGCCGGGGGCCTGCATGTCGAACGCACGGGCCAGACCGGGGCTGCGCATGTTCATGTCCATTAGCACGGTGCGCGATCCCGGCACGCGCGACAGGCTCAGCGCCAGATTGGTGGCCGAAAAGCTGTTGCCGCAGCCCGAGGTGGGGGCGGTGATGGCGATATTGAGCCAGCGATGCTCTAACGTGGTTTGACGCAGGCGCGTGCGCAGCAGGTCAAAGGCCCGCGCGGCGGCGCTGTTGCGATGATCGTCGACCAGCGGCATGTCGCCGCCGGGGCCGGGGGTGGCGATGGGCAAATCTTGCCAGCGCGGCGCGCGGTCGTCACCGATGTAGCGGGAAACGGCAGGGGCGGCGGGCAGGCTGTCTTCAAAGGTCAGGTCGCCTTCGGAGAAATCGCCGTCGAACTCATCTTCATGGTCGATCACGGTGCGGCGCGGGCGGATGCTGTGGCGCATCCCCGGGCCGCCGAACTGCGCCGTCACATCGCTGTTGTCCGCGCCGAGGGCATCGGATGCGTAGAGGTCTCTCATCGTCTTCCCTTTCGATTTCTTGAACATGAGGCGCTGGATTTCTCGTAATTGCCGGGCGCGGCGAGCATCGCTCAGCACCCGGTTCGGCGCAAGACGACGCCGACGGTTTTCAGCAAAATGGTCAGGTCCATCGGCAGCGACAGATTGCGGCGATAGGCGGCGTCGACCTCATTGCGATAGGTGAAACGGCTGTTGTTACGGGCCGAGACCTGCCACAGCCCAGTGATGCCAGGGCGCAGCGCGAAATAGGCTTTCGCATCGCCGTACATTTCAAGCTGGTCGGGCATCATCGGGCGCGGGCCGATCAGGCTCATGTCACCTTTGAACACGTTCCACAGCTGCGGCAGCTCATCCAGCGAGGTGGCGCGCAGAAAAGCGCCGACCCGCGTAATGCGCGGATCGTCCTTGAGCTTTTGCATCTCGTCCCATTCGGCCCGTATCGCGGGGTTCGCGGCAAGGTAGCTCTCCAGCACCGCGTCGGCATCGCGCACCATGGTGCGCAGCTTCAGGATGGAGAATCCTTTGCCCCCCCGGCCAAGGCGCTTTTGCGTATAGAAGGGCTGACCGCTTTCGATCCACAGCGCCAGCGCGCAAAGCGCGATGATCGGCAGGGCGATGGGCAGGGACGCGAGGATCAGCAGCCGGTCGAGAAGCGGTTTCGCGTAGCGGCCATAAAGGCCGGTCGAACGCAGACGAAGGGCCGCCAGCGCCCGCGGCGCGGGCAGCACCGCAGTCCCCGCCATGGCGGGCTGTGCACGGCCCAGCACAGGACCGGCGATCACTTCCATCGAGCCATAGGCATGGCTGTGTGCGTCAAAGTACTTCATTCCAAACCCCCCAGGGTTCAATCGCATTCATTCGGACCGTTTCGGCCACGGCGCCTTCGCACCGCTCCGTCTCAACGACCTATCCGGCCTATACGTTCAGGTAGGATATGTATCATTTGTTACCACCTTTTCGCCTTATTCGATCCTTTTTCTCAGAAACAGACTGTTTCGCGGGGCGGCGGGCAGGTGGGAATTTAGGAGTGAGTTGAGGGCCTTATGGGGGCGCCATGGGGTGCAGATGTGTGGCGTTCGATGGTGGAGGGGAGGGCGTGCGCAGGCGTAGATGAGATATTAAGTCGTTAATAAATATGAGACTTATAGGGTTCTGAAGTTCCGGGTAATCATCTGTCTTAGGTGTCGGCCACTAAGCTTATGTGCCTTCGGATAGCGAGGTTGCAGAGGCACAAGCCACCAGCCATCGCGCAATTCTCACAATAATGTCAGGGCGATAAATGGGCGACAGTTGGGCGCAGGGCGCAGGCGGGCAAGCGCCAAAACCCCGGATCAGCTGCGCGATTCCGAGGGGATTCTTTAGTGCCTCTGGAGGCTTGTCTTTGAATTCTGGAGAAGAAAAGTGGCAGCCCGTAGGGGAATCGAACCCTGAGCATAAGTAGCTGATTTTTAACAACACAGTGTCCCACGCCCTCCCTTAACGAAGCCTATAGAATTCAATGGTCTATGAGATGGGTGTCCCACGCCGCTGGGTGTGTCCTTGAAGTGTCATTCACCAAGGCTTCGGTCGTCCGGGTGCTATAAAGGCAGCTGAGTGTGTTTCGCCCGATGGGCCGACGAGATCATCTCTCACTGCGACGCCGAAGTATAAACGCTGCCAAACCTACCTTAACCGCCTTTAGTTAGCTCTATAGACGAAGTCCTGTAGCGCAGAAGGGATTTAGGAAGTTCATCGATCCCTAATCCAGGGCTATGTTGCAGTTTCCATTTTCCATCTTTCACATGGTGGGTGGTCGACACGATCTCTTCCCGTAACGGGTTAGGATTAACATCAAGTTCCAGAATTCCATCTCCACCCACGCTGGCCAGCAGCTCTGCTGAGGCCGCCAATCCAATTCCGCCGCCTAAGTAATGAGGGCAGTACCGTTTGCCATAGGCTAACGTGGCTGATCCGATTCGGTAGCATCCGCTAAGGCCGCCCCACTTGATGACATCCGGCTGAAGCACGGCCATGGGACTCTTCGTAATTGCATGTGCGAAATTTCGATAACCCGAAATATTCTCACCGCCCGCAAGCGGAACATCAATCATATCCGCTAACCGATCCAAGTCCGAAAGCGGCGCGTAAGCTGGCATAGGCTCCTCTGCCCACATAAGCTCATCTGCGCTGAAACTTTGCAAAAAGGCACTTGCTTCAGCAATTGACCATCCCTGGTTCGCATCGATGGCTAAAGTTTGGTCCGAAGCAAGCTCCGACAGGATTTCCTTAACGGCAGCGGTCTCATCGGGCCCAAACCCAACTTTCACTTTGAAGATGCTGAAACCGTTGGAAGCAGCATTCTGGATAATTTCCTGAGCTGCATGTAGGTGTATTCCACTGGCGTAAATTGGAACAGCAGCGGGCGCATTACCGTTCAATAGTTCCCGGACTGGCAAACTTGCCCTTCTTGAAAACAGATCCCACATCGCTATGTCGAGCCCGGCAATCACCTGTCTGAACGGCCCTTCCTCGCCGCATTGCAAGGCTCTTATTTGGGTTGCGCGATCCAAAAACTTGAACAGGTCCCCTGGCGCTTCAAATCGTCGCCCCATGATAAGCGGCGCGATATCATCGCGTAACAAGTTGACCCGGTGTTCGGCTCCCGCAGACGGCCAGTTTGCAAAGACTTCTCCCCAGCCGAATGCCCCATCTTCCGTTTCAAGGCGAACAAAGACAGCCGGCCGGTCCCGCATGATTCCGAATGAAGTCTCCACGGGAGTGTCGATCGGAGCGCGATATGCGAAAGCATTAATCCGGGTAATAGACATTCCCGTATTCATGCCAAGAGGTCCATATCTAAGCGGATATAGTCGCCTCGATAGACCACATCTGCCAAATATATTATGGTTCCATCGTTGTCACACAACACTCGGCGTACTTCGGCGATCGGCGCACCTATTTCCAGATCGATCAGCTTCGCGGTTTCCATGTCACACCGATCGATGAGCAGCGTTTGACGCGCTGTTGCGACGTTAATTTCGGGTTCATCCCAAAGCACTGGTAGAGCAAGGTCTTTCCGCAACCGAGCTTCATGCTTTTCGAAAATGGGCTTAGCGAAGTAGAGGGTAATAATGCAATATGGCTTTGCTTTACGCGCATGCACGCGGCGCAGCATGTGATATCCGCTATCGCATATTGACCCATCGTAGTCACCTTCTGGAAGGTTTGCCTCTGTGTCATCCAAGAGGATAAGGTCGGCCTCGTCACCGCGATACATCTCTACAAGGTCTGTTAGGCTGGTTTCGACCTTGAGTGGGCGAAGGCCATCTGGTCTCGCGAGAACGGTAGTCCCGCGGCCACGTTGTGCAAAAACCAGTCCTTCTTCTTCAAGTATTTTAATTGCTTGGCGTACTGTAACTCTCGAGACTTTGTACTCTGAGGTAAGCTGTTCGATGGTTGGCAGCTTTTCGCCTTCCGCCCAAACGCCGCGAGCAAGCCGCTGTCGCAATACTTCTGTCAGTTGGAGATAGAGAGGGGATCGTCCCTGTCTCAATGGCGTTTGGCTCATTTCAAAGAGGCCTCGTGGTCAAAAAAGTTGTATAGTCCTATTGTTAGCACTTTATGCTTGTATGCAACCCCGAATCGCACTTATGTCTATAAGTAGAACTTTAGAATTAATCGCGGGGTCGAGGCAGTGCAGGGATATGACTATGTCATAGTTGGGTCGGGTACCGCAGGCTCCACCCTTGCGAACCGCCTCTCCGCAGGCGGTCACTTCAGCGTCCTCGTTCTTGAAGCGGGTGGGGAGGATCGCGGATTTTGGCTCAAACTTCCAGTTGGCTATTTTCGTTCAATATATAATGAGCGTGTTTCACACCTTTACCGAAGCCAACCTGATGATGGGATCGCTGGACGGCAAATGGATTGCCCTCGTGGTAGGGTGGTAGGCGGCTCCTCTTCGATAAATGGGCTTATTTATATCCGGGGTCAGCGCGAAGATTACGACGATTGGGCCGCCCTTGGCGCAGATGGATGGGGCTACGGAGACGTGCTGCCCTATTTTCGAAGCGTAGAGTCTTATCAAGGTCCGCCTTCCCAGTTCCGTGGAGCTCATGGACCTCTAAGCATTTCGGACCTTCGTAATGAGAATCCTGCCTGTCATGACTGGCTCGAAGCCGCAAGAAATGCGGGCTACCCCAGTAATTTAGACTTTAATGGTGCTGAGTCCTATGGCGTGGGAAGCTATCAACTGACGCTGCGGGGAAGATGGCGTGATAGTGCAGCTACGGCATTTCTAAAGCCAGCGTTAACCCGCAAAAATTTGACCCTTCGAACGCGAGCTCAGGTTACGCGGATCCTATTTGAAGGCGATCGCGCGGTTGGAGTGGCCTACTTAAAAGAGGGAAGGGAGTATGAGGTACGCGCTGACCAAGAAGTGCTGCTTTGCGGTGGAGCTGTGCAAACTCCTCAGCTGCTCCAGCTCTCGGGCATAGGGCCTGAAACCGTTCTCGAAAAGGCGGGAATTAAGCCGCAACATGTCTCGCCAGAGGTGGGGAGGAACCTGCAAGACCACCTCCAGATGCGTACCATAGTTGAATTATCGGACAAAAAAGACTCTCTAAACGATCATGTGTGGAATCCGCTTAAGCTTGCGGGCATCGGACTGGATTGGCTTTTTAATGCGCGGGGGCCCTTGACTGTTGGGGCCGGGCAGGTCGGTGGTGCGGTGCGAACAAAGTATGCACAAGGCGATCGCCCTGATCTTCAGCTGTTTGTAATGCCTCTGTCGGTAGATAAACCGGGTGCGCCTCTTCACCGCTATTCCGGTTTCACCACTTCGCTATGGCAATGTCATCCTGAAAGCCGAGGTAGCATCCAAATTACGTCAGCCGATCCGTTTGCCGATCCCGAGATACGACTCAATTACCTTAGTACCCAGCGTGATCGGGATGTCATAGTCGAGGGTGTCCGGATCGTTCGACAGCTGTATAATGAGCAGCCTTTCCGCGATCGTTGGAAAAATGAAGTCGTGCCGGGGTCTGAGGTCCAGACTGACGAAGAGATCTTGGCAGCGGTCCGGCGTATGGCTGGTACGGTATACCATCTTGTTGGCACTTGCCGCATGGGCTCAGACGATTGCTCGGTCGTTGATCCTCAGCTCAGAGTGCGGGGCGTAAGAGGGCTCCGCGTTGTGGATGCCTCAGTCATGCCGAAAATCACTTCCGCAAATACCAATGCGCCGACGTACATGATCGCGGAGAAGGGAGCCGCAATCATTCTGGGAGAAGCTGGAGCAACCCATTTGCCCAGTAAAATTTAACAGGAGGAGGAAAATAATGAAACATTTCTTTAATGCTGCGGCAGTTGGTCTTGCGGGAGCGATATTCGCGCTGCCAGCTATGGCTCAGGAGCACAATCCGTTCGACTGGCGCTCGATCCCTGAGCAGGAAGATCAGATCACAATGAAGATTGGCCATTCGGTAAACATGGAATGGTCGTCACATACTGCAACGCTGAAAAGGTTTGCAGAATTGGTAGCAATCTATACCGACAACGAGATTCGCGGCGAAATTTACCCCGGCGCACAGTTGGGTGGAGAGCGCGAAATGTTGCAACAGGCACGTCAAGGTGCATTGCATGTTACCTTACCCGCGACCAACAACGCGGCAGCTCTCGCGCCTTCACTTAACGTGTTCATTCTGCCGTATCTCGCGACGTCAACTGACCAAGTAAACTATCTTCAGGACGAGTTGACGCCCTATCTCGTGCCGCGCGTCATTAAAGAGGCAGGTGTTCGCATCGTCGGATGGGAAAATTCGGGCTGGCGGTCGTTCTTTTACAAGTCCGACAATCCAATAGAAAAGCCCGCTGACCTTGCCGACTTGAAGATGCGTGTACCCCCTAACCCGATTATGATTGCCTCGTATGAGGCTTGGGGCGGCAAACCAACGCCAATCGCGTGGTCGGAGCTGTATAGTGCCCTTCAACAGGGTGTCGTCGAAGGGGGAGACAACCCGGTGCCCGACGTCATGGGCATGAAGTTCAATGAGGTAGTCAACCGTATGACCACCTTTCATTACACAATCTTAACTCACCCCATCATGGTTTCTGAACGGTGGTTCCAAGGTCTGTCAGAAGACCATCAAGAGGCAATCTTGCGAGCGGGTGAAGAGGCAACGCAGTATATTCGCTGGTGGCAACCTTTAGATGCCGAGCGTTATTGGGACATGGCACGCGAGGCCGGGATCGAAATAACAAAGATTGAGGATGAGACCGAGTGGATGGAGAAGGCTCGGGCCATCTGGCCGGATTACTATGACGCGATCGGACCGGATGGCGAACAAGTTGTCGAGAAGGCACGCGAAATCCTCGACGGTTACCCCGGCGACGAATGAAGCCTACATAAACGAAATTTCGTCAGCCCATCCGGGCTGACGGGAACTCGAATGATGGAGATCTGCTAAATGGCAATCCTGAGGACAATCTTGTTCATAATATCTGCAGCTGGGATTGCCCTAATGGTGGCTTCTCTTTTTCTGCAAGTGTCGGCGCGAGAATTAAATTTGGCAGTTGACTGGACTGAAGAGATTAGCCGGTTCGCCTTTATATCCATGGTATTTTTTGCAGCTGCATACAGCACGCTGACTCGCTCGCACCTTCGTGTGACCGTATTCGCAGAGTTAATGATAAAGTGGATTGGTAAGCGTCCAATTCAATTTGTGCACACAATCATCTTACTCTGCTTCGCCGGGGTTATGGTGGTATTTTCAGGGCTCAATTTCCTTGATGGGCTAAAGTATCCCAATATTTCTCCGGCCATTGGGTTCAATCAAAACCACCTATTCGTGGCGATGTGTACTGGGTTCGTTGTCATATTCCTTATCCACCTTAGAGACCTATTGGTACTTATGACTGGGGGTACTCTTCATGAGTGATGTCGTCATAGTGCTTCTGACACTGTTCCCGATTTTACTACTGATCGGCCTACCGATTTATGCCGGGCTTGGGATTACAGGATTGGTAATCAGCTACATGACCGATGCGCCATTGGTCTTTGCCACCCAGAATGTACTAAATGGATTGGATAAATTTCCGCTTCTCGCCATTCCAGGGTTTATCCTTGCAGGTAACATCATGGAAAGGGGTGGAATCACTGGAGACATCATCGGCCTATTCCGAAGCGCGTTTGGCCATATTCCAGGCAGTCTCGGTCTGGTAACGATTTTTTCGTGTATGTTTTTTGCGGCAATATCGGGCTCAGGCCCCGGAACAGTTGCAGCGATTGGCGCGATCATGATTCCGGCGATGGTCAAGTACGGCTACCCGCCTGCATATGCCGCGAGCGTTTCGGCTACTGGCGGGACACTCGGTGTAATGATCCCACCTTCGAACCCCCTGATCATTTACGGTATTATTGCTAATGTCTCAATTGCGGATCTTTTCGCTGCCGGGCTCATTCCAGGTATCCTGGTTGCACTACTCCTTGCCGTAGTAGCTTATGTTATGGCGCTCCGTACGGGGGCTGTTATGCAGGCGCCAGTTGACGAACCGGGCGAAGAACCGAAACCTCGTATCCTCAAGCTTGTCTGGAATGCGAAATTCGCGCTTTTTCTACCACTTTTTATCCTCGGCGGTATTTATCTTGGGCTTTTCACACCTGTCGAAGCCGCAGTTTGCGCCGTAGTCTACGCCCTGATTGTAAGTGTTGTAGTGTATCGCGAGTTAACTTGGGCGCGGTTGATGGAAGCTTTCGAAAATGCGGTGCGCCTTTCCGGCGCCTTGATGATCATTGTAGCATGTTCCACACTTTTTGCGACAGTAATAACTTTGGAGCGTATACCGCAGGACGTGGTGGATGTGTTTGGAGGCCTCACTGATAGTCCGGTAAAACTGCTTATCCTGATTTGTGCGTTACTAATCGTAATTGGTACTTTCATGGAAACCATGAGTGCTATCATCATTTTGGCGCCGATTCTCGTTCCGCTGGTAAAAAGCTATGGGATTGATCCTGTTCATTTCGGAATCATTCTGATCGTGACAGTCGAAATCGCGTTCTTAACTCCTCCCCTCGGCGTAAATCTTTTCGTTGCGAGTTCGCTGGCCAAAATCCGGTTTGAAAAGGTCGCCGTAGCAATTTTGCCCTACGTGGCAACATTGGTCATCGCCATGCTGATCTTAATTATCATTCCCCAGATCAGTCTGTGGCTGCCAGAAACCCTTAGATCTCTCAGGTAGGTTATGTCTAAACTTAAAATTTCTAATCCAGCGCACCCCGAAAAAATTGTTGCGCATTACGACGAAACCGAAGCCAGTGAACTTGACGCAATAGTAGATAGAGCTCGGGAAGCTCAATTGACTTGGGCGCGGGTTCCTCAACCTGAACGTGGTCGCATCTTGGGTGCATTCTTTGATGCACTGGAGGCACGTACGGATGAGATTGCGGAGAGGATCACGTTGGAAATGGGTAAATTGCTTCGCGAATCCAAAGGTGAGATTGGTAAGGGTCTCGCAGAGGCCCGTGCAACGATTTCACGAGCTGGCGCTCCTCTGGGAGAGGTGCTGCCGTCACAAACCCACGGCGTGGGAGCATATTCAACTCGACGGCCACGCGGTGTCGTTCTTGGAATTAACCCATGGAATTTTCCATTCTCTACTCCAATACGCAAATTGGCGCCCGCGCTCCTCTATGGTAATGCGATCATATTAAAACCAGCCAGCCTATGCCCTGGGGCAGTGGTCCTCATCGAAGAAGTCGCGCGTGATTTTCTCCCTCAGGGATTACTGACAGTTGTAATTGGTCCCGGACGAATGGGACAGTTTCTTTGCGAGCACCCAGGTATTGATGCGGTCAGCTTTACCGGCTCCGTAGAAGTAGGCAAGAAAGTTGCGATCGCGGCAGTATCGCATTTGTCCGAAGTAAGCTTGGAGCTTGGGGGGAAAAACCCAGTCATCCTAAATGACACCTCGGATATTGGATCTGCGCTGGACCAGATAACTGCTGCAGCTATGGCAGTGTCGGGTCAGAGGTGTACAGCAATCAGCCGAGTCATTGTACGTGAGGAAATTTTTGATTCAGTTATCGACGGGCTGACACGCCGCTTTAGCGCTCTCAAACCCGGCGATGGTACCGACCCGAATAGCGGCCTCGCACCCTTGTCTTCAGGCCAACACCTGGAGGATGTTGCTGGTTTTGTCGATCGAGCCCGTGCTGCCGGTGCAACAATAGAAGTCGGCGGAACCTTAGTAGATACGAACTCCGGCGGCCATTACTACCCGGCGACTTTGATTTCGGGCGTGACGCCCGATATGGAGATCGCCCGCGATGAGGTTTTTGGGCCGGTTGTCGCTGTACTTCGCTATAAAGATATCGACGAGGCTCTCCAAATCGCCAATGGCGTTGCTTTCGGTCTATCTTCGTGTCTGTACTCCGAACAGAGCCCAGTGATCGAAGCATTTGTTAATTGTAGCGAAAGCGGAATGATCCACGTTAATGCTGGAAGCTTTCCCGAAAACCACATGCCGTTTGTGGGTGTCAAGGACAGTGCTCTCGGCGTGGGTGGATCAAACGGGGCATCGACCATTCAATTCTATACTACTGAGCATGCTGTCTACCGGAAAGACCGCGCATGACTGAAGAACGGGCAATCACTCGGGGGGGGCGTATGTCCTTAACTGTGCATACCGCAGATAATGTGACGACAGTGCTTGATGCGAAAGAGACGGTAAACCGTTTGGCTGACGGTAAAGACTGTGCATTAGGTGTCCCCTTTGGTCACAAAGTCGCAATCTGCGCAATTCGGAAGGGAGAACCGATCATTAAGTACGGTATCACCATTGGTACCGCGAGCGAAGATATCTGCATTGGAGAGCACGTGCATGTCCATAATGTGGCCTGAACCCGGTTTGGGTTGGGCGCGAACCGATAGCGCGCCAGGTATCAGAAATCATGTCATTGCTTTCTCAACGGTGGCACTGGCTGACCGTGCGGTGGCGATGGCCGCGGAGAGGGTTCCCGGGTCGCTTGAACTGCTGCCACAATTTGAACGAGGGCTTCGTGGAAATGATGCAACACTGCAGGCGGAGGTCATAAAACGAGTTGTGCAGCATCCCAATGTTGGCGCCGCTCTCGTTGTCACTCATGATCGCGCTGCTGCACTTGCGTTGGAAGCTGAGTTTTCAGTCCTTCCGAAGCCTATAAAAGTTTGTGCGTTAATGGGCTTCAGCGGTATGGAAAGTGCCGTTTCTGAAATGGCGAATTTGCTGGAATTTCTATCTGATCAGGCAGCACAGAATGAAAAGGTCGAACTTCAATGGAGAGATTTGACTGTTGCTTTGGAATGCGGTGGGTCGGATGCCACTTCTGCGATTTGCGCCAATCCTGCTATCGGGCGTTTTGTCGACCATCTTTTGTCCAGAGGTGGTCGCGCGATAGTGTCAGAAACAGCCGAGTTCTTAGGTGGCGAACATGTGGTTGAGCAGTCTTGCGATAGTCCTGCTATTGCTAAGGAAATAATCGCGCGAATTCAATCTGTTGAGAATCTGATGCTGGCCGATGGACACGATTATAGAGGTGTAAATCCTACGCAGGAAAATATCGAAGCTGGTCTGACTACGCTTACAGAAAAGACTATGGGCGCCTTGTGTAAAATCGGTAAAAATCGGTTTTCTGGCTGTCTTGATTTCGCCGAAGCGCCAGAAGGGCAGGGGTTATTCTTTATGGATACCCCGTTCTTTAGCCCAGTGTCATTGTCTGGAATGATATTGGGAGGTGCACAGGTTTCCTTGTTTGCTATGGGCGTCTTTAATCCTTCAGGAATGCCGCTTGCGCCGACCATCAAAATCTGTGGCAATACACGGACGTTAGAGGATTGGGGCGCGAGTATCGATATTGACGTAGCCCATATTCTTACCGGCGCAATAGATTTAGATGAGGCAGCACAACTAATTTCTCGATCTATTCGAAATCTATCTCTCGGAGAGAAAAGTAAAGCAGAGTTCTGGAGCGAAGGTCAGATGATTATCCCCCGCACAGCTCCAGCCCTATGACCTTTGTTCCGTGCTACTGAAGTCTGGCGGTAAGTTGGGTAAAACCACCATCAAAACATGCGATTACGAAACAACGTATATCTTTGGATAGCACCAATTCCAGCGCATCCAGTGCCACAAGTATGTCAGCGGCGTTCTTACCGGTTTCCCCACGCAGCACTCGGTAGCCAATTGCACCATGCCGGCCAGAGGGGGTAATCCCCCCCGATGTTAAGGGGATGCGGAAGTAGAATTTTCTCGGCAGGATGAACGAGGAGATTCCGATGAAGAAGACACGTTTTACGGAGGCCCAGATCATGGGCGTGCTGCGCCAGATGGAAGGCGGCGTTCCTGCTGCCGAGTTGTGCCGTGAACATGGCATGAGCAGTGCCACGCTTTACAAATGGCGGGCCAAATATGGCGGTATGGATGCGAGCCTGATCAGCGAGATGAAGGCGATGGCCGAGGAGAACCGCCGCCTGAAGCGTATGTTTGCTGATGTCAGCATGCAAAACGACCTGCTGAAGGAGGCGCTCGGAAAAAAATGAAGCGGCCAGCTCAACGCCGAGAGTTGGCCGTGAAAGCGGTGGCGATGAAGGGGGTCAGCATTGCGCTGGCGTGCCGGGCGTTCGACGTCAGTGAGACGTGCTATCGGTACAGCCCCAAGCTGGACGATGAGAACGAGCAGA
>NZ_JABECQ010000020.1:0-2975 GCF_029285915.1 Sulfitobacter sp. M85
GAGAGATACTGTAGTCTAGGAACTTATTAGGTTTGGCGATGACCTACTCTCCCACGTCTTAAGACGCAGTACCATCGGCGCTACGGCACTTAACGGCTGGGTTCGGGATGGGACCAGGTGTTTTGCTCGCGCTATGATCACCAAACCGAATAAATTCCTAGTAGCGCTCTGCGCAGGAGAGCGGCGGCGGGAGGCGGGGTATCCGAAGGATGCCCGTTCCCGCTCCGTCTCTATTGGAGCGCAAAGCGTGTTTGTCCAAGTCATGAACGACTGATTGTATGTGTATGCTTTTGATCTGTTTAAGCAGTCTTGCTTCTACTGGATCAAATCAAGCCTATCGAGCAATTAGTACCAGTCAACTGAACGTATTACTACGCTTACATCTCTGGCCTATCGACGTGGTGGTCTACCACGGCTCTCAGGGATACCTTGTTTTGAGGGGGGCTTCCCGCTTAGATGCCTTCAGCGGTTATCCTGTCCGATCATAGCTACCCAGCACTGCTATTGGCATAACAACTGGTCCACCAGTGGATCGTTCACCCCGGTCCTCTCGTACTAGGGGCAACTCCTCTCAAGTATCCTACACCCACGGAAGATAGGGACCGAACTGTCTCACGACGTTCTAAACCCAGCTCACGTACCTCTTTAAACGGCGAACAGCCGTACCCTTGGGACCTGCTCCAGCCCCAGGATGAGATGAGCCGACATCGAGGTGCCAAACACTGCCGTCGATATGGACTCTTGGGCAGTATCAGCCTGTTATCCCCGGCGTACCTTTTATCCGTTGAGCGATGGCCCTCCCACTTGGGACCACCGGATCACTATGGCCGTCTTTCGACTCTGCTCGACTTGTCAGTCTCGCAGTCAGGCTGGCTTCTGCCATTGCACTCAACGAGCGATTTCCGACCGCTCTGAGCCAACCTTCGCGCGCCTCCGTTACGATTTAGGAGGCGACCGCCCCAGTCAAACTACCCGCCACACAGGGTCCCGGAACCGGATAACGGTCCGCGGTTAGACATCAAGCAGAACAAGGGTGGTATCTCAAGGGAGGCTCCACCGAGACTGGCGTCTCGGTTTCAAAGCCCACCACCTATCCTGCACATGTTCGGCCTAATGCCAGTGTGAAGCTGTAGTAAAGGTGCACGGGGTCTTTCCGTCTAACCGCGGGTAACCGGCATCTTGACCGGTAATTCAATTTCGCTGAGTCTATGTTGGAGACAGCGGGGAAGTCGTTACGCCATTCGTGCAGGTCGGAACTTACCCGACAAGGAATTTCGCTACCTTAGGACCGTTATAGTTACGGCCGCCGTTTACCTGGGCTTCAATTCAGAGCTCTCACTCCTCCTTTTAACCTTCAGGCACCGGGCAGGCGTCAGACCCTATACGTCGTCTTGCGACTTCGCAGAGCCCTGTGTTTTTAATAAACAGTCGCCACCCCCTGGTTTGTGCCCCCAGCCCCTAGTTGCCTAGGAACCGGGCCTCCTTCTCGCGAACTTACGGAGGTATTTTGCCGAGTTCCTTCAACATAGTTCTCTCAAGCGCCTTGGTATTCTCTACCTGTCCACCTGTGTCGGTTTAGGGTACGATCTGATGATGGAGCTATTTCCAGGGACCGCTCAGCAGCCCATCCAATCCGATAAGGATGAACTACCCCTGCGATCCGTCACTTCCATCTGGCCCAGGAATATTAACCTGGTTCCCATCGACTACGCCTTTCGGCCTCGCCTTAGGGGTCGGCTTACCCTGCTCAGATTAGCTTTAAGCAGGAACCCTTGGACTTTCGGCGAGAGTGTCTCTCACACTCTTTGTCGCTACTCATGTCATCATTCTCACTAGTGATCTCTCCACCGGATCGCTCACGCGCCGGCTTCACAGAAAGCTCCTTGTGTCCAATACGTCCCGAGGGACGATAAGGACACATGGAACTATGTCACACTACGCTCTGCTACCATGCAATAAATGCATCCTCGGCTTCGGCTCATGGCTTGAGCCCCGTTACATCTTCGCCGCAAGACAACTTATTTAGACCAGTGAGCTGTTACGCTATCTTTAAAGGATGGCTGCTTCTAAGCCAACCTCCTGGTTGTTTTGGTCGTCTCACCTGCTTTCCCACTTAGCCATGAATTAGGGGCCTTAGCCGGAGGTCAGGGTTGTTTCCCTCTCCACGACGGACGTTAGCATTCGCCGTGTGTCTGCCATCCAGTACTCCTCGGTATTCGGAGTTTGGTTAGGATCAGTAAGCCTGTGGGGCCCCATTACCCATCCAGTGCTCTACCCCCGAGGGTATTCGGATGACGCTCTACCTAAATAGATTTCGCAGAGAACCAGCTATCTCCGAGTTTGATTGGCCTTTCACCCCTAGGCACAGCTCATCCCGATCTTTTTCAACAGATGTGGGTTCGGTCCTCCAATAAGTGTTACCTTATCTTCAACCTGGCCATGCCTAGATCACTCGGTTTCGGGTCTGATCCCACGAACTCAACGCCCTATTAAGACTCGCTTTCGCTACGCCTACACCTAACGGCTTAAGCTTGCTCGTGAGACCAAGTCGATGACCCATTATACAAAAGGTACGCTGTCACATCGCAAGGATGCTCCAACTGATTGTAGGCGTTCGGTTTCAGGTACTGTTTCACTCCCCTCGTCGGGGTGCTTTTCACCTTTCCCTCACGGTACTGGTTCACTATCGGTCAGTAAGGAGTACTTAGCCTTCGAAGGTGGTCCTCCGATCTTCAGACAGGATTTCACGTGTCCCGCCCTACTTAATACGTCCAATCATGCTTCTTATACGGGACTATCACCCACTTTGGTTGCGCATTCCAACGCATTCTAATCACACTCATGGCTCGGCTGGTCCCCGTTCGCTCGCCGCTACTAGGGGAGTATCAATTGATTTCCTTTCCTCCGGGTACTTAGATGTTTCAGTTCCCCGGGTTTGCCTTTTTAAGCCTATATATTCAGCCTAAAAATACCTG
>NZ_JABECQ010000021.1:0-2496 GCF_029285915.1 Sulfitobacter sp. M85
CTGTTGATTGTCACTGAGAGCTGACCCGGTAGCCCCATAAATTGTCACTGAGAATTGACCCATGTGAACACACTGCCCCGACGGTTTTGGTTGGGGGGATTTGGAGTGATCGACATGGGATTTTTGAGTGTCATCAGACGCTGGGCATTGCGTGACAAAATGCCAATCAGGGAGATTGCCCGGCGGACGGGTTTGTCTCGAAATACGATCAGGAAGTATCTGCGCGAAGGCGCGGTAGAGCCACAGTTCAAGACGCCCAAGCGTCCAAGCAGGCTGGATCCCTACGCGGATCGGCTATCAGCCTGGCTTTTGATCCAGACGCGGAAGTCGCGCAAGGAGCGGCGTACGATCAAGCAAATGCACGCTGATCTTGTGAAGTTAGGCTACGATGGTTCCTATGAACGCGTTGCCGCTTTTGCTCGGGCTTGGCGTGAAGATCGGCATCAAGCGGAGCAGACGACGGGGCGCGGCACCTACGTGCCTTTGGTGTTCGCGCCCGGCGAAGCCTTCCAATTCGATTGGAGCGAGGACTGGGCCAACATCGGCGGTGAGCGCGTCAAACTTCAGGTTGCGCATATCAAACTGTCACACAGCCGCGCCTTCTTGGTGCGGGCCTACCCGCTGCAAACGCACGAGATGCTGTTTGACGCCCACTGGCATGCATTCCGCGTGTTCGGCGGTGTGCCTGGTCGCGGGATCTATGACAATATGAAGACCGCCGTTGATCGTGTGGGCAAAGGCAAGCAGCGGGACGTCAATGCACGCTTCAAGGCTATGGCCAGCCACTACGTATTTGAGCCCGAGTTCTGCAATCCGGCAGCCGGTTGGGAGAAAGGCCAGGTTGAGAAGAACGTGCAGGATGCGCGCAACCGCATGTGGCAGGTCATGCCGGTCTGCGCCGATCTGGCAGAGCTGAACCAATGGCTTGAAGACCGCTGTATCGCCCTTTGGACAGAGACACCGCACAAGGCATTGCCGGGGTCCATCGCTGACGTGTGGGAGGCCGAGAAACCAACGCTGATGGCACTGCCGCCGGCATTCGATGGCTTTATCGAACACAGTAAGCGTGTGTCACCCACTTGCCTGATCACGTTCGAACGCAATCGCTACAGCGTTCCTGCCAGCTTTGCGAACCGCCGTGTCAGTTTGCATGTCTATCCCGAACGGCTGGTCGTGGTCGCTGAAGGGCAAGCGGTTTGCAAGCATGCGCGGATCATCGAGCGATCTCATCGCAAGCCCGGCAAGGTCATCTATGATTGGCGCCACTATCTCGCTGTTATCCAACGCAAACCGGGCGCACTTCGGAATGGCGCGCCGTTCACGAAGATGCCGGATGCCTTCCGTCAATTGCAGGATCACATGCTGCGTAAAGAAGGCGGTGACCGAGAGATGGTCGACATTCTGTCTTTGGTTCTTCAGCACAACGAAGAGGACGTTTTGCGTGCAGTGGAACTGGCACTTGAAGCGGGCGTCCCCACCAAGACGCACATCCTGAACCTGTTGCATCGATTGATCGACCGCAGACCGACAGATCACCCAGAGGTCGATCCGCCGGACGCACTGGCATTGCAGACAACGCCAGAGGCCAACGTCGGTCGCTATGACGGGTTGCGAAAGACTGAGGAGAAGCGCCATGCGTCATGACCCAGCAGGAGCCTCTATCGTCATCATGCTGCGCAGTCTCAAGCTATACGGCATGGCAAATGCGATTGAAGACTTGGTCGCCCAGGGCGCGCCAGCGTTCGAAGCTGCCACACCAATGCTGTCACAGCTGCTCAAGGCCGAGATCGCCGAACGCGAGGTGCGGTCCATCGCCTACCACACGAAGGTTGCCCGCTTCCCCGCATACAAGGATCTGACGGGCTTCGACTTTGCATCGAGTGAGATCAACGAAGCGACAGTGCGGCAGCTACACCGATGCGAGTTTATCGAAGCGGCCGAGAATGTTGTTTTGATCGGCGGTCCCGGAACGGGCAAGAGCCATACAGCCACGGCAATCGGCGTCCAAGCCATCGAACATCACCGGCGTAAGGTGCGCTTCTTCTCGACCGTGGAATTGGTCAACGCGCTGGAACAGGAGAAGGCACTTGGTAAAGCAGGGAAGCTGGCCGAGATGCTGACGAAGGTCGACTTGGTCATCTTGGACGAACTCGGCTACCTGCCGTTCAGTTCAACGGGCGGGGCGCTGCTCTTCCATCTGCTCAGCAAGCTCTACGAGCGCACCAGCGTCATCATAACCACAAACCTCAGCTTCTCAGAATGGGCACAGGTCTTCGGGGATGCAAAGATGACAACCGCACTCCTCGATAGGCTGACCCACCGCTGCCACATCCTCGAAACCGGAAACGACAGCTACCGCTTCAAGGCCAGCGCTGAGGCTGCAAAGAAAACACGAAAGGAGCCAAAACATTGACCGCGTCATAAACCACGACGCATAACTGAGGGTGGGTCAAATCTCGGTGAAAATACCGGGTCAGCTCTCAGTGACAATCAACA
>NZ_JABECQ010000022.1:0-2204 GCF_029285915.1 Sulfitobacter sp. M85
GGACTTTGCTGCCGTTCGAGTTTTGGCTGTTAAGGTCCGCTTTATGCGGTTTGCGATAGCCGTCATTCGTCCTTGGGGCTACCTGAGATATTCGCGGTTCCGATTGCGCGACCAAGTTCACCCGAAAGCAGCGGCTTCGAAAGCATTGCGTCCGGACGAATCGCTGCTTTCTCTTCGTCGGTCACTTGGTGCAGGCTCCCGCTCACGATGATGGACGGAATATCCATCTCACGACGAAGCACCAACGCTACATCCTGCCCGCGGCTCCCATCGGCAAGCTGAAGATCGACGATTGCAAGATCAGGAACGGAATCTCGGGCCATCTGGATCGCCTTTGACGCAGTCGCGGCGATGCCGACGACGTCATGTCCCATTTCATCAAGCTGCCCTTCCAGATCAAGCGCGATGAAGATGTTGTCTTCAACCACGAGAACTTTCAGAGTGGCGGTTCCCTCATTCGGGAAAAAGGATTTTTGTCCGCCAGCCATTCTTACTCTCTATCTCGATTGTTCCACCCAGTTGCGATGCCATTCCCTCAATCAAACGCTGACCGAGACCTGACGATGGTGGCCTAATGTCCGAACGATCGGTAGCCCGGTTTGTTCCGTCGTCTGCAACCTCAAGAGTGATTAAGTCGTCGCCGTTACGCCGCAGACTGATGGTCACGGTGCCTTCTTCATCTGGCTCAAAGGCGTGCTTGAACGAGTTGGTGACCAGCTCGTTCACCGCCAGAGACAGCGTGACGGCCTTGTCGGTTGCAAGCTGGATTGGATCCACGTCGAGTGTGATCCGGACACCCCCGCCTTCACCTGAAAGCGAAGCGTGAAGGTGCTCTTTCAACCTTTCCAAGTATCTGTCGATCTGGACCGAACTGACGTCTTCGTCCTCGTAGAGCGAGGCATGGATCGCCGCGACGGCGTTCACGCGTGCCGTAGCGGCCTTGAGCGATGCGCGCGCGGCCGCGTCCTTGGTCGCAGATGCCTCCAGGTTAAGAATGCTCGCAACCATCTGGAGAGAGTTCTTCACCCTGTGGTTAACCTCTGCGATCAGCACGTCACGCGCTTGGACCGCCTCGCGCAGGCTCTCTTCGCGTTCGCAGATCGATGTCGCGTCAAGCACGATGCCGACGATCCTGACATGCTGCGTATCCGGATCTCGAACAGATTCGCCGTGCCCAATGGCCCATCGCACGGTTCCGTCGGGGCGCATTATCCGGTAGTCGAGATGCAGGTCCGACCCAATGGTGCGACCGGCGCGCTCAATCTCGGCTATGGTCGCCCCATGGTCATCGGGATGGATGCGGTCAAAGAACTCCTGTGCCGTTGTGACAGTCTCTCCTGGTTCAAAGCCGAACAGGGCATCCAATTGCGGCGAGCGGGTCAGCCTCCCGGAAGCCGGGTCGAACTCGAAGTAGCTGAGCTCCGCACCGCGCATTGCAGCCCTTCGCTTCGCAGCGTCAGCGCGCTCCCCCAGAATGCTCCGCGTAACGTCTTCTGCTGTATGGATCACGTGGGTCACCCGTTCCGGCTCGGATGCGTCGGCGAAGACGGGTGAGTTCAGGATGCGCCAATATCTTGTGCCGTAGCGACCGTCGGCTTGCTGGACATCGTGCTGTCGCAACGGCATTTCCTGTGCCTCTCCAGTCGCGACAACTGCGTCTGTCGAGGCCTGCAATTCCGCCTCGGCGTCCGAGTTCGGATCATCTGGATTAGCTGGGAAGGCCTCGAAAACCCGGTTCCCGATTAGTTCTTCGGGCTGGCGGCCCAGCATGGCGCAATAACGTTGGTTCGCCGCGACGATCCGGAGGTCCGGCGTGAACACCATCTGCGCCGTCGGCGCTGCGTCGAAAAAAATGCCCAGATCGATACCGCTGACTTCATCCATTCTAGTGCCCTCCAGCAGCACGATTTAGCGAGAGCTCAGCACAAATATGCAAGCTTCAGCGTGATGTTGGAAAAACGGATACCAAACAGACTCTTGAGTGAGCAAGACGCATTCTTAGGGCTGCTATATAGCTTTTCGGTTGTCAGTAGCCCTCAAAGATGAGCACTGGTCTTGCTGCGACAAGTTCCAAAGGCCGGTTCAAGGGGTGTCAGCTGAGGTGGCTAATTGGCAGCTGAGGCATGCTCGCGGCTCGGTTGATGTCGGCTTTCAGCGCTTCCAACCCGTTTGTGCTTCGCGCAGCAATTGGGAGGTATGGGCTC
>NZ_JABECQ010000023.1:0-2145 GCF_029285915.1 Sulfitobacter sp. M85
ATATACAGACGTTGATCCATCGAATGAACCAAACCGCCCACATATCTCTTCAGATATCAAATTTTCAAACAGCGTTGAGACAAAAGAAACTGAGATGCGCCCTAACTTCTTGGCGCGCCCCGCCTCTAATACCTCGAATTCTTATCCGCCTCGTGATCCGAACCACCGCGTCTCCGCTGCCGTCCGCCCCGTCTGGCGCCCCAGCGGTGCGTATCAGCGCCGCCGGTAGAGGGGGTTCTAAGGTTAGTGAGGCAAAGCCGCAAGCAGAAAGTTGAGAAAAGATGAGATTTCGAGGAACTTTTCGGCAAGATGCTGAAATGGCGTGCTAATTTCCCGCATCTAACGCGCCGGAGCTGGCCTCCCCCGCCCTATCTGAGCCGATACCTTCACTGCCAGCCCTTGAAACGACCGCGATTCACGGGATCACAGGGCAAACTCGGCGACTCGCAGCGCAGGCCCTACCCCTCCCCTGCATCCTCCTCCGCCCGGCTGAGCGGAAGCGGCTCTTTGAAGGTGAGCGTGCGGTAAGGGAAAGGAATCTCTAGCCCTGCTTCGTCCAGCGCCCGTTTCACCGCGGTCACCACCTCATCCCGAGAACGTCGCTGCTCGACCGGGGCTGAGCCTGTCCACCAAGTGACCTCGAAATTGATGGAGGACTCCCCGAACTCTTGGGCGAAGACCTGAATCGGATGCTCCCCCTGCTCTACCGTCTCGCAGCGCGCGACCGCTTCGGAGATCACCGCCCGCGCTTCACCCAGATCGACATCATAGGCCACCCCGCAGATCACGGTTTGCCGACGGTGCGTTTGATCCGTGCGCACATAGACGGGGTTCTTAAAGAGCATCGCATTGGGCACGATCACCAGCTGCCCGTCCGTCTGGCGGATATGGCTCTCTCTAATGGCGATATGGGTGACCTTGCCGTCGATCCCCTCGCATTCGATATGATCCCCCATGCGCATTTCCCGGCGAAAGAGGATGATGATCCCGGCGAGGAAATTCTCAAAGACGTCCTTGAAAGCGAAGCCAATGGCGACCGACCCGATGCCGAGCCCCGCCAGAATGCTGGCAGGCGTGAGCCCGGGAAAGACGATCACGGCCGCGATCATGATGCCAAAGATCCAGATGAGGATAGACGTCAGTAGGGTAAAGAGATCCTGAAGGCTCGGGCGCAGCTTGGTGCGGGACAGGGTTTTGCTGACCAGCGACCGGCCAAGCGCGGCCATGGCCCAGGTCAATATCAAGACGAGGGTTGCGACAGCGATCTGCGGCAAAAGTGCGATTGTCTCTCGCGCCATCTCCATGATCTGGCGCCACATGATCCTGACTGGCTCCACCCTACCCCTCCTCTGGCTGTTTGGTAGTTTGCCGCAAAACCCATGCTGCGGCGAGTGTTACTTGCGCCCCGTTCAACGCGCCACCACTGGCCGTGCGACGATCGGGGGCTAGCTTAGGGCAAGGTTTAGTCTATTTGGAAAGGAGCCCGGCGCACCCGGCGTGACACTATGGACATCATTCGCATCATCATCGCCATCCTACTGCCCCCTCTTGGGGTGTTCTTGCAGGAAGGTCTGGGAAAGCACTTCTGGATTAACATTCTCCTGACCTTGCTGGGTTACCTGCCCGGGATCGTCCATGCGCTCTATATCATCATCAAAAGGTGAGAGCGCGGGCAGCAGCCCGAATAGAGAAAGCGCGCCTCCGGTAAGAGGCGCGCTTTTGCAATCAATCAGATAGTTTGTCCTTGGCGTCACCGACACCCTTTTGCACTTTGCCCTCGGCCTGATCGGCCTGACCTTCGTGCTTCAGGTCTTCGTTGCCTGTGGCATCGCCGGCTTCTTCTTTCAGCTTGCCACCGATGTCTTTCGCCTTGCCTTTAGCTTGGTCGTCATTTGCCATGGTTGCTCTCCTCTATCTAGGTAGGGGAACAACGTTGGGCAGGAGGCGCGGGTTCCGTTGCGGGTGAGGGAAATCACGCGCTGATGGTGGCGAGGGTGTCGCCTGATTGTTCTGGTAAAAATGGTGCCCGGGGGCGGAGGGTTTACTCCGTTGTGTTCCCGTTACAGGCATCCCTTCAGCTGGTAGCTCCAGCAAAACAAGGGCTATCGCCATGGACCACCCAGCGTCAATAGGCACCAGGTGGTC
>NZ_JABECQ010000024.1:0-2094 GCF_029285915.1 Sulfitobacter sp. M85
GGCTGGTCCCCGTTCGCTCGCCGCTACTAGGGGAGTATCAATTGATTTCCTTTCCTCCGGGTACTTAGATGTTTCAGTTCCCCGGGTTTGCCTTTTTAAGCCTATATATTCAGCCTAAAAATACCTGGTCTTGCTCATTATTAACTGCGCCGCTGCCTGCCCCAGTGCCGATCCGAAGGATCGGTGTACCGACCAAAGGTCGGCGCGGAGCGGACATTGCGAAGCAATAATAACAAAGTATCAGGTGGGTTGCCCCATTCAGAAATCCATGGATCAAAGCTTATTCTCAGCTCCCCATGGCTTATCGCAGAGTATCACGTCTTTCATCGCCTCTTACTGCCAAGGCATTCACCAAACGCCCTTTTCGCGCTTGATTTGATCCAGAAAAAGCAAGACTTAGCGCCTCGCGCGAAGATCAGAAGCTGGTAAGAAACTGATCCTCTTATTCTGCATCAAAAGCATACTTTACCCGCCCAGACTGTCGTCTGGACAATGAGCGATGCAGATAGCGAACCGTCCGTGCAGGAGGTCAGCGTCACCGCTCTGGTTAGTGTACTTGACTTGGACAACATATTCGTTTCAGCCGCGATATGCCTGAAAGACCGAGGAAACAGTCCGTCAAACACCGGCCCCGAAGGGCAGCAACTGAGATCATCACCTAACGCGGTGAGATCAAACATGTTGTTAGTATCTCTCTTTACGATGTCAATCACGTCCATCCGAAGGATGTCACGCAAACGTCCAGATTGGACGAGCAAAAGCGCCGTAGCGCTCTTGCTGATCTAATCTATCAGCAGTTTTCGAACCACTTTGGGAGGGTCGTCCGAAACGGGAACTTTACCGATCTGGCACGCAGCACGTTAAGCTTCTCATCTCGAACCGGATCGCGCTTGATCCGCCGATAGGCGCGCCTTTCGGCTAAGGGCCAGTCCAGCTCGTTCAACTCTCGAAAAGCGTCGTAAAAGCGGGAGGCATCTTGATCTGCCTGCGCCCAAGCTTTACCGGGAAGACCTTTGCTACCAGCGTTGCCAACTAGCGTCCGATGCTGGTTTGCATCGATAAGTGCTGCGCTGTTCGCGTATTTGAGATGAACCAAGTAAACACCTTTGGGAACGGTGAATGGCGTGTCATCCAAACGCTCAGGAGTAGTTTGAATGCCATGGCGCACCAAATGCGTTCCACGTCGAACCGCCCAAGCTTTGCTGTAGTGCCCGGAGAAATGCGCCTCACGCCTGTAGTGCAGGACGTTAGCCTCCGCAGTTAGCGTAGGATCGCCCTCCATTTCAGCGAGGTTCATTCCCAAAGCAAAGAGTGCAGATGCTCTCTTGCGTGAGGCGAACAGGTCGCTGATATTTGCGTAACGTTCCGGGTCGAAACAAATCAGTTCATCCGCATCCGTGCGGATAACCCAGTCGTATAGCCCACCCAATCCGTCCTGAAGGCCGTTCAGCAGCTGTCCACGAACCCGATCGAAACCAGTCAGGTCACCGCGCGGCACCGTGATCACATTCGCCCGTGGGCAAAGCTCAGAAACCTTCGGATCACGACCATGGGACAGGATGTAAAGATGTTCCGAACCTAGGTGCCGTGAGTAATGCGCGTACCATTGTGATAACGCCCAATAATCGCGGTAAACCATTGTGATCGCACAAATCTTCATGCCTTCTTTTAATCCGTGCGGAACAGAGGCGGCAAGAGAATTCATGGTGGAGCCTAGGAGGATCGAACTCCTGACCTCCTGAATGCAAATCAGGCGCTCTCCCAGCTGAGCTAAGGCCCCAAAGGGGTTCTGCAACTGCAGAAGCGATGGTGGGTCGAGGAGGACTTGAACCTCCGACCTCACGCTTATCAGGCGTGCGCTCTAACCACCTGAGCTACCGACCCATACGGGCGGTAGCCCGTGTTCTATTGTCTGAAGAGATATGAGGACGGCTCGGTTCTATATATTGACCGGCTTTGTTTGCCGATCTGCTAAGTGTTCCACGAGTTGAGCGTGCTCAACTGGCTAGGAACATCCTTAGAAAGGAGGTGATCCAGCCGCAGGTTCCCCTACGGCTACCTTGTTACGACTTCACCCCAGTCGCTGATCCTACC
>NZ_JABECQ010000025.1:0-1971 GCF_029285915.1 Sulfitobacter sp. M85
ATTTCTGAAATCGCGCACGAAGCGCATCCGGCAAAGGTGCTGACATGAACCATCCTCCTGAACAGGATGAATCACAAACAGAAGACCAAGGGAACTACCCGATTCAGGTTTTCACCGAACCGCTTTAATCGGCAGAACTCTGTTAGTCCTATTTCCGACTCGTTCAAGAAAGCCTCAAAACTAACATTCGTTTCAATAGGAAGGGTTTCATCAGTGTCTCAATCTCAGGATGAAATTGATGCTCGAATAGATCAGCTTCAGCAGGCGGTTGATAGTTTTAATGTTGGATCTGAATTTGAGCTGAAGGACCTCTTCGAACCAAGGGACTGGTTGGCAGCAACAGACAATCTTAGGCTGGCGAAAAGCATTACAGTATGCTTCAAGAAAAGGATTATCGGCTGGCCGAGCTCGATTGATCCAGTAATTCAAAATGTTCAAGTAGGCAACGTTCGGCAAAATGGGCGCGAACGAATGTTTAGAAGAATCATCGGTAATCACCAAGAACTGGCTCAGTAAATTGTGGCAGCAAAATATCACTTAATGAAGAAGAGCGCCAATCCTTCCCCGCCTCTAACACCGGCCTTTTATCATCACTCAGATCTTCCAGATCCGAGAGCGCGACAATTCAGAAATGCGCCGTGTATTTTTTTCGATCACTTCATCAGTTAGGTCGACGGCTTCGGTTAGTATCTCTGGGAGGCGATAGCCTTTTTCAGCCAGAATCAGCTTCTTTTCTTTGAACTCTCTATTTGCCAGTCGGTCGTTTGTTTCCTTGTCCACCAGAATTAAATTGCCAATTTGGCCAACTGTGGATGCAGTTCTATCAGAGGCCTGAGGCAGAAGGTGCTCTATTGTGAGATCATCGCTTTCGCCCACCGTTGGGCTCCCCTCTTCCTTCTGGACTTTCTTTAGAATGTATCTGACCAGTTCTTTCTGAGATGTTTGTCCTCGGGTAAAGGTTATTTGCCGAAAGTTCGCATCAAATTCGTCGGGATCAGCAACCCTACTCCGGAGCTTATCTTTCAAGTCGCGTAACACCTGACCGGCGGAGACCGCTTCGCGGCTATTAAAGACTTGCTTGCCAAAGGAAGCAAACATCCCCGAGATGCCGCCGGAAGAGCGAGACGACGTCACCGCATTGAATGAAAAGTGAAATTTCTCAATCATTTCTACAGCATCGCGCAGATGCCGATAGCGTATGATGCCGTCACGGTATGCTCGTATCAGTGAAAGCACCCCAGGCGTCGACTGCTTCACTTTGAAGATCCGCAGTGCTCGGAGAGATTTTGCAACTTCTTTTTCAGACCCGTTCCAACCGAAGTCCGGATCGAAAATTGACCGCCAGTGCTCCGCATCGCTTAGAAACCGGTTTAGGTGTTCAGTTGCATTGGCGCCAACGATACGTTCCTTTGCTTTCGCGAAAGCCTTCGCCTTCGTGACAAAATCGTATCTCGATTGCCACGAATGCACTACAAACTCGTCCGGATCTAAGTTACTCGGCGCATCCCTGATCGTTTCTATAACACTCCGCCATTTTAACGTTGCATGATCAACTTCTGTCCCTTCGTCGATCATTCTTTTAAAATGATTGCGAAGTAGGTCTGTAAGCGCGAGGTCTTTGCCTCTTGTATTTAACGTTTCAAAAATTGTGTAAGCATCGCTCTCATTGTCGAGCGTCACCACTATAACGTTAAGATCTAAAATCGTATCTCTGATCTCAGTAAGCCAGCGTTTAACCTCAGACTTGTTTTCCTCAGGTGTTCTTTCGAGGTTGCCAACAATAGCGTCTGTTCCTTCAGCAACCTTTTTCTTAAACTCAGAGAAAGCTCTCTCAATAGCTCTCTCTGTTGATTGTCACTGAGAGCTGACCCGGTAGCCCCATAAATTGTCACTGAGAATTGACCCATGTGAACACACTGCCCCGACGGTTTTGGTTGGGGGGATTTGGAGTGATCGACATGGGATTTTTGA
>NZ_JABECQ010000027.1:0-1699 GCF_029285915.1 Sulfitobacter sp. M85
CGCAGTTCTACTTCCGTACAACTGACGTGACCGGCACCGTTCAGCTGGCAGAAGGCACCGAGATGGTCATGCCCGGCGACAACGTATCCTTCGGCGTTGAGCTGATCGCACCGATCGCCATGGAAAATGGCCTGCGCTTCGCGATCCGTGAAGGTGGCCGGACTGTTGGCGCGGGCGTCGTTTCCAAAATCACTGAGTGATCTTTGGATCGGGCCTTCGGGCCTGACGTCTGAAAGAATCGAAAGGCCGCAGCGTTTGCTGCGGCCTTTTGCTTTGGCAGGGTGGGCAATCCCCCTGAAACAGAAAAGCCGGCCCCCGTAAGAGCCGGCTTTCATCATTCCAATTCAACTGCAATCAAGCGGCGTCAGCGTTCACGCCACCTTTGGTCGCGATCTCTGTCATGCGGCGGTCACCATCATAGGTATGATCAAGCTGCTCCTGCAGTTGTGCACCATCTTCATTCTCGCCCAGACGATTGGCGAAGGCGACAACGCAGCCGTAGCCCGCCAGAGCATAGTGCACCATCCGCTGATACTGCGTGATGATCATCGCATCGCGGGCATCGCTGTCGCCAAAATCTTCTTCCAGCACATGTTTATGCGCCTCTTTCACGAGGCCTTCCATCCCGTGGCAGTGCTCGCCTTCCGGGTCGAGGTCATGTTTGGCGCAGATGGACTTCAGCACATCCATGCCCTTGGCGATTCCATTGCTGCCGTCGATCAGCGCTTCGCTCAACTCCTTGTCCTCGGCTGCGCGGCCCAGAGCGTTGGTCGCTTCGAGCGATTGCTTGCAGGCAGAATAGAGGTCTTGCAGTTGGTCGGTGTAGACGTCTTTAAGATTGTTCATAGTCATCGGTCGTCCTCCAATTTCGGGCTTGGTTCGACGGGAAAACGTAAGCTGAGCGCTCAATGTTCCCCAAAGAAGAGAATATCGGCGGAAAGGTCAGATCTGCTCTTGATCCGCGGCCCGTTTGCGACTACCCAAGCCACCGGCATAGGGGTTTAGCTCAGTTGGTAGAGCATCGGTCTCCAAAACCGAGGGTCGTGGGTTCGAGTCCCTCAGCCCCTGCCACATTTCCTTAGATTAGCGAGAGGCCGCGCGGCGTATCGTTCTTAGCGGAGTCCTGCATCCGCGAGAGACAGGGCCGTGCCTTTAAGGCTATGTCGGTCGGCGGCAATCTATTCTTTGTAGGTTTGCCCACGTCTGGGCCGTCAGCGCGCGAGTGTTCAGCGAGTCGCGCTGACACGGGGCGATTCACCCAGTTTCCACCTCTATGGCGCTGAACTCGGAGATGATTCATCGGGTCAAAGAGGGTTCTGCGCAGCCGTATGCTACCAACGCGGCGAAACTCAGGGCCCGCCCCTATAGAAATAGCACGCCATTTCAGCATCTTGCCGAAAAGTTCCCCGAAATCTCATCTTTTCTCAAATTTCTGCTTGCGGCTTTACCCCACTAACCTTAGAACCCCCTCTACCGGCGGCGCTGAGACGCACCGCTGGGGCGCCAGACGGGGCGGACGGCAGCGGAGACGCGGTGGTTCGGATCACGAGGCAGATAAGAATTCGAGGTATTAGAGGCGGGGCGCGCCAAGAAGTTAGGGCGCATCTCAGTTTCTTTTGTCTCAACGCTGTTTGAAAATTTGATATCTGAAGAGATATGTGGGCGGTTTGGTTCATTCGATGGATCAACGTCTGTATAT